>CAYOAD010000102.1:0-14784 GCA_964401845.1 uncultured Rhodospirillaceae bacterium | reverse complement strand
TAAGAAGAAGCCGTCATTCCTGAAAGTGCGAAAGATATTTTACGTTATCAGTTTTGAAAATATATCCCAAGGAAACAACATCATAATTTACTCCACACACAGTCATTACATGATTAATCCCAGATGGTTGGAAGGTGCGTTTATCGTAATCAACGACGCTATCGATTACGAAGACGATATGGAGCAAGCAACTATTGCCACAGTTTCAGATACGAATATACATTTACAAAGATATCGAGAATTCGTTGGAAAAAATCCAGATGGTATAACCTATTTTCAGCCTATTTTGGATAGGCTGGACTATGCTCCGAGCAAACTTGAATTTTTGGACAGAACTGTACTGCTAGAAGGTAAAGCTGATTTTTTTGCTTTTTACTATTTCTCAAAACAACACTTTGGAGACAAATATAAGCTAAATTTTGTACCATCCAGTGGTGCCAATAACTTAGGCCCAATAATCTCGCTCTTTTTGGGTTGGGGCCTTTCATTCATTATTTTATTGGACAAAGATACCGCCGGGGAAAACGCAGGAATCAAGTATCAGTCGGAATGGTTTTTGGCTGACGGAGTTGTGAATACACTGGGTGATGCGTTCTCAAAAAATTTTAAAAAACGAAAACTAGAAAACTTGATATCGGAAGAAGGAAAGAAGCTAATAGCGAAGGAAACTGAAGTATCGAAAATTAGCAAGAAAAACATCGCTCGCTTTTTCCAAGAAAAAGTCTCCATGGGAACAACTTTCCAATTCGACAAAAAACTATCGACAATTTTGATCATGTACTGAAATTCTGCTTTAAGAATTTCCAATAATCGTCGAAAAACCAAGCTTGCCCACAAGGCAGAAAAAAACTTAGATTTGTATCAGATGGCTCACTGCCAAAATAATCTGCAAAGTCAGCAGAGGAGGGGCACCAAAGTGTGCCCCCACCATCATCTATTTATCGACATCCCCCATACAGAGGTACTTGATCTCCAGGAAGTCATCGAGCCCGTACTTGGAACCCTCGCGGCCGAGGCCGGATCCCTTCATGCCGCCGAAGGGGGCCACTTCGGTTGAAATGATGCCGGTGTTAATGCCGACGATGCCATATTCCACACCCTCCGACACCCGCCAGACCCGGCCGATATCGCGGCTGTAGAAATAGGCCGCCAGGCCGAACTCCGTGTCGTTGGCCATCTGGATGGCTTCCGCTTCGGTCTCAAACTTGAAGAGCGGCGCCAACGGGCCGAATGTCTCCTCCCGCGCCACGGCCATGTCCGTGGTAACGCCGGTCAAAATGGTCGGTTCAAAGAACGTACCGCCCTTGACGTGGCGTTTGCCGCCGACGGCAATCTCGGCGCCCTTGCCGACGGCGTCGGCAATGTGTTCCTCGACCTTCTCGACAGCCGCCATATCGATCAGCGGCCCCTGGTCGAAATCTCCCTCCAGGCCATTGCCGACCTGCATCTTGCTTACCGCTGCGGCCAGCTTTTCGGCAAAGGCGTCATAGATGCCGGACTGGACTAGCAGGCGGTTGGCGCAAACGCAGGTCTGACCGGTGTTGCGGTACTTCGACATCATGGCGCCGGCGACGGCCGATTCCAGATCGGCGTCATCGAAAACGATAAACGGGGCGTTGCCGCCGAGTTCCATGCCTGTCTTCTTGACCGTGGCGGCGCACTGCTCCATCAGCTTCTTTCCGACCTCGGTCGATCCCGTGAACGTCACTTTGCGGACGATGGGGTTCGACGTCATTTCGCCGCCGATGGCGCGGGCGGAACCGGTGACGCAACTGAGGACGCCTTTGGGAATGCCCGCGCGCTCGGCCAGTTCACACAGCGCCAGGGCGGAGAACGGCGTCGCTGTCGCGGGTTTGACCACCATGGTGCAGCCGGCAGCCAGCGCCGGCCCCGCCTTGCGGGTAATCATGGCGGCGGGAAAATTCCACGGGGTTATCGCCGCGGTGACGCCGATCGGTTCCTTGATGACGACGATCCGCTTATCCGATTGGTGTCCGGGAATGGTATCACCGTAGGCGCGTTTGCCCTCTTCGGCGAACCATTCGATGAACGAAGCGGCATAGGCGACCTCGCCCTTCGCTTCGGCCAGGGGCTTGCCCTGTTCCGCCGTCATGAGGCGGCCCAGCGTTTCCTGGTTTTCCATCATCAGGTCGAACCAGCGGCGCAGAATGACGGCTCTCTCCTTGGCCGTTTTTCCGCGCCACGCCGGTAATGCGGCGTTTGCCGCCTCGATCGCCCGGCGGGTTTCCTCAGCCCCCATATTGGGAACCGTGCCCAAGACGTCGCCGGTGGCGGGGTTGGTCACGTCTATGGTTTCGCCTGAATCGGCATCGGCCCATTCGCCGTCGATGTAGCATTGTTGGCGCATGAGCGCCGTGTCACTGAGATCGAGCATCGTCCTTGTCCTGCAGAAGTATTTGTTGGGCGGCCCCTAACGTTCTCCGCCAAGGCTGCCATTATAGCGGGCAGACAAGCCAACTGTTAACTATCACGTGAATTGACCTTTCCCGCAAACAGCCAAATTAAGTAGGCAACAAATCAAATTTGGGGATTACCATGAAAGCGTCAGATCTGTTCGTGCGTTGCCTGGAAGCCGAAGGCGTCAGTTGTATTTTCGGCGTGCCGGGCGAGGAAAATGCCGACCTGATGATCTCCCTGCTCGACAGTCCCATCGAATTCGTTCTTTGCCGCCACGAGCAGGCGGCCGCTTTCGCGGCGGACGCCTACGGCCGGTTGACCGGCAAGGCCGGCGTCTGCCTCGGCACCCTGGGGCCCGGCGCGACCAACCTCGTGACCGGCGTCGCCGACGCCAACATGGACCGGGCGCCCCTTGTCTGCATCATCGGCCAGGGCAGCACGAAACGCCTGCACAAGGAATCACACCAGAACATGGACTCGGTCGCCATGTTCCAGCCCATCAGCAAATGGGCGCAATCAATCTGGGACCCGGCCACCGTGCCGGAGGTCGTGCGCAAGGCCTTCAAGGTTGCTGAATCGGAAAAGCCCGGAGCCGCGGTCATCGAACTGCCGGAAGACGTCGCCAAGGGCGAAACGGATGCCGCGCCGATGCGGGTGTTGAAAACCCGTCGCGCGGGCGCCGACCACAAAGCCGTTGCCGCCGCCGCCGAACTCATCGGCGAGGCCAAAAGCCCGATCATCCTGGCCGGCAATGGCGCCGTGCGAAAACGCGCGGCCAAGCAACTCAAACGCCTGGCTCACAAGGCCGGCATTGGCGTTGTCAACACCTTCATGGGCAAGGGCGCAGTGCCCATGAGCGATCCGCACTGCCTCATGACCATGGGGTTGCAAGGCCGCGACTACATCAATCTGGCCCTCGATGAGGCCGATCTGGTTATCGCCGTCGGTTACGACCTGGTGGAATACAGCCCGAGCTTCTGGAACGTTCATGCCGCCGGCAAGAAGATCATCCACATTGATTTCACGCCGGCAGAGGTGGATCAGCATTACCCCGTGGACGTCGATGTCGTGGCGGATGTCGCGGACGCCCTTTGGCGGGTCAACGAAGAACTCAACGACCGTTTTTCGGCCGACGGGCGGCTGCCGCTCTTCGACATCAGCGACCGTGCCAGGCTGCGCGATGCCATTCTCGACGACTTCGCCCTGGAAAAAGACGACCAGGCGTTCCCCATGAAACCGCAAAAAATTCTCTGGGATGTGCGGGAATTCATGGGCCCCAGCGACATCCTTTTGTCCGACGTCGGAGCCCACAAGATGTGGATATCGCGCTACTACCAGTGCGAGGATGCCAACACCTGCCTGATTTCCAACGGTTTCTGCAGTATGGGTTTCGCGCTGCCCGGCGCCATGGGCGCCAAGATCGCCCTGCCCGACCGCCGCGTCCTGGCCATCGCCGGCGACGCCGGTTTCCTGATGAACGTCCAGGATCTGGAAACCCTGGCCCGGTTGAAGCTCAACGTCGTCATGATGGTCTGGTGTGACAACGAATACGGGCTAATCAAATGGAAGCAGCAAATCTCCTTCGACGGCAAACACTCGGATCTGGCCTTCAACAACCCCGATTTCGGCCTGTTGGCAAAATCGTTCGGCATGTGGAGCCGCACCCTGACGGCGGCGGATCAGCTGACCGAGGCGTTGACCGAGGGATTCGCCCAGGAAGGCCCCGCTCTCATTGCCGTCCCCGTCGACTATGCCGAAAACATCAAACTGACGGAACGCCTGGGAAATCTGAACTTCTCGATCTAGCCGGCTAGTGCCCCAATTTGCATTGCTCGACGCGGCGGGCTATAGCTCCCCCATTCGTTTTAGTATTGCCTTGAGGCCGAGATGATCCCGCGTTACTCCCGTCCCGAGATGGTTGCCATCTGGGAACCCGAATCCAAATTTCAGATCTGGCTCGACATCGAGACCTATGCTTGCGAGGCACAGGCGGAGTTGGGCGTCATCCCGCAGGACGCCGTGGCCGCCATCCGCGACAAGGGCGCCTTCGAGGTTGAACGGATCGATGAAATCGAACGGGAAACCAAGCACGACGTCATCGCCTTCCTCACCAACGTGGCGGAGCACGTCGGCGAGCCGGCGCGCTTCATCCACCAGGGTATGACTTCGTCCGACGTTCTGGATACATGCCTGGCCGTTCAGCTCAGCCGCTCCGCCGATATCCTGCTGGCCGATATGGACCGCGTGCTGGCGGCGCTTAAAACCAGGGCGATGGAGCACAAGAACACCGTTTGCATGGGCCGCAGCCACGGCATCCATGCCGAACCCACGACCTTTGGCCTGAAACTCGCCCAGGCCTATGCCGAATTCGAGCGCGGCCGTGAGCGTCTGGAAGCTGCGCGCGAGGAAATCGCCACCTGTGCCATTTCCGGGGCGGTGGGCACGTTCGCCAACATCGATCCGCGAGTGGAAGAACACGTCGCGGAGCGGCTCGGCCTGGCGTTCGAGCCGGTATCGACCCAGGTCATCCCGCGCGATCGGCACGCCATGTTCTTCGCCGTCTTGGGCGTGATCGCCAGTTCGGTGGAACGCGTCGCGACCGAAATCCGCCACCTGCAGCGGACGGAAGTGCGGGAGGCGGAAGAATTCTTCTCGGAGGGCCAAAAAGGCTCTTCCGCCATGCCCCACAAGCGCAATCCCATATTGACCGAAAACCTGACGGGTCTTGCCCGCGTCGTACGGGCCGCGACGGTGCCGGCCATGGAAAACGTGGCGCTGTGGCACGAGCGCGACATCTCGCATTCCTCGGTCGAGCGCATGTTCGGCCCCGACGCCACCATCACGCTTGATTTCGCGCTGAACCGGTTGGCCGGCGTCATCGAAAAGCTGACGGTCTATCCCGAGGCCATGCAGAAGAATCTCGACCAACTGGGCGGACTGATCCATTCCCAACGGGTGCTGTTGGCGCTGACGCAGGCCGGGGTCAGCCGTGAGGACGCCTACAAGATCGTCCAGCGCAATGCCATGCGGGTCTGGCAGGAGGGCGCGAGCTTCCATGATCTACTGAAGGAAGACGGCGAAGTCACCGCCGCCTTGGCCATCGATGAACTGGAAGGGCTATTCGACCTCGGATACCACACCAAGCACGTCGACACCGTATTCAAGCGCGTCTTCGGCGAGGCTTGAGCGAAACTCTACATTTCGTCGATGATCTGCTGCCGGGCTTCGGCCATCAGTTGATCCATGTGAACCCGGACGCGATGTTCGGAGATGTCGACATTCTTGGCCTGTAGATCCGCCCAGACCTTGCGGAGAACGTCATCGTCCCCGGCTTCCTCGAAATCGCTTTCGATGACCTCGCGCGCGTAGGCGTCCGCGGCCTCACCGGTAATTCCCATCAGCTCCGCAACCCACAGACCCAGCAACTTGTTGCGCCGGGCACTGGCCTTGAAGTCAATTTCTTTGTCCTGAGCGTACTTGGCTTCTTGCGCCTTTTCGCGGTCGTTGAAAGTGGTCATGGGAAGTAGGTCTCCGTCACTTGTTCCGGTGGGAATACATTGGGCCAAGGCATAACGCTTAGGTGGCAACGAATCAACCGCATTGACGCCCAATCACCCGCCACCGCACATCCATACCCATATATATTGGGTGTTTTCCGTCCAATTACAGACCCGGAAAACAAAAACATCCGAACCGGACCGTGGCGGTCGGACAGCATCCGACAAATCACGCCGCCATTCGTACGGTACAGCCTGCATGTCGGACTTCGCTAAACGGTAGGCCTGCGCGCCCGAATACTCCCTCCACCAGCGTCCAATATACCGGACAATCCCCGTTGCGAGGGCGCGACAGCCAATATGTTGTAATGCAACATGAGTTCGGGTAGTGTCCCGAATTCTTCGCCGGCCCGACGTTCCGGGCGGCGGCCGGGCGGCCCATGGACGCCGCCCTCATCAATTTCAAAGGCCAAAAATGTCCCGTCGCAGGCAAATCTATGAAGGCAGGGCCAAGGTATTGTTCCAAGGCCCCGAGCCCGGCACGATCGTTCAGTATTTCAAGGACGACACCAGCACCAATAATGCCGAAAAAACCGGTACGATCACCGGTAAAGGTGTGTTGAACAACCGCATATCCGAATATCTTATGACGCGGATCGGCGAAATCGGCATTCCGACCCATTTCATGCGCCGCCTGAACATGCGTGAGCAATTGGTCAAGGAAGTCGAAATCATACCGCTGGCGGTCAAGGTCAGAAACGTCGCCGCCGGCACGTTTGCCGAGCGCCTGGGTATCGAGGAAGGCACCCACCTGCCCCGCACGATCGTCGAGTTCAACTACAAATCGGGCGACCTCAAGAACCCGCTCGTCACCGAGGAGCATATCGCCTGCTTCGGTTGGGCAGCGCCGCAGGAAATCGACGACATGATTTCCATGTCGCTGCGCGTTAACGATTTCCTCGGCGGACTGTTTCTCGGCATCGGCATTCGCCTGATCGACTTCAAGCTGGAGTTTGGACGCTACTTTTTCAACGACGAAGTCCGTACCATCGTGGCTGACGAAATCAGCCCAGACAATTGTCGGCTGTGGGACCAGAAGACCAACGACAAGCTGGACAAGGACCGCTTCCGCCATGGGCTTGGCAACGAAGCGGAAGCTTATCAGGAAGTCGCCCAACGTCTGGGCATCATGCCGGAATCCGGACCCCGTGATCTGCAGGGTCCGACGCTAATGCAGTAGTTTTTGGGAGAGGGCGGTGAAAGCCATCGTGAATGTAACGCTGAAACGCGGCGTGTTGGATCCGCAGGGCAAAGCCATCGAACACGCCTTGGGCGGATTGGGCTTCGAAGGCGTTGGCGAGGTTCGTCAAGGCAAGGTCATCGAAATTGATCTCGAAGCGGACGACGAGACCGCCGCGCGGACTCAGGTGGCCGACATGTGCGAGAAGCTCCTCGCCAACACCGTGATCGAGGATTATTCGATCGATCTTGCGGAGTAACGTCGGACAAATGATTAGCAGCGAAGAGCGGTCGATATGAAAGCCGCCGTTATCGTTTTTCCCGGTTCCAATCGCGAAGTCGACATGGTCGACGCGCTCACCCTCAGCATGGGAAGGCGGCCGGATCTGGTCTGGCATCGTGAAACCGCCCTACCCGGCTATGATCTGATCGTCCTGCCCGGCGGCTTCGCCTACGGCGATTACCTCCGCGCAGGCGCCATGGCCGCCCGCTCCCCCGTCATGAACGAAGTCATTGACCGGGCCGGGCAAGGCGTGGCTGTCTTGGGCGTCTGCAACGGCTTTCAAATGCTGACGGAAGCGGGGCTGCTGCCCGGCGCCTTGATGCGCAATGCCAGCCTTAAGTTCGTCTGCCGCGACGTCCACCTTAAGGTCGAGGCCGAGGAAACACCGTTCGTGCGCAGCTTGGACAAGGGTGACGTGATCCGCGTGCCCGTCGCCCATCACGACGGCAATTACTTTGCCGACGAAGACACGCTCGACCGCCTGGAAGGCGAAGGGCGGGTGGGCTTCCGCTATTGCAACGCCGAAGGCGAGACCGGCGGCAAGGGCAATCCCAACGGCTCGGCCCGCGACATTGCCGGCATTCTCAACGAACGCGGCAATGTGCTCGGCATGATGCCGCACCCCGAAAACCACGTCGAGCCGTTGCACGGCTGCACCGACGGCCGCGGACTGTTCGATGGCCTGGTGGAGGCGCTGTCATGAGCGCCTTGCTGGACGTCGAAATCACGCCGGACATCGTCGCCGAACATGGCCTGACCCAGGAGGAGTACGGCCTGGTGCTTGAGATCATGGGCCGGGAGCCCAACATCACGGAGCTCGGTATATTTTCCGTCATGTGGTCGGAGCACTGCTCCTACAAATCCTCCAAGAAGTGGCTCAAGACGCTGCCGACCGAGGCGCCGTGGGTGATCTGCGGGCCGGGCGAGAATGCCGGGATCGTCGACATCGGTGACGACCAGGCAGCCGTCTTCAAGATGGAGAGCCACAACCACCCCTCTTACATCGAACCCTACCAGGGCGCTGCCACCGGCGTCGGCGGCATCATGCGCGACGTTTTCACCATGGGCGCACGGCCCATCGCCAACCTCAATGCGCTGCGTTTCGGCAGCCCGGACCATTTCAAGACCCGTCACCTGGTCGACGGTGTCGTCGCCGGCATCGGCGGCTACGGCAACTGCATGGGCGTGCCGACGGTGGGCGGCGAATGTACCTTCCATTCGTCCTACGACGGCAACATTCTGGTCAACGCCATGACCATCGGCCTGGTGGACACCGACAAGATCTTCTATTCGACCGCCGCCGGAGTCGGCAATCCCGTCATCTATGTCGGATCCAAGACGGGTCGTGACGGCATTCACGGCGCCACCATGGCCTCCGCCGAGTTCGACGAGGATTCCGAGGAAAAGCGCCCCACCGTTCAGGTCGGCGACCCCTTCACGGAAAAACTGCTGCTTGAGGCCTGCCTAGAGCTGATGTCCACCGATGCCATCGTTGCCATTCAGGACATGGGCGCCGCTGGCTTGACCTCGTCATCGTTCGAGATGGCCGGCAAGGGCGGCGTCGGCATCGAGATCAACCTCGACCACGTCCCGCAGCGCGAGACCGGTATGACGCCCTATGAAATCATGCTGTCGGAAAGCCAGGAGCGCATGCTCATGGTGCTGCACAAGGGCCGCGAAGACGAGGCCCGCGCCATCTTCGAGAAATGGGAGCTGGACTTCTCGGTAATCGGCGAGCTTACCGATACAGGCCGCATGACTTTGTCGATGCATGGTGGACAAGTCGCCGACCTTCCCATCGATCCGCTGTCCGAGGCATCGCCCGAGTACGACCGCCCTTGGACCGCGACCGAACGCCCGGCCGATCTCGACCCGGCCGACGTCGCGCCCGACGTACCCGCCGATCAGGCGTTGCTCAAGCTCGTTTCCTCCCCCGACATCTGCTCCAAACGCTGGATCTGGGACCAGTACGACCACCTCGTGATGGGCCATACCGTGCAGCGGCCGGGCGGTGACGCCGCTGTTGTCCGCATCGCCGGCGGCAACAAGGGCCTGGCCTCGACATCGGACTGCACCCCGCGCTATTGCCGCGCCCACCCCGAAAGCGGCGGTGCACAGGCGGTGGCGGAGGCCTGGCGCAATCTGACGGCCGTGGGCGCCAAGCCGCTCGCCATTACCGACTGCATGAACTTCGGCAATCCCGAACGGCCCGAGATTATGGGCCAGTTCGTCGGCGCCATTGAGGGGATGCGCGCGGCCTGTACCGCGCTGGACTTCCCCGTCGTGTCAGGCAACGTCTCGCTCTACAACGAAACCCAGGGCTCCGGCGTCCAGCCCACGCCCACCATCGGCGGCGTCGGCCTGATCGCAGATCTGGAGCAAACAGTTGGCGCGGGTTTCACAAGCTCCGGCAATATCATCATCGTCATCGGCGAATCCCGGGGGCACCTCGGCGCCTCCATCTATGCCCGCGAGATCGCCGGCACGGAAGATGGCGCACCGCCGCCGGTCGATTTGGAGGCTGAGCGCCGCAACGGCGACTTCGTGCGCGGGCAGATCGTCGACGGTAACGTCGCCGCCTGTCACGACATCTCGGACGGCGGCATCCTGCTGGCGGTCAGCGAAATGGCCTTGGCCGGCGGTCTCGGCGCCGATATCACCCTGCCGGACGGCATCGCAGCCCACGCTTACCTATTTGGCGAAGACCAAGCTCGCTACATTGTCGAATGCGCGCCCGACCATGTGGCCGGCATCCTCGAAGCGGCCCGGGAATGCGGCGTTCCCGCCTCCCGCGCCGGAATTGTCGGCGCCGAAGCGTTGATAATTGGTGGGGTACACACCATATCCCTGACTGAAATCCGGGCGGCGCACGAAAGCTGGCTGCCCGACTTCATGTCCTCCGGTAATTAGTTTGAACGGCAAAAGAGAGAGACCCAATCATGGCGATGGAAGCGGCGGATATTGAACGCCTAATACGCGAAGGCATCCCCGATGCCGAGGTTTTAATCGAAGATTTGCGCGGCGACGGCGACCATTACGCGGCGCAGGTCACATCGGCGTCATTCGCCGGAAAAAGCCGTGTGCAACAGCATCAAATGGTATACAAAGCGCTGAAAGGCAGCATGGATAGCGCCCTGCATGCGTTGGCCCTCACGACCGTGGCGCGCGACTAGCCCCCCAACATGTCCGACACGCGTCCAAGATCAAGGAACCGAACATTATGACCGACAACCCCGTATTCGAACGCATCCAGCAGGAAATCGACGACCAGCCCGTCGTCCTCTTCATGAAGGGCACGCCCGTCTTTCCCCAGTGCGGTTTTTCCGCGACCGTGGTCCAGGTACTGACCCACGTGGGCGTCAAGTTCAAGGGCGTCGACGTCCTGATGGACCCGCAGGTGCGCGAAGGCATCAAGCAGTTCTCCGAATGGCCGACCATTCCGCAGCTCTACGTCAAGGGCGAGTTCGTCGGGGGCTGCGACATCATCCGCGAGATGTTCGAAAGCGGCGAACTGCAGCAGCTCCTCACCGACAAGGGCGTGGAGACGCAGGCGGCTTAAGCCACCAACGCCAAGAAAAAGAAAACCCCGCCTTTTCAGGCGGGGTTTTTTTGTCACTGAGCGCTGATAGCCGGTTAGTCGCCTTCGTGACCGGACATGCCGCCGGAAATTTCCTCCGTCTGATCTTCCGTTACTTCCTCCGGCAGGACCAGGTTCAAAACGATGGCGATGAAGGCGGCCGGCAGCAGACCCGATGTCAACAGGACCTTGGGCGTTGACGGCAGGTGCTGCAGGGCGTCGGGCACCAGTTGCAGGCCGAGGCCGACGGACAGCGAGACGGCGAAGATCACCATGTTGCGCCGGTTCCATTTGACGTCCGAGAGCATGGAAACGCCGGCAGCGCAGACCATGCCGAACATGACGATGACGCCGCCGCCCAGCACTTCGATGGGCACCGTGGAGATGATGGCGCCGACCTTCGGAATAAGCCCGCAGAGGATGAGGAAGATCGCCCCGTAGGTCACGACGTGACTGCTCATCACGCCGGTCATGGCGATCAGACCGACGTTCTGGCTGAACGAGGTGTTGGGCAGGCTGCCGAACACGCCGGCTATCGCCGAGCCAAAACCATCGGCGTAGGTGGCGCCGGTGATCTCCTCGGCAGTGGCTTCGCGTTGTGCGCCGCCCTTGGTAATACCGGAAACGTCGCCCACGGTTTCGACCGCCGAAACGAAAGCCATAAGGCAGAACCCGATAACCGCGGCAAGGCTGAACTCGAACCCGAAGTGGAGCGGGTCGGGGACGGCGAAGGACGCCGCTCGCGCGACGTTGCCAAATTGGACTTCGCCCATGAAGTAGGCGACGACATAACCGGCAATCAGGCCCAACAGGACGGCGGCGATCGACACCATGCCTCGGGTGAAGAACTTCAAGGCCAGGGTAACGGCGATCACCACAAGTGCCATGGACCAGTTTTCCAGGCTGCCGAATTCGGGCTTGCCCATCGCCGGGACGCCACCCGCGGCGTACTGGATACCCACCCGCACTAGGGCCAGGCCGATCATCAGAACCACCAGCCCGGTGACAAGCGGCGGCAAGGCAAAGCGGATTTTGCCGATGAAGGTGCCCAGGAAAGCGTGGAAGAGACCGCCGATAATGACGCCGCCGAACAGCGCGGGCATGGCGTCGACACCCTTACCGGCCACCAAGGGGATCATGATGGGAAGAAAGGCGAAACTGGTGCCCTGGACGATCGGCAACCGGGCGCCCACGGGACCGATACCAATGGTCTGAAACAACGTGGCGATCCCGGCAAAGAACATCGCCATCTGAATCATGTAGATCATCTGGGGAAAGTCCGGCGAATTGGAGCCGAAGCCGAAACCGGCGACGCCGCAAACGATGATCGCGGGCGTACCGTTAGAGACGAACATCGCCAATACATGCTGGATGCCCAGCGGCACGGCCTGGGCCAGCGGCGGCGTATAATTGGGATCGCGCAGTTGCTCGGTCGTACCGATTGACGTGGTCATGACATACCCCCCGATGAAAAACGATTACCTGCAAATGGCCTTAGCAAATCGACGGGCGGATTGGAAGAAATTTGAGGCCCCCTACGACGCCGCCGATTTTGAGTTCGCGGGAAATACCGTAGTATCCTGGCCGGGAAAATTCGCGGGGTGAGGGAATGGCAAAGTTACAGGTGGTTGCCGGATTGCTGGCGTTGAAGATGCCGGGCTGGGTTTCTGGTCTCTGGTATGCGGGACGGCGAACCACTGCGGATGGGTTGAAGCTGGACCCGAAAATCCAGCTTATCTGCAGCATCGTCGAGGCGGTGCGGACGATTCCGGTTTCGGAACTGACGCCCGCCGACAGCCGCAAGCAACTCGCCATGTTCTCCAAGCTGCTGGGGGGCGGTCCGACGACCGTGCAAAGCGTCGAAGATCGCACATTTCCGGGGCCCGGCGGCGATGTTCCGATCCGCATTTACAAGCCTTCAAATGCCGGCGGCGGCCCCCTGCCCGTCCTGGTGTTCTATCACGGCGGCGGCTGGATCCTGGGCGATCTCGACACTCACGACGAACCCTGCCGGATCATCGCCAACGCCTCCGGCGGTGCGGTGATCTCGGTCGATTACCGCCTGGCGCCGGAGGCCAAGTTCCCGGCGGGAGTCGATGATTGCCTGGCGGCCTTCCGCTGGGTGCGGGACACCGCTGAGGAATTGGGTATCGATCCGGAGCGAATCGCTGTCGGCGGCGATTCGGCGGGCGGCAATATTTCCGTCGTGGTGTGCCAGCAACTGGCGGCAGCAGGCGAGCCCGGACCGATGTTCCAGTTGCTGATCTACCCCGCCACGGATTCACGCCGCCAGTCGAAATCATACGAGATATTCAAGGACGGTTTTTTCCTCACGCGGGAACGCATCGATTGGTACCTCGACCTTTACCTGAACGATATGGCGGCGGAGCTCGAAGATCCCAAGTTTTCGCCCTACCACTCCGGTATCGATCTCGCCGGCCAGCCGCAGGCGCTGGTCGTCACGGCAGGGTTCGATCCCCTGCGCGACGAAGGGCGCGCTTATCACGAAAGCCTGACGGCGGCGGGTGTGAAGTCGGAGTATCTGCAGTACGACGGCATGATCCACGCGTTCATCAACATGGCGGGCGTTGTGCCCCAGGGGGCCGAGGCGCTGGCCAAATGCGGGGCGGCACTCAAAGCGGCGTGGCGCCCGGCCTGATCAGTCGGTGCCGCAGGCCGATTCCGCCGTTCCCACCGCGGCCACGCGCTCGCCTATTCTCAGGCATCCGTTCGTCCAGTCTCCCTCCATCCGGAAACCGTCCGCCATCACAAGAACGCCTATGCCGTGCGCCTTGCCCCAGCGCCAGCGTCCTTCGTATCTGTTGCCGCCCGGGTAAATCATGACGCCCTGGCCGTTGTGATATCCGTCAAAGCTTTCGCCTTCGTAGCGCCTGCCGTCGGCGTAGACGACGACACTGCGACCACTATTCCGGCCGCTGCTGATCTTGCCGGTGGAAACCTGCTCCCGCCATTGCCCGTCCTCGAAGTAGCGCCAAACCTGCGTACCGTGGCCGTGCGCCCGCCCGTTGACGCAGGCGCCCGACCAGGTCACCGTTTCCCGCGGTTTCGGGTCGGCGTTGCGAATGACGCAATCATGCTTGTTTGAGATTTGTTCCCAGCGTGCCCCGGCAACGCCCTGTCCGACCGCGCCCACCACCGCAACCGCAGCGATAACCGTGCACTTCCCCCATCCCGTCATCGCAAGCTCCCCAAAGAAAAAAGCCGCTCAACGTTTCCGCTGAGCAGCTTATCTCGGATCGCCGCAGCCGCCAAATGGCGGCGCTAAAACAGGGTGGTTATCTCGAGTAGTACTCCACCACCAGATTGGGTTCCATTTGGACGGGGTACGGTACGTCTGCCAGCAAGGGGATGCGAGTGAAGGTGCCGGTGCGCTTCTTGGCGTCGACATCCATGTAGTCCGGCCAGTCGCGTTCGGGGCTGTCGATGGCTTCCATCACAAGCTCCATGTCGCGGGATTTTTCCTTCACCTCGATCACGTCGCCAACCTTCACGCGGTAGGATGGGATATTGACCTTCTTGCCGTTGACCTTGACGTGGCCGTGGTTGACGAACTGGCGAGCGGCGAAGACGGTGGGCACGAACTTCATGCGGTAGACCACGGCGTCCAGACGGCGCTCCAGGAGGCCGATCAGGTTTTCCGAGGTATCGCCGCGCAGCTTGTCGGCTTCGGCGTAGGTCCGGCGGAACTGCTTTTCGGTGATGTTGCCGTAATAGCCTTTGAGCTTCTGCTTGGCGCGAAGCTGAATACC
>CAYOAD010000101.1:0-14785 GCA_964401845.1 uncultured Rhodospirillaceae bacterium | reverse complement strand
CCCCGAAAGCGGCGAGATCCTGCCCCACGGTTCCTCCGGCGAACTCGAAACCTCCGGGCCGAGCCGCATGCGTGAGTATCTGGGCGACCCGGAGGCCACGGAGAAAGCGCTGACGGAAGATGGTTTTGTGCGCACCGGCGATCTCGGTTTCACGGAAGCGGACGGCGGCTTCGTCTTCCTGGCCCGTATGGGCGATGCCTTGCGGCTGGGCGGGTTTCTCGTCAATCCGTCCGAAATCGAAAGCCATATCGAAAGCCATCCCGGCGTGGATAAAGTCCAGGTCGTCGGCGTCGACACAGAGTCTGGGACGCGGGCATTCGCCTTCGTCATTCCCACAGATGGTGTTGCCTTTGATCAAAGTTCGCTGCTGGCCCACTGCTCCGCCGGCATGGCCAAGTTCAAGGTGCCGGCCGGTATCCAGGCCGTCGATGATTTTCCGGTGACGATGAGCGCAAACGGCGTCAAAATTCAAAAGAAGAAGCTGCGCGAGATGGCGTCGGCCGCGCTGCGGACGGCCTAACCGGAAAAAAGGAGAGGTGAAGCGCTTGAATTCGGTAACCGAACCATTTGATCTTTATTCAAAGTCCATCGACGCCGATCCCTTCGGCCAATACCGCGCGTTGCGGGACGACTATCCCTGTTATTGGTCCGACAAGGCGCAGATCTGGTTTCTTTCACGCTATGACGACGTAGTTGAGGCAGCGCAGAACTGGCGGATATTTTCCTCCTCCCGCGGCAATCTGATCGACGAAATACCCGGCCGCTCCGGCGGCACGCTGGGCACCACCGACCCGCCCCGCCACGACCGCTTGCGGGCGTTGGCCCAGGCGGCTTTCCTGAAGAAGAACCTGGATCATGTCGTTGAACCAACTAGCGGGATGGCTGACGTTGCTCTCGACGCGATCATCGAGAAGGGCGAGTTCGACTTCGTCGCCGACTTCTCCAGCGCGGTAACCGTCGGCATCATCTTCCAGCTCCTCGGCCTGCCGGCGCGGGATCATGTCGAAACCCGCAACAAGGTGGTGCTATCGGTTTCTTCCGACAAGGAGGCGAGGGGACGCAACCCCTCGCTCGACGCCGCCTTCAAGGAGCTCAACGAGTTCATTGCCGAGGAAGTGGCAATCCGCCGCGCCGAACCGCGCGACGATCTGGTCACCCACCTTGCGGAAGCCGAGATCGACGGCGACAAGCTGACGGAACGGGAGGTGGTGCTGACGACATCCATGTTCGTCGTGGCCGGCGTCGAATCGCTGTCCAGCTTCATGAGCATTTTCGCCCTGAACCTGCATGATTACCCCGAAGCGCGGCGGCGCGTGCGGGAGGATCCCGGCCTCATGGCACAGGCGATCGAAGAATCGCTGCGGTTCAACACCTCGGCGCAGCGCTTCAAGCGCGTTCTGACGCAAGGTCACGAAATGCACGGCCAGACGATGCGGGAAGGCGATGGTGTGGCGCTGCTGTATGGCGCCGCCAACCGCGACGAACGCAAGTTCCCCGATGCCGATGTGTACGATATCGACCGGATGCCGCAAGGGCATCTCGGGTTCGGCATGGGCAAACACTTTTGCATCGGCAGCCATTTTGCCCGGCTGGTCACAGAAGTTGCCATGAAGCAGTTTCTCGAAAGGGTACCGGAATACGAGTTGTGTACGCGCGATTTCGAGTGGGTTTCATCGTCCAACTTCCGCAGCCCCATGACATTGCCGTTCCGCGTGGCGTGATCCGGGTGACGCCGCCGGGCGTTCGTGGTAAGTCCCCGCCATGAAAGTCGATTTGTTTGATTTCGAACTGCCGCGCGAAGCCATCGCGGACCGGCCCGTCAGCCCGCGCGATTCGTCGCGCATGCTGTGCATCGGTGAACGCCTGGCCGACGCCCACGTGCGCGATCTGGCAAAGCGTCTCAGCCCGGGCGATGTGCTGGTTTTCAACGACACCCGCGTCATACCGGCTCGAATGAAGGGCATACGCTCGGCAGAGCGCGGCGAGGCCCAGGTCGAGGTGACGTTGCTGCAGCCGGCCGGGGACGGCAATTGGACGACGCTGGCCAAACCGGCGAAGCGGTTGCGCAAGGGGGACACGGTGACGTTCGGCAGCGGCTTCAGCGCCCTGGTGACGAGGCGGGTGGGGCCGGAAGTTGACCTCCAGTTCGACCGCACAGGCGACGATTTACTTGAAATTCTGGAACAACAGGGAAGCATGCCCCTGCCGCCCTACATGGGCCGCGACGGCGACGCCCGTGATCTTGTCGACTACCAGACGGTTTACGCCGACGAAGCGGGCGCCGTGGCTGCGCCGACAGCCGGATTGCATTTTACGACGGAGCTCCTGCAGGACTTGGAGCAGGCCGGAATTGGGCGCGCTTTGCTGACGCTTCATGTCGGCGCCGGTACCTTCCTGCCGGTGACGGCCGAGGATACGGACGATCACCAGATGCATGCGGAGTGGGGCCGCATCGACCAGGCAGCGGCGGATGCCATCAACGCCGCCAGAGCGTCGGGCGGGCGCGTCGTGGCCGTCGGCACGACGAGTTTACGGTTACTGGAAAGCACCGCCGCCGACGACGGCCTGGTACAGCCATGGAGCGGCGAGACCGATATCTTCATTACGCCGGGATATCGATTTCGCTGCGTCGATATGTTGTTGACCAACTTTCATTTGCCGAAATCGACATTGTTCATGCTGGTCTGCGCATTCGCTGGAATGGAACGTATGCGCGACGCCTACCGCCACGCCGTGGAAACCGGCTACCGGTTCTATTCATACGGCGATTGTTGCCTGATCGAAGGTGTTAAGGAATGAGGGACGGCCTGACGTTCGAAATCAAGGGCCGTGACGGCGCTGCCAGGACCGGAGTGCTGGAGACGGCCCACGGCGCGATCCGCACGCCCGCCTTCATGCCGGTGGGAACGGCGGCGAGCGTCAAGGCGATGACGCCCGAGGCCGTGGCCGAAACAGGCGCCGATATCATTCTCGGCAATACCTATCACCTCATGCTGCGGCCGACGGCGGAACGCATTGCGAACCTTGGCGGGCTGCACAAGTTCATGAACTGGCCCAAGCCGATCCTGACGGATTCGGGCGGTTTTCAGGTCATGTCCTTGGCGGGCTTGCGGGAAATGACGGAGGAGGGCGTGACCTTCCGTTCCCACATTGACGGCGCGATGCACGAACTGTCGCCCGAACGGTCCATGGAGATCCAAGGCCTGTTGGGCTCCGACATCGTGATGGCGTTTGACGAATGCACGCCGTTTCCCGCGACCGAGGAAGAAGCCGCCAAATCCATGCGCTTGTCGATGCGTTGGGCCCGGCGCTCGAAAGACGCCTACCGGGCCGCACCGGGACATGGCCTGTTCGGCATCGTGCAGGGCAGCGTCTACGAGGATTTGCGGCGCGAAAGTGTCGAGGCACTGACCGCAATCGGGTTCGACGGCTATGCGGTCGGCGGACTGGCCGTGGGCGAGGGGCAGGCGGAAATGTTCCGCGTCCTCGACTTCACCGCCCCTCACATGCCCGACGACAAACCGCGCTACCTGATGGGGGTGGGGAAGCCGGACGACATCGTCGGCGCCGTGCTGCGCGGTATCGACATGTTCGACTGCGTGCTGCCGACCCGCTCGGGCCGCACCGGCCAGGCCTTTACGCGGCGCGGGCAGGTGAACATGAAGAATGCCCGCCACATCGACGATCCCCGGCCCATCGACGAGTCCTGCCCGTGTCCGGCCTGCCGAGGCTACAGCCGGGCCTACCTGAACCACCTGTTCCGGGCCAAAGAATTGCTCGGATATACTCTCCTGACCTGGCATAATCTGGTTTATTATCAGCACCTTATGGCCGGTTTGCGCGAGGCGGTGGGAAACGGCCAGCTGGCTCAATTCGCCGCGGATTTCGCCGCCGAGCAGAACACCGGCGACATCGAGCCGGTCTGATGAACGACAAATGGGAGGACCAGGCGGCGGGGTGGGATGACAACGAAGATGTCCGGTATTTTGCCGATCAGGCGTTTGCGTCCCTGCTCAAACATGTGAACCTGCGGGACGGCGAGTGGAAATCCCGCCGGGTGTTCGATTTCGGCTGCGGCACGGGATTGCTGACGGAGAAGATCGCGCCCTTTGTCGGCGAGGTCGTGGCGCTTGATACCGCGCAAAGCATGATCGAAGTGTTGCGGAAAAAATCGATCGCCAACGTGACGGCGGTATGCGGTGATTTCAGCGATCCGAAAGTGCAGACCTCGGCATGGTGCACTGATTTCGATTTGATCGTGGCGTCGTCGGTCTGCGGCTTCCTGCCGAATTACGAATCAACTCTCACCCGTTTTCTTCAAATCCTGACGCCGACCGGCCACTTTGCCCAATGGGACTGGTTGGCATCGGACGGTGAGGAGGGAATGACGCTGGAGAGGATCGCTTCTGCCTTCAGGGCGGCGGGCTTCCGTCAAGACGTCGTGGAACAGGCCTTTTCGATTGAGTTCGATGACGGCGAACTGGTCTGCCTAGCCGGCATTGCCTCGGCAACGTAATGTACTCCCGCAAATATCGGCCACAAACTCGTGATTTGCGCTACAATTGTCTGATCGCGCGATAACGACTATTATTCCAGGCATGCGGAAGATTTGGATCATCGCACTCGTTGTTTTGGCGGCCGTTGTCGGTTTCTCGGCATCGGCACGGCGGCGCGCTATGTCTACGAGACCCACCTCATCATGATGATGGACGCGGAAAGCATCCGCATCGGATGTTTCGGCTGATCCCTACTTTCGTTTCCCGCTATAGCTAACCGGATAACGTGCAGGGGGGGGCATGGCCGACGATCGCATACGGACAATCGAACATATCGTTGCGGGCATGGCGGCCAGCGACGGCGCGGGTGTGGACCTTACCCGCGTCATCGGCACGCCCATGGTCGACAATATCGATCCCTTCCTGCTGCTGGACGAATTCCGCAATGACGACCCCAGCGGTTACGTCGCCGGATTTCCCGCACACCCGCACCGCGGTTTCGAAACGGTTACCTACATGCTGCAGGGCAAGATGCGGCATAAAGATTCCACAGGCCAGTCGGGTCTGCTGACGGACGGCTCGGTGCAGTGGATGACGGCCGGCAGCGGTATTATCCATTCCGAGATGCCGGAGCAGACCGAGGGATTGCTGTGGGGTTACCAGCTTTGGGTCAACCTGCCCGCCAGCCTGAAGATGTCACCGCCGAAGTATCAGGATATTCCGCCGGAGAATATTCCCGAAGTGGATGAGCAGAACGGCAAGGTGCGGGTCATCGCCGGCGAATACGAGGGTCAGACGGGCGCGGCGAAGACAACGACGGAGATTTGCTACCTTGATGTCCGGCGCAACCCCGGTGCCGATTTCGAAATGGCTTTGCCGGATGGCTGGAACGGCTTTGTTTATCTTTACCAGGGAGATGCCGAGGCGGCCGGACCGGAAGGCGCACCGGTCAGGCTCAAGCGAAGCGACATGGGCATCATGGCGCGTGAGGGAAGCATCAAATTGACTGCCGGCAACGATGGCGTTTGCTTTCTGCTGCTGGCCGGTAGACCAATCGGCGAGCCAATCGCCCGCATGGGGCCCTTTGTCATGAATACCCGCGAAGAATTGTTCAAGGCCGGGGACGATTACCGGCGCGGTACGTTGACGGATCCTCAGCCCGCCGACAATCCATGAGCACCACCGCCGATCCGCTGGCGCACAAATGGCGCAACGTCGGCCTGCTGGCTTTCTGCGAGGCGCTGGCGCTGGCGTTGTGGTTCTCGGCCACCGCCGTCGTTCCCGTCCTCAAGCAAACCTACGCCTTGCCGGGCTGGCAAGCCTCGCTGTTTTCCAGCGCCGTGGCCATGGGTTTCGTGGCCGGCACGCTGACGAGCGCCATCCTCGGTCTGGCCGACCGCCTGGACCCCAGGCGTTTCTTCATGGCCTCGGCCCTGGTCGCCGCGACGGCAAACGCCCTTGTGCTGGCGCTGGAGCCGACCTCCCTCGTCATCATCGCGCTTAGATTCATCACCGGCGCCTGCATGGCGGGTCTCTATCCGGTCGGCATGAAGATGGTGTCGACCTGGGCCAAGGGTGACACGGGGTTTTTAGTCGGCCTGCTGGTCGGCGCCCTGACGCTGGGATCGGCGGCGCCTCATCTTTTTAACGCCGGCGGCGGCGTCAACTGGCAAGCGACAATCGGCCTGGCTTCTGCGCTGGCCGTCGTCGCCGGACTGTTGATCAATTTCGTCGAGTTGGGTCCGGCGCGTTCCAAAGCACCGCCGTTCAATCCCGTTTACCTGCTGCATGCGTAGACCGATAAACCCTTGCGCCTAGCCAACTTGGGCTACTTCGGACACATGTGGGAAATCTACGCCATGTGGGCCTGGATCGGCGTTTTCCTCAATGCCAGCTTCATCCACAGTTACGGTCAGGCGGAGGCCGGTTTCGCGGCATCGGCCGCCAGTCTCATGACCTTCGTCGTCATCGGCGCCGGCGCACTGGGCTGTCTATTCGGCGGCTTGTTCGCCGATCGCATGGGCCGCACCACGCTGACGATGATCGCCATGGCGGTGAGCGGCGCCTGTTCACTAGTCGTCGGTTTCCTGTTTGGCGCCAGCCCCGTTCTCCTGGGGGTGGTTGTCATCATTTGGGGCATCGCTGTAGTGGCGGATTCGGCGCAGTTTTCCTCCTGCATTATCGAGCTTTCCGACCCGTCCTATCTCGGCACCATGGTGACGACGCAGACCTGCGTCGGCTTCCTGCTGACACTGGCCACCATCCACATGATCCCGCCGCTGGTTGATCTGGTCGGCTGGCAGTACGCCTTCGCCCCGCTGGCGATCGGGCCGGCGCTGGGCGTATTGGCCATGGCGCGGCTGCGGGCGCATCCCGACTCGGTCCGATTGGCGGGCGGCAACCGCTGATATTTCCGTTTAAGGAATTCTGTCCTACACTTCGCCCCGCGGAAGAGGTGTGACGCCCGGGAAGTCAGGAGGCCACCATCGATATTGGAACACTACTGCCGGGCCACGCCCGCTACAGACCGGATCACCCCGCCCTCAAGGTGGCGGGTGCGGAGTACACGTTTGCGGAACTGAATGCGCTGGTGAACCGATTGGCCAATGCGTTGCTGGCCGCCGGAATCACCAAGGGCGACAAGGTGGCGACCGTTATGACGAACCGGCTGGAACTGGTTCTGATGTACTGGGCCGCCGCCAAGACGGGCATCGTGATCGTGCCGGTCAGCACGCTGCTGCAGGATGCCGGCCTCAAGGGTCTGCTTGCCGATTCCGACAGCCTCATGGTCATCGCCGATACTTCGTTCGCCGACGTGCTGGACCGTATCCGAGCCGACCTGCCGGCCATCGAAGCCGACCGTTACATTCTGGCCGGGGACGACGGAGCGCCGGAGGGCTTCCAAACATTCGAGAATTTCGTCCGCAAGGCGCCGGAAACGGAACCGCCGGACCCGGCATTGGTCGACGACGATGTTTACAACATCATGTATTCCAGCGGCACCACCGGCATGCCCAAAGGCATCGTCCACAGCCATTATGTCCGCTCGAATTATTGTACGCTGTTCGCCTCGGCCTTCCGCATGTCGCCGGAAACAATAATCTTGCACGCTGGTGCCATCGTCTTTAACGGCGCGATGATCGATTTTATGCCGTGGATGTTCCTTGGCTGCCGCTACATCCTGCATGAAGCCTTCGACGCCAAACGCATGATCGACGAGATCGAGGCGAGCCAGGTTACCCACGTCATCATGGTGCCGTCGCAGATCATGGCGCTGCTCAACCATCCGGAATTCGACCCCGCCAAACTGGCATCGCTTGAGATGATCCAAAGCCTGGGCGCGCCGCTCCTGCTGGAATACAAGAACCGTCTCAACGAGGTGCTGCCCGACCGTTTTTACGAACTCTACGGTTTGACGGAAGGCTTCATCACCGTTCTCGACCGGCGCGACGCCGTGCGCAAGGCAGGATCGGTCGGCGTCCCGCTGGGATTCCTGGAAATGAAGATCCTGGACGAAGATGGCAATGAAGTGGCGGCGGGCGAAGTCGGAGAGATCTGCGGTCGCGGGCCCCTGCTGATGCCGGGATATTACAATCGCCCCGACCTCACGGCGGGGGCGGTGGTCGACGGCTGGCTGCATTCCGGCGACGTCGGCTACGTCGACGAGGACGGATTTCTCTATCTCGTCGACCGTATCAAGGACATGATCATATCCGGCGGCGTCAACGTCTATCCGAAGGATATCGAGGAGGTCATCGTCGCCCATCCGGCAGTGGCCGAGGTGGCGGTGTTCGGCGCACCGGATGACAAGTGGGGTGAAGTGCCGGTTGCGGCCGTCACTCTGCTCAACGGCGAAGACGCCGCGCCCGACGACCTGATCGAATGGACCAATGAACGCGTTGGCGCCAAATTTCAGCGGTTGGCGCATTGTTTCGTGCTGGCGGAGTTCCCGCGGAACGTGGCCGGTAAAACCCTCAAACGCGAGATCAGGGAAGATTATCTGGCGCGTGCCGGTTAACCGATCGGGTACTCAGACGCCGGACCGCATGTTCGTCCCGCCGCTCTCCTTGTCCTGAAGTTCCATGGTGCGCTTGAAAACCCGTTCTTCGAGCTCTTCATTGGCATGCAGCAAGGCAAGCTCCGACTGGGCGCGCTGGTAAACCACGACGGCCGTTGTCCAGATGACGAAGACCGCCAGCGCCCGGTTGGTCAGGACGATCCACGGCGTGCTGGCCGGCGCCGAGAGGTAGTAGCCGACGATGGTTAGAAACGTGCCGAACATCGCCAGACTGAACGTCACGTTGGGTGACCTGGCCCGCAAGCCCAGCAGGACAAGACAGACATACGGCACGCCGCCGGCCACGCCTAAGGGCATGAAGAGGTCAAAGATAAAAACCATGACCGAGATGACGGCGCAGTAAGCGAGGAACACGACAAGCGGTTCATCGAGCTTGTTCGCGGGCGTCGCCGCCTGGGTCTCGGCGGAGGTGATATTGCTGGCTTGATCTTCTGTCATTACGCGATTTTTTACCGAGAAAATGAGTTTCGCACAAGAATCGCCGCGTTTGAAGTTCAGCTATTGACCCGCCGCCGCCCCGGACATACATTCCCACCGCCTTACGGGCGCGTAGCTCAGTTGGTAGAGCATCTGACTTTTAATCAGACGGTCACAGGTTCGATTCCTGTCGCGCTCACCATTTCCTTCGAGGGGTCGGCCGCTGGCGGTCGGCCCCTTGTGTTTTTTCCGCGTCCATCCGTCACCGCACCCAGGCGAAGGATTTCTCAAGGAAACTTCGGCCGCCCGTCCGTTGCCACTCGCCATGGGCCATGATCACGCGTTCGGCGTTCCAGCCGAGGACCTTGTCGCGGGCGGCGCGGGTCGAGGAACGGTCGAAAAAGCTGATGCGCCACTCCAGCGGCGGGTAACCCCGGCCTTCGACGATGCCCCACACATTGGCAATCCAGCGCTGCCACGCGCGCCAGTTTTGACGCATGAAATCCTGGCTGAAGTTTTCCGAAAGATCCGCCAGTATCGCTGTGCGCGAGGGCCGGTGAAAGAACACGATTTCGTCCATGAACGGCGAGCCGTGAAACCAGGCCTGATCAATGACCTCCCGCCACGAATGGGGCGGTTCGTCCCCCAGTTCCTCCTGGAAGTAAAGATCAGAACGCTTGTTGATGGTTGAACGTGGGCCCCAGAGGAGAGCTTCGGGATAGACGTTGTGCCAGTCGCCGAGAAACAGATGGTGGATCTTGTTGGGGCTGACGAGATGACGGGGCGTCCCTAAACGGTCGACAGCCCGCCGAAGGTCATCGCTCAACCGGATCGGCGACCATATCCACAACCCGCCGTCCTTCAGCCGTACAACGACGCTGCGGGTGGGGTAGGGAAAGCCATAGAAATTGACCGGATCGCCTTCCGCCAGCCAGACATTGTCAGCTACTTCTTCGAGCATGCCGCCCCCTTTTGATGTCGAAATTACCAACAATTTTGCCCATGACAGAGCGGCAAAAAGCCGCAGTTCACCGTTAAATTTCGCCTAGGTTGGGATTTCCGTCCTGCTAATATTAGGAGTGTGGGGGACTTCGCGGGCAAGCTGGCGGAAGGAGGGGATGAAAAATGGCCCCGGGCAACGACAACGGCAACGACTTGAAGCACCTGCGGGTTCTCGTCGTCGATGACGACCTGAGCTATCGCCATCTAATGGCCAACATGCTGCACAACATCGGCATCGAAAGCGTACCCATGGCGGCCAGCGGCAACGACGCCCAGCACGAAATCGAGGAATCGGTTGTGGATTTCGTCGTCGTCGACCGGACTTTGAACGGCACCGGCGGGGTGGCGTTGTTGAAATACCTGCGCGATCCCAAGACCACGCCGACACCCCATCTTCCGGTCAT
This sequence comes from uncultured Rhodospirillaceae bacterium, assembly GCA_964401845.1. Lineage (GTDB taxonomy): Bacteria > Pseudomonadota > Alphaproteobacteria > UBA2966 > UBA2966 > CAYFKJ01. The sequence goes on along the minus strand of CAYOAD010000101.1, from coordinate 4,388 downwards.
CATGACCACCGATCACGGCGGCGTTCAGTACATCACTGCGGCGATAAAATCCGGGGCCGACCACGTTCTCGCCAAGCCCATATCCACCTCGGAACTGGAGATGACCCTGCGCAACCTGATGACCCGGCCGCCGGAGCGGATCGAGGTTCCAACCTACGTGGGGCCGTGCCGCAGGCGGCTGCCCGGCAAACTGTACGGTCCCTACAAGGGCGATGATCGCCGGGCCGCCACCCAGGAAGACGCGGACTAACTCCCTAAATCCAACGCCGGACCGAGCTCTTGTAGTCGCGGTACCGCTGGCCGAATTTGGCCTCCAGGTAACGCTCCTCGCGGGCAATGACGTAGAACTGGAGGATAGCCCAGAACACGACGAGAACCGCCAGCGACGCGGTACTACCGGCGGCAACGGCGATTCCCGCGAAGCCGATCAGCATCCCGAGATAGATGGGATTGCGGGAACGCCCGTACACGCCATCGGTAAAAACGGTGGTTGTTGGCTTCCAGGGCTCGATGTTGGAACCGCCCTTCTTGTGCCGGGGAATGGAGGCAATGGCAAAGTACATCGCGACGGCGAAGATCAGACCACCTGCGATCATCTCTGTGGGGCTTGCGAGTTTCAGCCTGAACCAAGCTGAATCGAGCGACAGACCGAAGAGTTGCAGGGCAAGCCAAATCAAGGGTGGCGGGATGCGAACGCCAGCGTTGTCGGTTGCCTGTTCGGTCTGGTCAGCCATGATCCGTCCCCCGAATTTCAATAGTTCAAATAGCTTCCACTGAACTTGGGGAGCCGACGGTTGATTCTCAATGCCCTATTTCGGTCATCAAACCAGGCCTCACGCCCAACCCCATCGAGGCATCGATAATCGCGCCATGGAGAGGGGACGAATAGCCGGACGCCAGGAAAACAATGATGTCGGCGATTTCCCGCGGCTCGATCAGACGTCGTTTGGGTAGCGATTTCAGGAATTCCTCGCGCTGCCGCTCGGTCATTGGATCGAGCGTGCTGGCCTGAAACATGCCGGTATTTGTGGCGCCCGGACAGACGGCGAAGACATCGATCATTTGGTCCGTCAGTTCCGCCGCCAGCTGCCGCGTCAGTAAAGCCACGGCGGCCTTGCTCATGCCGTCGGACAGGCGAAATCCGGGAAACGCCGCGACACCGCCGCCCACCGAGCTCAGGTTGATGATCTTGAGCGGATGATCCGTGATGTTGTCCTGCATCAGCGCGAGATACGCCTGGCACATTTTCAGGGTGCCGTCGGCGTTGATGGAGAGCATGGCGCTGTCCTGCTCAGCGGGATCGTCGGCGTATTTGGTTACGGTCGCCGAACCGACGGCCGCGTTGTTGATCAGGATATCGATCCGGCCCCAGCCTGCGACGGCCTCCCCAAGCGCGCGTTCGATGGAAGCGGCGTGGCGTAAATCCAGTGCGTGCGCCGAAAGCTCACCAGGCAAATCGGCAAGGTAGTCAGTCAAATCGTGCTCGTTCTCGTGGCCTTCGGCGTAAGTGAAGGCGACGCGCGAGCCATGGGCGTGAAGCGCCTCGACGCAGGCTCGGCCGATGCCGCCGGTACCGCCCGTGACAAAGGCGACTTTGCCGGTGAGACTGGGCCGGCAGTCGAGGACGCCGTCATTTGGCATGTCAGGTTATCTTGGCGCGCACCGCGGCGGACACGAATTCGCTGACCACGACGACGGCGAAAATGGCGATGAGCATCAGAGAGACCTCGCGCCAGAGGAACTGGTTGATGGAGGAATAGAGTTCGATGCCGATGCCGCCGGCGCCGACAAATCCGAGCACCGTGGATTCGCGGATGTTGATGTCCCAACGATAGACGATGGTGCCGTAGATTACCGGCAATACCTGTGGCAGCACGCCGATCAGCAGAACCTTCATGCGCGATGCGCCAGTGGCTTCGATGGCCTCGACGGCGCCGTGGTCGATTTCCTCAATGGCTTCGGCGATCAGCTTGCCGGTAAAGCCGATCGAGCGCGCCGCAATGGCCCAGATGCCGGCCATGGCGCCTGGGCCGAAGATGGCGACGAAGATCAACGCCCAGACCACGGTGTTGATGGAGCGCGAGGCAACCAGGATGAAACGGCCGACCGCCCAGGTCACTGAATTGTAGGTCGTGTTGCGTGCCGAAATGAAGGCCACCGGCAGGGAGATCACGACCGTTACCGCCGTGCCCAGGGTTGCAATGTGGATCGTCTCCAGCAACGGATCCAGGATGTAGTCGATGTGCGCCCAGTCCGGCGGATACATACGCACGGCGAGATCGGCCGCCTGTATGTGGGCGTCGAGGAAGTACTCCCAGGCGATGTCGAGATGCCGCAGCGACCAGACGAGGACAAAAACGGTGCCCAGGAACCAGGCGTAGCGCGTAAGGCTCTCGGACGGCGAATACTTGCGCCAGATGTCGGGATGGCGTGGGGTGAGTTCGGAAGTGCTCATCTCAGGCGCTTCCTTACCCAGTTGGAAAATATCTCGCCGAGAAAGACGAGGGCGATGATGGTCAGCAGAATGGCCAGGCTGAAATCGTAGTCGTAGCGTTTGAACGTTGCCGTCAGCGTCATGCCGATGCCGCCGGCGCCGACGATACCGACGACCGTCGAGTGGCGGATGTTGGCGTCGAGACGGTAGATGGAAACACCGAGATAGCGAGGCAACACCTGGGGCTGCACGGCGTAGAGCAGCAGTTTGGGGAAGCTCGCGCCGGTCGCCTTGATGGCTTCGATCTGGCCCATGTTCATGTTCTCGATATCCTCGGCGATCATCTTGGCGATGAAACTCACGGAAGCGACGACCAACGTGAGCAAACCGGCAAGCGGGCCGAAACCGACGATCTTGACAAAAAAGATGGCGATGATGACTTCATGGAATGTGCGGCTCAGGACGATAATACCGCGCGCCACCAGGTAAACAGGAAGCGGCATCAAATTGCGCGCAGCGCAGACCGCTAGCGGAATAGCCAGGATCATGCCGATGACGCTTGCGGCGAAAGCCATCTCCAGGCTTTCGATAACGCCGCGCAGCAACAGTTCCCAGCGGCTGAAATCCGGCGGGAACATGCGTGCGATCATGTCTCCGGCCCGCGGAAAACCTTGAAGCGTACGCTCCCAATTTATCTCGAGGGCCCCCATGGACCAGACGAGATAGGCCAGCGCCAGCGCCAGCAATCCGTGGCGTAGGATCGGGCTTTCGATCAGGCTGGGCGGCCGCCAGGTGCTCGGCGTCGTCATCCCGCTGCAGCCTCGCCTTCGGTTCGATGGGATGCCGGGCCCGAAGGGGCAGGCGTATCGTCTTCGTCGTCATCGTCGCGTCGGATGGTCTGACTCCAATCCTCTTCGCCGTAAATTTCAGTGAGAACATCGGACGTCAGATCGGATGCCGCTCCGTCGAAGACCAAATTGCCTTCATGCAACCCGATCACCCGGTCGGCAAAATTTTGCGCCAGCGCGACGTCGTGAATGTTGATGAGGGCGGGGGTACCGCGCTCGTGCGCCAATTCGCAGATCAGCCGCATGATCTGGCGCGATGTCTTGGGGTCCAGCGAGGCGGTCGGTTCGTCGACCAGCAATAAATTGGGCTGCTGCATCAGGGCACGGGCGATGCCGACGCGTTGACGTTGACCGCCCGACAAGGCGTCGGCCCGAGAATCCTGCCGTCCCTCAAGCCCGACCCGCGCTAGAAGCTCAAAGGCCGCCTGTACGTCTTCGGGCGGATAGTTGCGGCGGAAGGCTTGCCAGAAACTCACATATCCTAGACGGCCGGACAGCACATTCTCCATCACCGTCAGACGTTCCACCAGATTGTATTCCTGGAAGATCATGCCAATACGACGCCGGGCCCGCCGCAGGCCGGCGCCGCTCAATTTCGTGAGCTCCTCGTCCTCCAGTTTGATGGAACCGGACGTCGGTTCGACCAAACGATTGACGCAGCGGATGAGCGTCGATTTGCCGGCTCCGGAAGAGCCGATGACCGCCACCACCTGCGGTTCGGAAACCGTCAGGCTTATGCCGTGAAGGGCACGGAAGCCGTTGGGATATTGTTTGACGAGATCGGTAATTTCGAGCATGACACCAGCCGGTTGGAAAAAATCGCCGGGACCGCACCCCCTTTCGGGGCGGACGATCCCGGCGTTTCGTTACGCGGACTTTACTTCTTCTTTTTCTTCTTTTTCTTTTTCACCTTGAGGCCGGCCAGGGATTCCTGGGTGTAGACCGTGCCGTTGGTGGTCTGGATGGTGCGGATATCAGACCAGTGCTCTTTGAACGTGATCGGAATGAAGCGGTCGGACTTCTTGCCAAATTCCTTCTTGAGCGCCGTGCCTGTCCAATCGAAGGTCAGGAAGGCGTTTTCGACTTGGACCTGCAATGCCGGGTGC
>CAYOAD010000100.1:0-14809 GCA_964401845.1 uncultured Rhodospirillaceae bacterium | reverse complement strand
ATAAATCCGAAGTCGAAATTCCAAGTCGTGATGAGATCCGATCGTTACTTAAAACCGCCGACAAGCTCGCTACGCAAAATAATCAGCAGTATGCAAAAGCGTGGCGGCGATATCGTGCGTTTTTCCAGACGGCAATTCTAACGGGACTGCGAGCTTCGGAACTTAGGGGCTTGCCCTGGCGAAATGTCGATTTGAAATCCGGTTTGGTGAAAGTTCGTCAACGCGCGAACGAAATCGGTGTTCTTGGACCACCAAAATCGAAGGCGGGAAACCGAGATATCAACATACCCACAAAACTGGTAGCCGTTCTAAGTGAGTGGAGGGATGAGTGTCCGCTTGGCGAACACGACCTAGTTTTCCCGAACGGCAAAGGTCGAGTCGAAATGTTGGCGAACTATTACCGCCGCGGTTGGATACCTTTGCAGGAGAGGGCGGGGGTGGTCGACGACGAAGGTAAAGCGCGATACAAGTTCCATGCTCTACGTCATTTCAGGGCGTCGGATTTGATTGCTAGAAGGGCGTCTATAACGGAACTTATGTCAGAGCTAGGTCACGCGTCCGTATCGGTATCCCTAAACACGTATAGTCATCTTTTGGTAGACGACGATCACGAAAGAAAACAGAGGGCAGAGGCAATCGCTGACGACTTATTCAGCGCGCCACAAATTCGCCTCATGACCGCCTAAGTACGCTGAAAAAAGGCCTAAATCAAAAGCCTGAAAATCCGCGTGTCGGTGGTTCGAATCCGCCCCTGGGCACCATTTTTTCAGCCCCTGTACCGCCATCCCGCTATTTGATCCAGCAGACCCCCGCTGAACGTGTGCCAGGCGATCCCTAGGTTTCTCAGGCGATGAAACACGAAGGGATTGATCTTTTCCCGGGGCATGGCGACGTCCTCGCCCATCACCAGTTCCGCCATTTGCTTGCCCATCGCCGTTCCCATGGCGACGCCGCGGCCGCAGTACCCGAGGCCCGCATGGGCGCTCGGCGCCAGTTCGATGAGCGCCGGGGAATAGGATTTCGTGATGGCGACCAGCCCGCCCCAATCGAATTCCCATTTCACGTCCCTCAGCACCGGATAAATGCGCACCGCTTCCGCGCGCAGATGTTGGGTGGAACCGTCCTGGCGGCAGGGGTCCTGCAGGCTGCCGCGGCCGCCGATAAGGAAACGCCCGGCCTCGTCGATGCGGAAATAGACCATCGAATTCCGGGTTTCGGAGACATGATGACCGCCCGGCAGAATGCTGCGGCGAATGTCATCCGGCAGCGGCGCCGTCGCACTTTGCAGGCTCGCGACGGGGACGACATGACGCCGCAGGCCGGGCCAAAGCCCATCCGTGTAGCCGTTGGTGGCCAGCAGCAGGTGCTTGGCCCGCACCGTTGCGCCGCCCACGGTCGTCACGGACCAGCTTTCACCCTCCCGGACAACCTTGGAAACCGGGCTGTTCGCGTGGACCGCGGCGCCGGCCTTGGCTGCCGCGCGGGCCAGGCCACGGGTGTACGACAGCGGTTGCAAACTGCCGCCGCGCGCATCTTCCATGCCGCCGTGGAAAAATGTGCTGCCCAGGATCGCATGGCTTTCTGCTGCATTTCTCAGGGTTACGGGTGCGCCAACCTCGCCCCACTCCCGCACCCAATTTTCGACGTCCCGGATGCCGGACCGGTCGAAAGCGCCGCGAAAATAAGGCGCCCGGCGCGGCGCGCAGCCGATGTCATGCTTGTCGATCAAGTCGAACACCAGGTCGCAGGCGCTGTCGATAAACCGGATGACGCGCTCTCCGCGATCCTTGCCGTACATCGCGCGAATTTCGGAGGGCAGGAGTTTCCAGCCCGGATTGACCTGAGCGCCGTTGCGGCCGGAACCACCCCAACCGATTTCCCGCGCCTCGAGAACGGCGACGCTGCGCCCTGCTTCGGCAAGGTGAAAGGCGGCGGAAAGGCCGGTGACGCCCGCGCCGACGACGGCCACCTCCGTTTCGATCCCGCCGGCCAGTGCGGGTGCAGCGATGGCTGGTTCGGCGGTCGACAGCCAAAGAGAATTGGTGAACCCGTTTTCGGCGTCGCTCATGGCTGGTTCCCTCTCGAGCCGCTGGTGTAAGCGGCAAGGCCGGCGTCAAACTATGAGCGGCGTCAAGGGGCGTTTGGCGCACCGGTCATGTTGGGCATGATCTAGTTTTTTCGGTAATCCGCCAACCATTTTGCCGCGAGGTCCTTACCCATTTCGACCTCGTCGTCCGTCATGCGCCGGCTGCACACGTCGCGGCGTTGTTTGGCCGACTTGCTGCCGAGTTCCATGGCCACGACGAACCACTTGTAGGCTTGGACAATGTTTTGCGGCACGCCCTGGCCGTTGAAATGGAGGACACCGAAGTCGGTCTGGGCGGCGGCGTGACCCTGTTCGGCGGCCAGCCCCAGCCAGTGCGCCGCGGCCTTCAGATCGAGCGCTACCCCCTCGGCGGCCAGATACATGGCGCCGACGTGATATTGCGCCTCGGCGTTTCCGGCTTCCGCCATCGGCAGCCATTCCTGAAAGGCGGCTTCATAGTCGCCGCGGTGGTAGGCTTCCGTCGCCTTGTCTGCCGCGGCGGCGGGCAGGGCCAGCGTCAATAGGGCTAGCAGGATGAATATGCGTTTCATGGCGCCATTGGATAGCGAGGGATTGCGCCGCCGTCAATAACCGCCATCAAGACGGCTATGCAGCGGCTGCGGCACAGGCTTTAATCGGGGCCGCGTGTCGCGCCACAATAGGGGAATTCGGATGAACTACGAGGCCTTGTTCGCCCGGGCCGGGGATCGGGTGGTCCGCGCCGGCCTGGTCGGTGCCGGCGATTTCGGCGCCAGCCTGTTGGCGCAGTCGGCAAACATCGCCAACCTGGAAATTGCTCTGCTTTGCGACCAGGACCCGGCGCGCACGGAAAGGGCAGTCACCGCAGCCGGGCTTGTGGGGGAAAATATCCTGTGCGTCGGCGATCTTGCCGACGCCGGCGATCTCGCACTGGACGTCCTGGTGGAGGCGACGGGCAATCCGGTCGCCGCCGTGGACAATGCGCTCCACGCCATTTCCGCGGGCTGGCACGTCGTCATGGTCTCGAAGGAGGCCGATATTCTGGTCGGTCCCATGCTGCACCACCTGGCTCGTGAAAATGGGCTGGTCTACACCGCCGTCGACGGAGATCAGCCCAGTCTCCTGATCGGGCTGGTGAGTTGGGCGCGGATCCTGGGGCTCGACATCATCGCGGCGGGGAAATCGAGCGAATACGATTTTGTCCTTGAGGCAGACGGCGCTCTTTCCTGGTTCGGTCGGCGTATTGACGACTGCGCTTTGGCGGCGTTGTGGAGCGCTGAGGACGCGGATCTGCCGGCGCTGGCGGCCCGGCGCGCCGAAGCTGCCGCCGCCGCGGGCGTGCCGACGCGCACCGCGCCGGATTACTGCGAAATGGGCGTGGTGGCCAACGCCACCGGTCTCGAGCCCGACCGGGCCGACTTCCACGCCCCCATCCTGCGGCCGGTCGAGGTGGCCGACGCCTTCCAGCCCGCGGCGGACGGCGGCATGCTGCAGGACCCGGAACGCATCGACGTCTTCAATTGCCTGCGCCGGCACGACGAGGCCAGCTTCGCCGGCGGGGTCTTCGTCGTCGTTGCCTGCCGGGACGAGGCGACTTGGGGCCTGCTGCGGGAAAAAGGGCACATGGTGGCGCGAAACGGCAAGGCGGCCATGCTTTACAATCCGCAACACCTGCTCGGAATCGAAGCGCCCATGACCATCCTTGGCGCGGCCCTTTTGCAGATGCCTACCGGTGGCGTGGCGCCGCGGCCCAGGGTCGATCTGGTGGCTCGGACGGAGAGGGATTTTAAGGCCGGTGAAACGCTGGCCATCACCAATCCGCACCACCATGAGGTGGCCGGCCTGCTGCCCGAGCTGGCCCCGGCTGCCGCCATCGGCGACGGTGCGGCCTGCCCTTATTACCTGGCGGTGGGACAAACGTTAAGACAGGACGTCGCAGCGGGAACAATTCTGACCGGCGGTATGCTGGAAATACCGCCTAGCTCGCTCATCGACCTGCGTCGCCGCCAGGACCGGCAATTCGGCCTGATGCCAGGCGGGGCATGAACATGACCGGCGATCTTTCCCAACCGCTCAACATGCCGGCGCTCGGCGAGGTCGACGTCGACTTCGACATCGTCGACAGCCACCATCATTTGTTTGACCTGCAAGCCGTCTACTATCCCTGGCTGACGGACAAACCCGAACCGCACTTTCTTTTGGGTGACTACGACCGTCTCAAAACAGACTACGGCGTGGCTGATTACCGTGCGGATGCGGCGGGGCTGCGGGTGGTGAAGACGGTGCACGTCGAAGCCGAAAGCGACCGGGCCGATCCCGTGGCCGAGACCCGGTATCTTGCCGACGTCATGTCGGGTGAGGGATTACCGGATGCCCTGGTGGCGCACGCCTGGCTGCACGAGAAGGACAGCGAAAGCGTCATCGCGGAACAGGCGGCGTTCGAGGCCGTGCGCAGTATCCGCTCGAAGCCGGTGACGTCGGTGTCGGCGACGGCGCGCAATGAGGTGAGGGGGCGTCCCGCCAGTATGCAGGATCCCGACTGGCGGCGAGGGTTGGGTCTGTTGTCCAAGTATGGTCTCAGCTGGGACCTGCGCGTGCCGTACTGGCACTTGCGCGAGGCTGCCGAAGTCTGTGCGCTTTACCCCGACCTTAGCGTGGTTGTGGAACACACCGGACTGCCCTGGGACCGCACGGAGGAAGGTTTGGCGGAGTGGCGAGCCGGCATGGAACTGCTTGCGGCCCAGGATCGTATCTGCCTGAAGATTTCCGAACTGGGGTTGGCCGCTTCGGCCTGGGATTACGCCGATAACCGCCGTGTGGTGCGCGAGGCTATTGGCCTATTCGGCTTCGGGCGCTGCATGTTTGCCTCGAACTTCCCGGTTGCCGGTTTGCGCGTGTCTTTCAACGACCAGGTCCGGGCCATCGCCCACATGGTCGCGGACTGCTCAGCCGCTGAACGCCAGGATTTGTTCCACGACACCGCCGTCCGGTTCTACCGGCTCTGATGCGGTCTATAGGTGGGGGATCTGCGAGGGGTCGTCGAAGAACTTGAAGTTGGCTAGAATCCATTGCTTTTCGGGCCGGTAGAAATCCAACTGCCAGAAAATGAAGAACTTCTCGTACTTGACGACGTAAGTGAGCAGAGTGATCGATTTGCCGATGCGGCGCCGGCCGACGCGCTCATAGCCGAGCGCCCTGCCGTATGCCTTCGCCGCCGCCAACAGCTGTTTCGCGGCCTTTTCCACGCGGGCCGGGCCGGCATTGCCGCCATAGGATTGTTTAAGGAGCCGTGCCGCCTCCGGATGCCCCGTTTCGACCATCGTGGTAAAGAAGGAATTAGCCCAACCGCTGGGTTCATCCGTGGCCTCGGCCCGGGAGATGCCGGGCAGCAAGAGCAGCGTGACGAGAGCAAAGACCGATAACTTCATGACGTGCCTCATGTCCGGTGCAGCTTTGAGGTGCACATATATGGTACTCTCGGAGTATGAAAATTGGATTACCCAGCGGCGTCTTGCGCCCGCCAGTCGCCGGCCTGATGCTTATACTTGCGGCCCTGGCGCTAGCCTGGAAGCCCGCAACGGCAGCCGGCGATCTTGAAAACAAGGCCCAGATCGTGGCCGAAGCCTGGCTCGAAATGATGGATGCGGGTCGATACGGCGAGGGCTGGGATCAGGCTGCGCCGATCATCAAGTCGTCGGTCAACCGGCACGATTTCGTCAAGGCGCTTGAAGGCGTGCGCACCCCCTTGGGCCCGCTCATCTCGCGCCGCTTTGTCGCGAAATCATATGACCAGCCTGCCCGGTGTGCCGGACGGAGATTACGTCGTCATTCAGTATGAGGCGAGTTTCGAAAACAAACGCTCGGCGGTCGAAACCATAACGCCCGTCCTGGATGAGGACGGCGCCATGCGGGTTGCAGGCTACTATATCCGCTGACTTTCCAAATTCTCATCCAGCTCCGCGGCGGCGGCGATGATGGCATCCAAAAGGGCCTGGCGGCAGGGCGTCAGGGCGAAGGTCTGGCGCCGCACGACATTGATTTCCGCCTGACGCCGGCCGCCGTACTTCAGGGGCAGGGGGCGCAACAGACCTTCGGCGAGTTCCCGTTCGATTTTCTGCTTGGGCAGCCAGGCGAAGCCGGCGCCGGCTTTCATGGCTTCGAGCGAGCCGGCGTGACTGGAGAAGGTCCAGCGCTGCTCGGCCTCGAGCCATCCGGCATCCTGCCCGCTGCGCCCCGAATCCTTCACCACCAATTGCCGGTGGTCACGCAAATCGTCGTAATCGAGTTGCCGGCCAAGTTGGTGGAGCGCATGATCACGGTGGGCGACGGCGAGGAATTCGACGTCGGTGAGCCGGGTGGCGACGAATCCGGGCGGCACGAACGCGGACAAGCCCAAATCGGCGACGTCCTCCGTCAGTGCCTCCAGGGTTCCGGAAAGCACGGTTTCATGCACGATGACCCGCGTATCGGGGGCGAATTCGGCGAATTTTTTCAAGCCCAAGGTAACGATGCTGGCGGGCACGATGATATCGACGGCGATGGAGAGTTCCGTGTCATGGCCCTCATTCAGCGTTGCCGCCATGCGTTCGAGGGCATCGGCATCGCGCAACAGTTTTTCGGCCCTTCTCAGCAAAACGGCGCCGGCGTCCGTGACGACGGCCTTGCGGCCTTCCTTACGGAACAATTCGATGCCGAGGCGTGCCGAAAGCTCGGCAACCGCGTGACTGACGGTGGACTGGCTCTTGTTGAGCGCCTCGGCGGCCTTGGCATAGCCGCCCAGATCGGCGACTGACTGTGCGCATTGCCATTGGCTCAAGGTCGTTAAATGGCGTCCCATTTCACTAATATATCGAAAAAATCGATTAAAATTAATCAAATAATTCAATTATAATCCGAAAAAATCGATCTTATGTAGAACGCAGCATCAAACCGTGGAGAATGACATGACTGAGTTGCTGCACATCGATTCGAGTATTTTCGGCTCCGGCGGGCAATCCAGCCAGCTCGGGGCGTACTTCCTGGAGCGCTGGAAAGCGGCCCATCCCGACAGCCATATCGTCAGCCGCAATCTGGCGACGGACCCCGTACCGCATTTGGACGGCAATGCCGTTATGGCTTTCATGGGCGACCCCGACGGCTTGTCCGACAGCCAGACCGAAGCGGTTGAGCGCTCGGCGGAGCTGATTGGCGAAATTCAGAAAGCCGACACGGTGGTGATCGGCCTGCCGATGTACAATTTCGGCGTTCCATCGACGCTGAAAGCCTGGATCGACCATATCGCCCGGGCCGGCGTCACCTTCCAATATACGGAAAACGGCCCCGAAGGACTCCTCAAGGGCAAGAAGGTCTACGTCCTGGCTGCCCGTGGCGGCATCTACCAGGGCACACCGGCCGACAGCCAAACGCCCTATCTTCAGGCCATTTTCGGCCTGATGGGGCTGGATGACGTGACATTCGTGTACGCCGAAGGCCTCAATATGGGTGACGAGGCCAAGGCGGCGGCATTGGATGCGGCGCGCCGTCAAATCGCCGAACTGGTTCCTCTGGACGAAGAAAAGGACGCCGCGGCCGCCTAAACCGGCCATGGCTCCACGGTTCCGGGCCGGGCGCTCTCGCCCGGCCCGGATGCCCGTCTTGGGTCGAGTTCGATATTTCCTGCACCGCCGCCTGGGAGCGGCGTGAGCGGAACTGTTCGGAATCTTGGCGAGAGCCGATGGATTTCGGTGGTGTGAGGGGTAAACTGGCGCCCCCGAATGGCAGCCATTCGACCGCTCGAGCAGTTCAGACGACAACCCATGGCCCCGGTGCAACAAGACTTCAAAAAAGCCGTCGATCACTATATGGCGGGACGCTTCGCCAAGGCGGAGAAGCTGTTTCGCAAGGTGGCGAAGGCTGACGCCCAAAATGCCGACGCCCGGCATCTTCTCGGTCTTATCGCCCTGCAGACCGGACAGCCGAAAGCCGCCGAACGGCACGTTAGGCAGGCGATTGCAATACAGCCCGCCAATCACGTGTACCACGGCAGCTTGGGTGCGGTTCAGCGCGAGTTGGGCCGGCCGGAAGACGCCCTTGACGCCTATCGCGAAGCATTGAAAAACCACGCGGATTACGCGATCGCCTGGCAAAATATCGGCCAGATTCAAGCCGACCTGGGCCGGCTCGACGAGGCTGCCGGGTCGCTGCGGAAAGCCTTGAAATTCGACGGCCAAGACGCGGTCGCCCACTTCTGTCTTGCCAACGTCCGCCGAGATCAGGGCGAGCTGGCATCGGCGGTCGAACATTACAAGGCGGCGGTGGAAATACGTCCCACCTATGTCGAGGCCTGGAACAACTACGCCAATCTGCTCAGCTCGGAAGGGCGGCACGCGGAAGCCTTCGAAGCCTATGAGGAGGCGGTCAGGCTGCGGCCGGACGATGCCGCCCTGTTGGCGAATATGGCGCGGAAAAGGATTGAGGTGGGCCATCTCGATCAGGCCCGCGCAGCTTACGAGCGAGCCATAACCGTTGATCCGAGACACGGCGCGGCATTAACCGGTCTGGCTGATTTGACGGCCTTCCTCGGCGACGACGCCGCGGCCGGCGAACTCTATGCGCGCCTTGAGGATGCCGAACCGGACAGTCCAAGAACGCATGCCGCGCTGGCTTCCTGGCACGAATACGCCGGCCGCAAGCAAGCGGCGCAGGCCGCGGTGGATCGCGCCCTGGAACTCGACCCCTGGCACCACGACGCCAACCTGATGAAGGCGCAAATCGACCGGCGTAGCGGTAACCTCGATGCGGCAAGGCGGCGTCTTGAAGCGATGGAGGACCGGGGGGACGACGGTCAATTCGGCTTTGAGTTGGGCCGGGTGCTCGACCGTTTGGGCGAATTCGAAAAGGCCTTTGCTTCGTTCGAGCGCGCCAATGCCGACCACGCCCGGAATCGTCACGCGGAACGCCTGGACGGAGAAGGCTATCTTGCAATGATCGGCAAGGCGCGGGCCACGTCAAATTCCCTGCTCGGCCAGGCTGCCGAGCGATCCGCGCCGGCGGACGAATTGGCGGATCCGATCTTCTTCGTCGGCTTTCCCCGCTCGGGCACGACCTTGATGGAACAATTCCTAGACGCCCACGACGGTTTGGTCAGCGTCGAGGAACTGCCCTTGCTTGAGGCGGCGAAACGGCATCTAGAAGAACGGGGCGGCTATCCGGATGCCTTGACGGATATTGCCCCCGCGGTCGTCGCCGAACTGCGTCGGATCTATTGGCAAGCCGCATCAAACGCCCTGGCGGCGCCGCTCGGACGGCGTCGCCTGGTTGACAAGTTGCCTTTGAACATCATCCACATGGGTCTGATTCGTACGATGTTTCCGAAGGCCAAGATTTTGGTCGCGCTGCGCGACCCGCGCGACGTCGTGCTGAGCTGTTTCATGCAAAGTTTCGAGCCCAACGAGGCCATGGTCAATTTCAATACCGTTGGCAAGACGGCATCCATGTACGACCTGGTGATGGGCGGCTGGCTGGAACTCCGATCCATCTTGGCCGAAAGCGCGCTTGAATACCGCTACGAAGATCTCGTGGCGGATACACCGTCAACCGTGCAGCGGATTTTCGAGTTTCTCGAATTGCCCTGGCAGGAAAGCGCTTTGGACTACCGTGACAGCCAACCGAAACGGCACATCTCGACGCCCAGTTACCAGGATGTCCGCGAGGCCGTCTATGAACGCGCGGTAGACCGCTGGCGCAATTATGCGGCCAATCTGGCGCCGGTCCTACCGGTTTTGGAGCCGTACGTCCAAGCGTTCGGCTATGAAGCGGACAATTGAATTCGGCGGCAAGATCTCGCAAGGCCCCGCTTCGTCAATCGGGATCGGGCGCTGCCGTGTCCGCATGAACCGGCAGGCTAAATCTAAAATCCGCGCCCTTGCCGCGGAGTACCGAGTTGGACGGCGGTCTTGAGATGATCTAGCTGGCGAATAATCGTGGGGAATGCGAGGCGCAGTCAGATGTTCAGCTTCTTCGACTGGGCATGGCGTTCCTCCACCCCATCGATGGCGGCCCAGGGCGTCTCGCTTTGTGTCCAGATGTGGAACTCGGGCTTCAGCCAGGACGAATCGTCCAGCGATCCCGCCTTGATGGACCTGTGTGTCGTTCGGGCTGAGGAGAAGACGTAGAGCGGCGCGCCGCAATCGCGGCAGAAAGCGTGAGTGACCGTATTGCCGGCATCGGAAGGCCGCTCGTAGGTTGCCGCTTCCCCCTGCAGGATGGTGAAGGCCTCGACCGGCACGAAGACGCCGGTGTGAAAGGCGGTGCCGGAGGCCTTCTGGCAATCGGTGCAATGGCAGTAGTAGACGGCGACGGGCTCGGCGGTGCACTCGTAGCGCACCGTACCGCACAGGCATCCGCCCTGAAAGGGAACGGGCATGGGTAACTCCGGGTTTATTTAGGCGCTTTGACGAAAGGTATCATGCGATGGGGGATTTCGTCCTTGTCGATCAGCCAGTGCTTAAGCGTTGCTGCGATATGCAGCAGGGTGAGCAGGGCGAGCGCGCTGAAGCCGATGCCGTGCAGGACATGGAAGAATTGTGTCACGCCGACGCCGGAGGGCAGCAACGCCGTTACGTTGAACAGGCCGAAGGGCTGGACGCTGGCGTCGACATAGGTGGCGGCGTGGAGCAGGCCGACGACGGGCTGATAGATCATCAAGGCGTAAAACAGATGGACGACGCCCTTTGATATTTTCTGGTCGCGGGCCGACATGCTGTCGGGGTAGGGCGGGGCCGGATGGCCACGGCGCCACCACAGCCGGATGGCGACAAGGATCAGGAGCACCATGCCGATACCGGAATGGCCCATCAGGGGCACCGTTCGTTCGGTGGCGGGGACGTCTTCCAGGTTCATACCGGCTAACATCATGAAAATGATCAGGATGGCCATGATCCAGTGAAGCGTCCTGGCCATGCCGTCGTAGCGCTTGGTCATGCTCTCGGTCTCCTCGTACGTCGGGGTCCAATCATGAACTGATCGGACCCCGGATTACCACGATGTAATTGGCCTGACGATCAATCGTCGTCGTCATCGTCGTCATAGCGGCCCATGTGCTTGCGGCGCATTTCCTTCTTCGAAACGGTGCCGTCGTCGTTGCTGTCGAGATGGCTGACGATACGGTTCAGCGGCGATTTAAGCTCGCCTTCCGTGACTTCACCGTTGGCGTCCTTGTCCAGCATCTGGAAGCCCCGGATCATGAAGGGGCGGGAGAATTCCAGCCATACGGTTTCGAATTCCGATACGCTCAGCTTGCCGTCGTTGTTGGCGTCGGATCCCTCGATGCGAGTTTTGACAGCGTTTTCAAGCTCCGCCTTGGTCAGGTTGCCGTCCTTGTCGGCATCGAACTTGTCGAACAGGTCGCCGGCGTGCCGCGACATCGCGTGGCGGCCGCCCATGTGGCCTTTTCCCCAGCCATGGCCCCAGCCGTGTCGCCAGCCCCCGCTTGCCTGGCTGACGCCGGCGGCGACCAACGACCCGATCGCGACGAGTGCGGTGGTGGCGAAAAAAATCTTCGTTCTCTTTTGCATTTGCAACCTCATGTGGCTGTGTTTCCGATGCCCCGATTGAACAGTGCGGCAGGGGGCAAAAGTGTGTCGCCGAACCGCTCAATTGTCGCAAACGGTGGCGCGGACGGCGTTTGACAAACTTTGATACATTTTTCTCCGGCGGAACGGCCTTTCAGCGGGCATACTCGCGGCCTAATTTAGAATTCGGTCATGAATGAAAGCACGCCACATATCCTGGTCGTCGACGACAACCGCGACGTCCGCGAGCCGCTCGCCAAATACCTGACCAAGAACGGGCTTCGGGTCAGCGGCGCCGACGGCGGCACGGCCATGCGCGAGGTCTTGGGCCGCCACGCTGTCGATCTTGTTGTGCTCGACATCATGATGCCGGGCGAAGACGGTCTGACGTTGTGCCGTCATCTGCGCGAGAACACCGACATTCCGGTCATCATGCTGACGGCGGTCGCCGAGGACGTCGATAGGGTTGTCGGTCTTGAGATGGGCGCAGACGATTACGTCACCAAACCGTTCAATCCGCGTGAATTGCTGGCCCGCATCCGGGCCGTGCTGCGCCGCGCTGAAAGCATGCCCAGGCGGTCGCGCGAGCCGGAAATCCAAAGCTACCGGTTTGACCGCTGGCAGCTCGATGTCGCGCGGCGTGAACTGACCAGCCAAGATGGCGTCGGCGTCCCCCTCGGCACGGCAGAATTTCTGCTCCTGAATGCCTTCCTCGCCCATCCTCAGATGACCCTGAGCCGGGACGAACTGCTGGATCTCACACGGGGACGGGAAGCGGCGGTCTTCGACCGTAGCATCGACAACCAGGTCAGCCGGCTGCGCCGCAAGATCGAGCTTGATCCCAAGGAACCCGAACTGATCAAAACGGTGTGGGGCGGCGGATACTGCTTCACGCCCGAGGTTGAAGCGCAATGAGCTATCAGCCGCCGCGCCGCTTCCCCCGGATCAAAAAGATCCCGTGGCCCAAGAGCATCGCCGGTCAGATGATCGCGCTTATTCTGATTGCGCTGGCGGCCGTGCAAATTGCTAACCTGGCGATCCTGGGAGACGAGCGCCGCCAGGCCGTGCGGGCCGTCGCCCATGACCAAATCCTGAGCAGGACAGCCTCGCTGGTGCGGCTTCTCAACGACGCGCCGCCCGGATTGCATGAACAACTCGTGGCCGCCAGCAGCTCACCTCGCCTCGGTTTCGGGTTGGGAGAGGCCGACGTCATCGAAAGCGGTTCGGACAAACTCGACAGTACGCTATCTGCCCAGCTTACATCGTTACTGGCGGACCAGGCGCGAGAGGTGCGCGTGGATGCCCGCGACCGCACGGGCTTCCTGGGTTGGCGTTCGCGCTGGCAGGAAACGCGCTGGATGTCGGACCGCCGCGCCGCCCGCGAAGACGATGATGACGACGACGAGGAGGACGACGATGATGATGAGGCGTCCCGCGATCACCGCCACAAATGGGGACCGCCCTGGCGGCGCTACCGCCGGCTCGTCGGTCTCGACATTTCCGTACTGACGCGTGAGGGCGTGTGGCTGAATGTCCATACCCTGGTACCGCCCCGTCCACCCGGCTGGGCCTTGCCGTCGATGCACACCATCGCCGTCTTGGCGGTCGTATTGGTCGTCATCGTGATCGTTATGGTGCAACGGATTACCCGGCCCATGCGCCGCCTGGCGAAGGCTGCGGATGCGTTGGGCCGGGGCGAGGATGGCGACCCCCTGCCGGAGGACGGGCCGCAGGACGTGCGCCAAACCACCCGCGCCTTCAACCAAATGCGGGGGCGGCTCAAGCGCTTCCTCGATGACCGCACCCAGATGCTGGCGGCCATATCGCACGATTTGAGAACGCCGATTACCTCGCTGCGGATCCGCGCCGAACTGGTCGAGGACGAGGAGTTGCGGCAAAAGATGATCGATACGCTTGAGGAGATGCAGCGCATGGCGGAGGCGACCCTCGACTTCGTACGCGAAGAAGCGGACGAAGAAGCGACGCGCCGGATCGACTTGGACGCCTTGATCGCCAGTATCTGTGACGACTTTATCGATCTCGGCCGCGACGTTTCGTTTAGCGGTCCGAAAGAAACCGGTGCCAGTTCGGTGACATTCGCGTGCCGGCCGCTGGCCTTGAAACGCGCGATCCGCAATTTGGTGGACAACGCCCTGTTTTATGCCGGGCAGGCCCGCGTTACGCTCGAAGCGGGCGTAGGGGAATTCGTTGTCGTTATCGAAGATGACGGACCCGGTATTCCCGAGGATCAACTGGAGCACGTCTTCGAACCCTTCGTCAGGGTGGAGGAGTCGCGCAATCCCGAAACCGGCGGCATCGGTTTGGGCCTGGCCATCGCCCGATCCATCGTTCACGGCCACGGCGGCGAAATTTCCCTCGGCAACCGATCTGAAGGCGGCCTGACCGTGCGCATCAGCCTGCCGATTTAGTCCGGAGCGGAAAGACCGGCCATACCCTGCTATGTCCGGCTCTCCGCCAAACGTTATTTTGTTCTAATATTACTAAAATTTTATTTGATAATAATGGCTTAGCGAGGACAACTCCGGTATGGTCTTACCACCTTGAGTACCGTTAGGGTTGTGTTCACTGGTTGGTTGTAGACTCGTACGGTGCATTGCAGGTCGGGGGCGATTTGATGACAGCTGTTGGGGGTAGTTCAGCGCTTGGCCCAGGACCACCAATTTGACGCCAAAGAAGCCAATCGTCGGCTGCGCGATGTTGCGCGTCTGACGGCCGACCTGATTTGGGAGACGGACCGGGAATACCGCGTCACAAGCCTGTCAGACAATTCAGTCGACCTACTGGGATACCACCGCACCGAACTGATCGGCCAATCGCTGGCTGAGCTTTGCCCAATTGCTGATGGAGCGGCGGACGATCCCTGGTCCGATTGGCGCCGCCCGTTCCGCGATGTCGTTGTCGGATATCGTCATCCGGACCGCGGTCAGCGGACCTTCAGGATCAGCGGGCTGCCGATATTCGACCCCCGGACTGGCGATTTCCAATGCCTCAGGGGTATAGCTAAGGACATCTCGGTGCAGGCGGCTCAGGAAAGGGAACTTGAATCCTACCGCGCTCACCTTGAACAACTCGTGGCGGCGCGGACGGCCGACGTCGAACTGGCCAACAAGGCAAAATCCGAATTCCTCGCCAACATGAGCCACGAACTGCGTACGCCGCTGAACGCCGTCAT
>CAYOAD010000099.1:0-14819 GCA_964401845.1 uncultured Rhodospirillaceae bacterium | reverse complement strand
CGAATTCCGGATGATTGAAAATGGACACGGATCAATTCCTCCACGAGGCACCCCGTATCCTTTAAATATGGCCGAAAATGCTTTCAAAACAATGAATTAACGGATGGTTAATGCAATTCGAACGATCCTTGCCGGTGAGTTGGCGGGATTGATCAAATCTGATGGGAATGGGATTGCCGACGAAACATTCGGTCGCGCCCGATTAATCCTCAATCCTTGATGACGCCACTCCTACAAATCGGTAACGGCTTCATCATGAGGCATGGGGAACCATTGAAGGTGACTGGCTGCCGCCGGCAGAACTGGGTCGTGGGGGGCTGATTCGTCGCTCCCTTCGTTCAGCTTTACGATATCGGCGTCCGCCGCAGCGATCAGGTCGGTTAGCGATAATGCCGGTGCGGTAGCCTTGCGCGAGGGGTAGCTGGCATCGTCGCTGTCATAGGCGATGTCGTGCAGCGACATGATCGGGCTGTCGGCCAGATCACGATGCCACCACCGTCCGGTGGCGGCGTCGCACTCATAGGCCGGCAACAGCTTCCAGGCGTGGCTGGCCAACCAGTCGATGGCTCCCAGGATGAACTCGACCTCTTCGTCGGTGTTGAAATAGTTGAGCCCGAAACGCGTCCAGCCTGGCTTCACGATTTCGCATCCTGTCGAGATTTGCGCTTCAAATTCCTTCGATGTCGCCATGTCGATGCCCAGCAGGCGGTGACCGTAGGGGCCGGCGCAACTGCAGCCGCCTCGGGTCTGAATGCCGAAATAGTCGTTCAGCACTGCAACGACGAAATCATGGTGAAGGTATTTTTCGCCGTACCGCACGAGGAAAGAGATGATAGGTAGCCGCGGCGTTTCGAGGTTACCCAATATGTTGATGTTCGGATTTGTGCTCAGCCGGTCGATCGCCCGCCTGGCCAATACTTCCTCGTGCTGCATGATGTCCGCGGCGCCGACCGCTTCCTTGAGTTGGAAAATGAGGCCCGCCCGAACCGCGCCGACGATATCGGGCGTCCCGCCTTCCTCGCGGTGCTCGGGGTCGTCCAGATAACGGTGTTCCTCTGAACTGACATATGAAACCGTGCCGCCGCCCGGGATGACCGGAACCCGGTTGCGCATCAGGTTTCGCTTGATGACGAGAAGACCCGGGGTGCCGGGGCCGCCCGGAAATTTATGCGGCGAAATGAAGATAGCGTCTTTCGCCGCATCCGGCTGATCCACCGGGTTCATTTCGATCACCGTATAGGGAGCGGCGGCGGCGAAATCCCATGCCGCCACAGCACCATGGGCGTGCAACATCGCGGTGACTGAATGGGTATTGGTCATGATGCCCGTCACGTTCGAGGCGGCTGAAAAACTTCCGATTTTAAGTGGTCGGTCGGCGTAGCGGTCCAACTCGGCTTCGAGATTATTCAGGTCGACCAAGCCGTCCGCGTCTTCCTCGACCACGACCACATCGGCAATGGTTTCACGCCACAACACTTCATTGGAATGGTGCTCGTAGGGGCCGATAAAAATTACCGGACGCTGATCCGGCGGTATCCGCTCCAGCAGCCCGTACTGCTCGGACAGTTCGTTGGGCAGGCGCAGGTTCAAAATGTTGATAAATCGGTCGACGGCGCCGGTGGCGCCCGAGCCGCAGAAAATTATGGCGTCTTCCTCATTGCCGCCCACGGCATCCAGGATAATTTTCCGGGCATCCTCGCGGAAGCGGGTTGTCTGGTGTCCGGTCCCTGAAGTTTCGGTGTGCGTATTGGCGTAGTAGGGAAGGACTTCCGTCCGAATGAAGTCTTCGACAAAGCTTAGCGACCGGCCGGATGCGGTATAATCGGCATAGACGATACGCCGTTGGCCCAATGGCCCCTCAACGCTCTGTCGGGCCCCGATAAGACCATCGCGAACCTTTTCCACCAAACCTATGTTTTGCATTCCCCACCACCAGAATTTCACAGCGCATCGCCGTTCAATGAGCTCAGGCGGGGTTCATATCATCCGGAGTTGGAGGAGGGAAGCATTTGATTGCGACGCCCGAAAGAGTGCCGCCTACGCTAAGGTTTTCAGAAGCGATAGCCCATGGTGGAGCCGATGAAGTACTGGGATTCCTCCTTGGTGATCGGGCTCAGTGAGGCTTGATCCGCAAGCAAACTTCCCCGCCCATCGACAGAAACATAAATGTTTTCGCTAAGATTGTAGATCAGCGAAGCCCAAGCGCCGAAGTCGAGAAAGCCTGCCGTCGGTGCGTAGGCCGCTCTGGTTGCGAGGACTTCACCCGCAGAAACACCAAAATTTGAAATCAAGTACTGGGCATTCGCAAAACGAAAATTTCCGCCGATGATTAGGCTGGAATCCTCGCTCAACCGGCCACCCAAAGCGAGACCAAGGCCGCCAACAATGCCCTTGTGTCCCTTTTCATTCATGCCGTATCGGATGTCTGCGTCAAAACGCCAAGGGCCGGAATGATGCTGGGCAAACAGTCCGATTTCGATGCTGCTCTTGAGATCGGCCATGCCCGTCAGATCGGTATTTTCCGAAGCGTTTCTCGCTGGCGAAAGGGTGAGGCGGGGCCCCGCCTTGGTTTGGCGGCTGCGAATAACGTTCAAACCCAGACCTCTTTTGGTACTCAGAAAATATGCGCCGCGCCACTCGATGTCGACCAAAGGCAAGGCGTGGAAGACATAGTCGTCGCTGCCCATGTAATCCGGTGCGAAGCCAATGCCCGCACCCACGTTCATGTGCCATTCCTTGGCTCCACCGATACGTGTTGCCGTCGGCCCGGTCATCCAGGCTTCCCAATCCGGATTTGCCGCATGCGCGCTGGTACCCGGCCAAAGTATTGCGGTGCCCAGGACGCAGGCGATGGCGATGAGTGAACGAATCATATTTCCCTCGGGTGTTGGAACCGGTCGCCAAGGTAGCCCAAGGTTGGGTTAGGCCGCAAGCAGGGCGCGAACATATTCGCCGATCGCCAGTGATGAGGTAAGCCCCGGAGATTCCATGCCAAATAGGTTTACTAAGCCCGGCACGCCATGATCCCTCGGGCCACTGATGGCGAAATCCGCCATGGGGTCGCCCGGCGCCTGAATTTTCGGTCTGATACCCGAGTACGCCGGGTCAAGCGCGTCGTCGGCCAGCCCGGGATAGTAGCGCCTGACGGAGTCATAGAATGCTTTTGCCCTTGTGGGGTCGACGGCATAGTTAATCTCGTCAATCCACTCCTGATCCGGACCAAATCTGGCTTGACCGGCCAAATCGAGGGTCAAGTGAATGCCGAGGCTAGCGCTCGGCGGTACAGGATAGATCAGATGCCGGAAAGGTGCGCGGCCCCGCATGGTGAAGTACGAGCCCTTATTGAGGTAGCGCTGCGGAATATGCCTGGCATCAAGTCCGCTGATGGCGTTAGCGACTTCTTGTGCGCCGAGGCCCGCTGAATTAATCAGCTTGCGGCATCCGAGCGTCATCGACGAAGCCCCGCCGGCTTGAAGCTCGAATCCGCTACCGGTGACTTTTGCCGCCAAGAGCGGGCTGTTGACGGCGATCGCCATGCCATTGTCTTCGGCTTCACCCTGGTACGCGAGCATCAGTCCGTGGCTGTCGACAATTCCGGTTGATGGGGAAATCAGCGCGCCGGCCCCGTCGACCTCCGGCTCTAGCTGCGACAACTCTTCCTTGGAAACGAATCGCAGATCGTCAACGCTATTTGCCGATGCTTTATCCTGAAGTTTCTGCAGTGTCTCGAGATCGCCCCTGTTGCCGGCGACGATGAGTTTGCCGAGACGTCGGTGTTCGACCCCGTGCTCGGCGCAGTAGCGGTAAAGCATATCACGGCCGCTGACACACAAACGCGCCTTCAACGACCCGGTCGGATAGTAGATTCCGGCATGAATGACTTCACTGTTGCGGGAGCTCGTGCCGGTTCCGATATCTGCTTCCGCTTCCAATACAACGACTTCTTGTCCCGCCGCCGAGAGCGACCGGGCAATCGCCAGCCCGATGACGCCGGCGCCGACAACAACGCTTTCAACGGTTTCCATTTTCTTTCAACTCAGGACGCAGACATTCGTGACGGCAAATACGTGGTGCCGCGGCAGGTTGGCGACTACGGGCGGAATGGTCAAGCGCGCTTTGACTCCGCACATATGTCACACCACCGTGAAGCGGATTGACTTGAAGGAAAACTCCAACCGCACGACCATGACGATCTCTCAGGCCGATAATTTATGCGGAGACGGGTAATGCGTTCATTCCGAATTAGGCGAAGATCGATCCTGCTGGCCGGATTGATCGTCGGGGCACTTGGTCTTTTATGGTTCGGCGCCGCATCCGCCGGTCCTAGCGCCTGGAAATACGAATGGCCGAAGACTGACTTCTCCAAAACCGCGATCGATTTTTCCGAAGTGATGTCGGGGGGGCCGCCGAAAGACGGAATCCCGTCCATTGACGATCCCAAGTTCATGCCGGTGTCGGAAGCCGATCATTTGGCCGATACCGAACCGGTGATTGGGCTGGACATAGGCGGTGAGTGGAAAGCCTACCCGCTGCAGGTCTTGATGTGGCACGAAATCGTCAATGACGTTATCGGCGGGATGCCGGTGAGCGTGACGTTTTGTCCGCTGTGCAATGCGGCGATCGTGTTCGACCGGCGGCTTGACGGCAGGATCCTCGAATTCGGTACGACCGGAAAACTAAGAAATTCCGATCTCATCATGTATGACCGCCAAACCGAAAGCTGGTGGCAGCAATTTATCGGGCAGGGAATTGTCGGTGAGATGACGGGGAAGAAATTGAAGGTGGTCCCCGCAAGATTGGAATCCTTTGCCCGCTTCAAGTCCAGGGCAACCCAGGGCAAGGTGCTTATCCCAACCTACAGCCAGCGACGCCGCTACGGCGCCAACCCGTACGCCTATTACGATTCCATGCCGCAACCGTTTCTTTACCGAGGCGACCTGCCCGAAGGGATTGCGCCGCTTGCCCGCGTGATCTCGGTTGGTGACGGCAACGGCGGATTTCGGGCATGGTCCATGGAGGCCCTGAAACGCGAAAAGCGCGTCGAAACCGAAGACGGTATCATCCTGACGTGGTCGCCCGGTCAAAACTCGGCTCTCGATGCTCCGTCAATCCGCGAAGGCGTCGACGTGGGTAATGTAGTGGTGCAGCGAAAGAACGGAAATGAAATGTCGGACGTGGCGTATGGCGTCGACTTCGCCTTCGCATTCCATGCCTTTTATCCGGACGTCCAGATCAAACGCTAGGGTAACTCCGAGTTTTGATTTAACCACTAATGGCCATGATCTTATTGTGCGGCATGGACAAGATTTGACGATGCGTCTCCGTTAGAACGGAAACCGCATTATGTTCTCTTTTTTGCCGTGGTTAAATCGACGCCTTCCAGATTTGCTCCGCTCAAGTTGGCGCCGCTCAGGACGGTTCCTTCGACGGAACACGCCTGCATATCGGCGCCGGACAGGTTCGCGTGGGAAAAATCCGCGCCGTCAAGCCTGGCGCCCGGCATGGCGGCTCCGGAACAGTCGCTTTCGGCCATCCGCGCATTGCTCATGTCCGTGGGCCAGGCGCGAATGGCGGCGCCTTTGATCTGCAAGGACGCCAAGTTCGCTCCTTTTAGCTGAGCCTGGCTTAGGTTTGCGTAGGAGAAGTCGGCGCCCCGCATATCTGTTTCATTCAGTTTCGCGTTCCGACAATCGGCAAACGAAAGGTCGGCGTGGGCCAGTGACGATTTGGACATCTGCGTGCCGCGTAGCATTGCGGCAATCATACGGGCGGCGGAAAGGTCGACACCGGACAGATCAAGTCCGCTCAAGTCGAGGCCCGACAGATCGGCGCGTTTTCCATCCGTGCCGCCCGATCGAACCCAATCGGCATGTTGTGCAATGACGTCTTCAAGCACGATGCCGGCGTCGTCCGGGCGACGCGGCAGGTGAGCCGCCTGCAGTTGATCGGCGGACAGGACGCCGTCATCGAGGGTGGCGCCGCGAAGTTCGGCTTCGTCGAACACGGCGTCCGCCACCGTTGCACCGGTTAAAATGGCGCCTTTCAAAATTGCCCCGGAAAGGTCGGTTCCGGAAAGGTTGACCCCTTTCATATCGGCGCCCGTCAAATTGCATTCCCGCAAGTCGGCGCCGCCAAGGTCGGTTTTCTGAAAATTCGCGTTGGTGAAATCGGCATTGATCAGCTGGGCACGGTTCATGCGGGCGTGCGCAAGGTTGGCGCCTTTGCCGTTGACGCTGGTCAGATCGGCCAAAACGAATGACGCGCCCCCGAAATTACTGCCGGAAACATTTGCGCCCGACAGGGTGCTGCCGGACATATCCGCGTTCCGGCCGTCAATTCCTGACAAGTCGGTATTACCGGAATCTTCCGTGCTACCCAAGGCAAGGCGGCCTTCCCGCAAATCCGCTTCCCGGAGGTCGGCGCCGATCAGCACGGCGCCTCGAAGGATGGCGTCGCGCAGATCGGCTTTGGCCAGGATTGCGTGCTCAAGGTTGGAGACGCTGAAATCGCAACCGAAAAGGTCGGCTGCTTTCAGTTCCGCTCTGCGGAGTGATGAGAACTGGAAGGATGAGCCTGCGAAAATACCTTCCGACAGGTCCTTGTCGTCAAAATTCAGTGACGACAGGTTGTGACTGGGTAGCTGTGCCCGGATGCCGCCGGTTTTGTGATCAAGAAACAGGGTGTGCGCCTTGAAAACATCTTCAAGTTTGCCCTGGTCCAACCGACGGAGCTCGTTAGGCAATTCCAGTCACCTGAGAAAATTAACGTTGTTCCCGCTCAGCCGGGTGCCCCCGAATGAACAACTCGGCTAAGCTCAATAGCATACTATCTGTAATCGGTGAATCATAGCTGCATTGGCGTTGCAATGCGCTTGCCTTAGCACATATCTATGGTTGGCAAAGTATGGAATGCTCATTTCAAATGGGCCTCCGGGAAAAGAGGGAGTGATGCCCGAAGACCGACGTGATTTGGCGCGGCGATCCAATCAGGAGGATGTCGATGCTTTCCTCAAACGGCTGGCCGCAGCGCCTGCCGTGCACGCTGCCGGATCCCGGGGGAGGTTGATTTTTGCCCTCGATGCGACGGCCAGCCGGGAGCCGACGTGGGACAAGGCCTGCCATATCCAGGGTGAGATGTTCAGCGAAACAGCGGCGTTGGGAGGCCTTGACATACAAATGGCTTTTTACCGGGGGTACGGAGATTTTCAGGCCACGCCCTGGATCGGAAATTCTGACGAACTTGTCGGTCAAATGACCCGTGTCGACTGCCGAGGCGGCCGCACGCAAATCGAGCGGGTTCTTCGTCATGCGCTTGAGGAAACCGCTGTGAAGAAGGTGAACGCTCTGGTGTTCATCGGCGACTGCGTGGAGGAGGACATCGATCAACTTTGCACATTGGCCGGCGAACTCGGCATGCTTGGCGTGCCGGTGTTTGTCTTCCAGGAAGGCGCCGAGCCCGGCGCATCGAGAGCATTCCGGCAAATCGCCCGGCTCAGCGGCGGCGCACATTGCAATTTTGATTTGTCGAGCGCCCGCCAGTTGCGGGATCTGCTCGCGGCTGTGGCGGTGTATGCAGCTGGCGGCCGAAAGGCGCTGGAGAATTACAGCAGCCGCAAAGGGGGCGAAACCCTGCTCATCGCCAATCAACTCAAATCGGAATCTCAATGATGTTTGCCTGGTTCGTTCTCGGCGTATGCGTGTTTCTTGCTCTGATCCTGGCCGGACGCTGGTTTGCGGCGGCCGACCCGAAAGTCCTGGCGAAAACGCTCAAGTGGGGCGTTCTCGGAATTTGTTTGGCGCTTGTCCTGTTCCTTGCCCTGACCGGACGGTTGGCTTTTGCCGCTCCGCTGGCGATCGCCGCTTTTTGGTGGTTGATGCGCCGGGCGGCGCGGCTGCCGTTCGGCATCGGCGCGACGAGAAGCGGTCCGGCCTACTCGTCCGACGGCGGTTCTTCTTCGGAACAGGGTAATTCAGAAGTTACGACCGAATATCTCAGGATGACGCTGAACCATGACAGTGGCGGTATTTCCGGGGAAGTGCTGAAGGGAGCACATCGCGGTCGGCCGCTCAACGAACTGTCCGCGTCGGAGGTCGTCGAAGTTCTGCGGGAATGCCGTGCCACCGACCCACAAGGAGCCGCGCTATTGGAGACTTATTTGGACCGTACCGAAGGCCCCGAATGGCGTGCCAAGGCCGGTTACGAATCAGCCGGTCAAAGCGGTGCTGATGAAGCCGACGTCCACAGCGGGCCCATGACGCGGGAGGAAGCCCTTGAGATTCTGGGCCTGAAAGCCGGTGCAACCGAGGAGGAGATAAAGGATTCCCACCATCGGCTGATGTTGAAAATTCACCCAGATCAGGGCGGTTCTACCTATCTCGCAAGCAAAATCAACCAAGCCAAGGATCTTCTGCTGGGCGCTTGAACTGATTTGCCTTGTGGCTCTTGCCATCCCGTAAATGCCATGGCAAAACTGCCGAACAGTTCCTGATGGCGTATCCGCCGCAAATTTATTAACCAATTGAAATCAAATATGTCTTCATCCGATTCAACTCCACAACGAGTGCGCAAAGCCGTGTTTCCGGTCGGCGGCCTCGGCACGCGGTTTTTGCCGGCGACGAAGGCAATGCCCAAGGAAATGCTTCCCGTCGTGGACAAACCCCTCATCCACTATGCGGTTGAGGAGGCCAAGGCGGCGGGCATCGAAGAATTCATCTTTGTCACGGGGCGGGGAAAATCCGCCATTGAGGACCATTTCGACCGTTCTTATGAACTCCATGACCAGCTGTCCAGCAAGAACAAGTTGGATGAAATCGAGGCGATCGCAGAATGGTTGCCGGCGGCGGGCACGGTTGCCTATACCCGCCAGCAGGAACCCATGGGCCTCGGCCACGCGGTGTGGTGCGCCAGAAATCTGGTCGGCGACGAACCCTTCGCCGTGCTGCTGGCCGATGATCTCGTATTATCGAAGACGCCGTGTCTGCAGCAGATGACAACTGCTTACGCCGAGAGCGGCGGCAATGTCGTTGCTGTCATGGATGTGCCCAGAGAACAGACCAGCAGATACGGCGTGCTCGAGATCGGCGCAACGACGGGCGATCTGGTCGAGGTGACGGGATTGGTCGAAAAACCGGCACCTGAAGAGGCGCCGTCCACGTTATCGATAATCGGGCGCTATATCTTGCAACCGTCCGTATTCGACCATCTGGCGAAGATGCAGCGCGGCGCCGGCGGGGAGGTGCAATTGACCGACGCCATGGCGGCCTTGATCGGCGGCGCACCGTTTCACGGCCTGCGCTTCGAGGGCGAACGTTTTGACTGTGGTGACAAGGCGGGATTTTTAAGGGCGAATATCGCCTTCGCTTTGGCACGGGACGATCTGCAGGCGGACGTGCAGGCATTCATCGACGAATTTGCCGCGCGGACTTAAGGAACAAATATGCGAATTGCCATGATAGGGACCGGCTATGTCGGTCTGGTTTCCGGGACCTGTTTTTCCGAGTTTGGCGCTGATGTAATTTGCGTCGACAAGGATGCGGGGAAAATCGAAACTCTCAATGCTGGCGACATCCCTATCTTCGAGCCCGGCTTGGGCCGCATGGTGGAAAGCAATGTCAATGCCGGCCGGTTGACCTTTTCAACTGACCTGAAGGCTGCCGTGAAGGGTGCCGATGCCGTTTTCATCGCAGTTGGAACGCCTAGCCGGCGGGGTGACGGCGCGGCCGACTTGACCTACGTTTTTTCGGCGGCCGAGGAGGTCGCCGAGGCGCTTAACGGCTACACCGTCGTCGTCACAAAATCTACTGTCCCGGTCGGCACCGGCGCGGAAGTGGAAAAGCGCATCCGAGCGCGCCGTCCCGATGCGGATGTCGACATCGCATCGGGACGGCGCGCTCGGATGCGCTTTTCCACTTCCGAGCGCGCCGTCCCGATGCGGATGTCGACATCGCCTCCAATCCCGAATTTCTTCGGGAAGGCGCCGCAATCGAGGACTTCATGCGGCCCGACAGGGTTGTCGTCGGCACCGATTCCGAGCGGGCCATGGACGTTCTGCGTGAGGTTTACCGGCCATTGTTCCTCAACGAAACGCCGGTTCTCTTCGTCAGCCGCGAAACCGCTGAATTGACCAAGTACGCCGCCAACGCATTCTTGGCCACCAAGATATCTTTCATTAACGAGATGGCCGACATCTGCGAGAACGTCGGCGCTGACGTGCAGGAAGTGGCCCGCGGCATCGGCCTGGATGGTCGCATCGGTTCGAAATTTCTTCACGCCGGGCCGGGTTACGGCGGCAGCTGTTTCCCCAAGGACACCGTGGCTCTGGTCAACACCGCCCGCGAAGTCGGCTGCCCGAGCAAAATCGTCGAAGCCGTCGTGGCGGTGAACGATGAAAGGAAGAAAGCCATGGCGGGGCGCATTATCGAGGCCTGCGGCGGTGACGTGGCGGGGAAGTCGATTGCGCTGCTCGGCGTGACATTCAAGCCCAACACCGACGATATGAGGGACGCACCGAGTATCGATATCGTTCCGGCCTTGAGGGAAGCCGGCGCTACCGTCCGTGCCTACGATCCCGAAGGCATGACCGAGGGCGCCAAAGTTCTCTCGGACGTGGTTTGGTGCGATGACGCTTACGACGCGATGGACGGCGCCGACGCCGCCGTCATCGTCACGGAGTGGAACGAGTTCCGTGGCCTTGATCTCGACCGCGTCAAAGCCCAACTCAATTCGCCTACCCTGGTGGATTTGCGAAACGTGTATTCGCCGGAAGACATGGCCGAAGCGGGCTTCAGCTATTCCGGAATCGGCCGCGGTAACGTCGTTTCCCCGAGCGACCATTAGGGAGTTTTGCGGTGAACGAAATGGCTTCCGGGCACACCTTTCACCCGACGATCCTGCGCGAATACGACATCAGAGGCATCATCGGCGAAACTTTGTCGGTGGACGACACCCGCGTTTTGGGTATGACTTTTGCGACGGCGGTTCTGCGCGACCGGGGCGCCGGCGCCACGATTTGCGTGGGCTACGACGGCCGCCTGACGTCACCGGACCTCGAAGCCGCTCTTGTGGAGGGTATGTCGGCGACCGGGGCAAACGTTATCCGCATTGGGCGCGGACCGACGCCGATGCTGTATTTTTCGGTCTATCATCATGCCGCCGACGCCGGGATCATGGTAACAGGCTCGCATAATCCGCCCGACCACAACGGCTTCAAGATGATGCTGGGTCATCTCTCCTTTTTCGGTTCGGATATCACGGACTTGGGCCGAATTGCCCAAACCGGAGATTTCGAAGCCGCTGACAAGCCGGGCGACGTGCGCAGCCTGCCGGTGACCGAGGAATACCTGACGGCCCTGGCCACTGCCTGTGACGGGGCGGGCGGCGTCGGTGAACTACGTGTAGCCTGGGACGCCGGCAACGGCGCCGCGGGCGAGATCATGACGGCCCTGACCCAGCGCTTGCCGGGCGAACACCACCTATTGTTTGCCGAGATCGACGGCACTTTTCCCAATCACCATCCCGACCCGACGGTGGCAGAAAATTTAAAGGATGTTCAGGAAGCAGTGCGCGCACACGGCCTCGATTTCGGCATCGCCCTGGACGGTGACGGCGACCGTATCGGCGTGGTCGACGGGCATGGGCGGCTGTTGTGGGCCGATCAGTTGCTGGCGTTGTTGGCCCGCGACGTGCTCGACGATAACCCGGGCGCGACAGTGATCGCCGACGTCAAATCCAGTCAGCTTCTGTTCGACGAGGTCGCCCGGATGGGCGGCAAACCCGTCATGTGGAAAACCGGCCACTCCTTGATAAAAGGCAAAATGGCGGAGGAGCAAGCGCCTCTGGCAGGTGAGATGTCGGGCCACATCTTTTTCGCCGACCGCTACTACGGCTTCGACGACGCACTCTATGCCGCCGTCCGCCTGCTCGGCGTTTTGACCAGAGCCGGACGTTCGCTGGCCGAACTGGCCGACGAGTTGCCGGTCTTCATCAATACCCCGGAAATCCGCATCGCCTGCGATGACGTCAAGAAATTCGAGATCGTCAGCGAAATCCGCAACCGCCTGCGCGCTGAAGGCACCGCCGTCGATGACATCGACGGCGTTCGGGTCAGCACCGAGGACGGCTGGTGGCTACTGCGCCCGTCCAACACGCAGGCCGTGCTGGTAGCGCGTTGCGAGGCGACGGACCAGGCTGGCCTGGAGCGCCTGAAAGAGATCCTTAGGCGCGAGTTGGAGCGAAGCGGCGTGAAGGTTCCGGAGATTTAGGAGGGGCCTAATCAGGTCTCCTCACGGTAAGCGAAAACCGGACTGCTCCAGGCCTGGAAACCATCTTCGGTGTAGACCGATACCCAAAGCGGGTTGTCGCCCGACGGACTGAGCGGGATCGTGACTTCTCCCGCTAGCCCGACGCCCGGAATTTCATCGGGCAAACGGAATACCTTGATCATCCGGGCCAAGCCACCGGCTTCCATGATGCAATCGTCGAGACCGATGTCGTCCAGAGGTAGGGACATGTTTCCTAGATTGGTTTCAATTTCGACGCTGCCGCCGTCACCCGCCAGCCAGACGTCGAAGCCGCCGTAATTGCCGGTTGTTATGGCGTCGAAGACGACGGTGTCCGAATCTTCCAATTCCAGTAGGCGTTCGTGGTTCCAGGCGTTGATTTTTTCCAACCGCTTGATTTCGCCGCCGGCGAACTTCACTTTGCCCTGCCAGTTGGTATCGCGGCCGCGGCCGCGGTATTCGGCGCCGCTCCATAGCACCCTGATCCGGTTGCCAAGTGCTGCTGTGTCATAGGGGCGCAGCGTTGAGACGACCTCGGTCCCGTTGCGAACCTCAACCCGTTCGACCGGCGTCTGGGCGACGACCTCGAAATTCAGCGTCACCTGTTCATCGTTCGTTTGAACGATGTCACCCATCATCACGTCGGACACGCTGCTGGTGGAGGCGTCGGAGAAGGCATGGGGATCGCGGTCGAATAAAGTGCCGCCGCCGGCCATATGAACGCCGACGTCCAGGTGCAGCCGGGTGCCGGTGGTGCCGTAGTGGTGGCGCCTGCGCAGACAGTCGAATATGGCGTCACGGGTCAACTCGTGCGTCAGGAAGCAGGTTAATCCGCCATAGGCGCCAAATGTCGAGGCGCCTGGATAGCTCGCGCCGGGCCGTCCCTTGTGGCCGTCGCTGTTGCACACGACGCCACTGCGGTGACCGAGGGGAAAACCATCCGTCAGCAGCCACTCGAAGGTACCCCAGGCGGAGTGGATTTCCATCGCCGTTTCCAGTTTGGGATCGTGGGCGAAAGCGATGTCAGCGTACCGTCCGCCGACGTGGGCGTAGACCACGCAATCCTCGTCGGCAATGGCCGAGAACAGTTTCCTCGCGTCCGGTGCATCGGTATGGAGGTCGGAACGGTCGGTCAGGAGGGCATGCGACGAACGGTTGATCGGCCGGCCCTCGGTCCGGAAGAAGACATTGCGGTCCCCGCCCACCGAGGTGTTTCCCGACCATTCGTAACCGGGGAAAGTGACCATATAGCCGTCCTCGTGGTGCTCCGCCGTCAGGTCGTTCAAGTAGGCCCAGAAGGCGTTGTTGACCTGGAAGTCGTTGGCCTGGTGGCTGGTGACGTCGAGAAACGCTTTATTGCGGGCGAAGTCGAAGTATTGCCGCGCCGTCGTAACACCGATGGATTCGCCGCTCTGGCCGTGCAGGTCGCCCCAATATCCCGAAACCTCACCCTCGCGGATCAGCATTGGGTGGGAAACGGCGGCGACTTCGCCGGTAACGTCCTTGACCGTTATCCGCAAGGTCCCTGTTTCAGCCACAGAGAGGCCGTCGAACGAGACGGACTTGTTGCCTTTTTCGTAGTGATAGGTCTCCGGCAAGCCGTTGACGGGCAGGGTGGTCTCGAAAGTGAATTGACCTTCGGCGAGATCGGTCGGGTTGCCCCAGGCGTCTTCGGCCTTGAGACCGAAGCGAAATTTTTCGCCGGGCCGGCGCAGGCTCGACAACACCGCGCGCCACACGGCCGGTTCGCCCGGCACAACGGCGATCGAAGGCGTGTCGGGTATGGGCACGAATTGACCGACGGCGCAGACATCGGCCAATGTCTTGAACTCGAAGCCTGCCTCGACGAACGTCTGCATTTTCATGCCGGGCGAGCCGCCGGAAGTGTCCCCGAACACAATGGTGATCTTGTCGCCCTCGCGCAGGTAACCGCCCATCACGCGTACCGTCAGGGATTTCCAACGCGGCCGGGCGGAAATGCCGTAGCGGCTGTAGTCGACGACGAGCGGCACGCCGGTGTTGGTGCTTGCGGTTACGTAATTTGAGGCTTTCGGGTCCTCGGTTTGCAAACCGCCCCAGTCACCCAGGGCGCGAAACACGATGCGGATTGCGCCGGTGTCGTCGAGGCCGAAACGGCCGACGGTGTAGGTCAGCCGGAAAGTCTGCAGGCTGCGGACCTGGACCGCTTCACTGGGTTCAAGCGTCACGTGGCCGTAAAGCACCGGATCTTCGCCGGGATGGGCCGAGGGCCAGACCTCGCCGATCAGCGAATCGGAGACCGCTCCATCAATTTCGTTGGACATGACGCCGCCTTCTCCTTCGCGTTTGTTCGGTCGGTTATCGACTATCTAACAGCAATTGCATTAATGTAACTAGGATATTTTTTTGAAACATAAAGAAAACTTCAGATAATTAGTTGTAATTAAATGGAAAATTTTTTGACATTGACACCTTAATGTTTTCCGGGCCCAATTAAAGAAAAACAGTGCTCAAAGCACGTTGGGTGGCTCTATCACGAACATACCTGAGAGGGAGATGATC
>CAYOAD010000098.1:0-14835 GCA_964401845.1 uncultured Rhodospirillaceae bacterium | reverse complement strand
AAACCTGCGCCAGATTCTCTCATAAGAACTGGACCACTTAACGGGGGCAGGCCAGCGGTCGTCGGCGCCTCCCAGTGGGCCGAAACGATCAGAAAGGCAGCCGGCTCGACACCAAGTTCCGCCAACAGTCCGGTCAGCCAGTCACGCAGCTCGTGCCAGGTATCCGGCGGTCCCATCGTCCACTCCATAAAAAAGCAGGGGCCGCCGCCGTGGGCCAGGAAGACGGTTGGCATTTTTGCTCTTTCGTTCATCCATAAAGTCTATCGGAAAAGCACCCTGCGGACAGGCCTATTCCCTTGGCCGGGGGAGTTGGTTACTGTCGCTGTCGGTTAGTTAGTTTGTTCGATTAGCGGAATCGGAGTACGTCGTGACGCTTCATGACAGGACGGCATTGGTAACGGGCGCGGCGCGAGGCATCGGCCGGGCGATCGCGCTGCGTCTGGCCCGGGAGGGCGCAAACCTCGCCCTGATGGATGTATCGGACGATGTCGAGGCGACCGCCGAATTGGTGCGTGAAATAGGCGCCAAAACTGCAACGGCGCTGGCAGATGTCAGCGATGCGGGGGCCATTGATACAGCAGCCGCCGGATTGGCGGCGGAACTCGGGCCCATCGGCATCTTGGTCAACAACGCAGGTCTGGTGAAAAACATCGCGCCCGTGGGCAAGATGACCGCCGAGGCTTGGGATACAGAAATAGCCGTCAACCTTAGTGGGCCCTTCAACCTTATCCGCGCCCTGGTCGGACCGATGGCCGAGGCGGGCTGGGGCCGGATAATCAACATTTCCTCGGTGGCGGCACGGGCCGGCCTTCACTACCAGGCCGGCTACAGCGCCTCAAAAAGCGGCGTCTTGGGACTGACCCATACCGTGACCCTGGAGTACGCCCGCCACGGTATTACCTGCAACGCCGTTCTGCCGGGCGGGATCTAGACCGAAAACGTTCTGGCGATGCCCAAAGCCATCCGCGAAAGCGTCGAGGCCATCGCTCCCGCCCGGCGCCTGGGAAAGGTTGAGGAAGTCGCCCACCTCGTGGCATTTCTGGCGTCAGACGAAGCGGCCTATATAACCGGCGCGGAAATCGATATCGACGGCGGCACGCGCCTGAACGCAACGCCGCTCGGCAGCCGAGGCGAACTGAAGGAGCGTGCCGACGCGCTCGCCCGTGCGCTCGACTAGGAGAAGACCATGACCGATACCGGCACCAGTTATTCCGGCATCCCCCTTGAGCCGTTTTATGCGGCGGAGGGGGACGACGAAAACGCCCCCGGCGCCTATCCCTACACCCGGGGCAAGCGCCTGCCGCGTCCCGGCCAATCCTGGATCCTGCGCGAACTCTCGGGCGAAGGCACGCCGGAACGCTCCAATGAGCAATTCAAGTCATTAATCAATAAAGGCCAACAAGGTCTTGATATTATTGGTGATACACCAACAATGGCGATGCTCGATCCCGACCATCCCCACGCCGTTCATGCGGTCGGCAGCCAGGGCGTATCGCTGTGCTGCCGAGCCGACTACGAAGCCCTCTACCGCGACCTCGCGCTGGACGAACTGAGCTTTTCGCAGTCCCTGCCCTCCGTGCCGGGAATCGCCGGCCTTTACCTGGTTGCCAAGGAACGCGGCGTGCCCTCGGAGGTTTTACGCGGCTCGGCCATTCAGGTTGCGCTTTACGAGGACGATTGCAGCTATTCCCGCCACCTGCCCCTGAAATTGCGCATGCGCATGGCAACCGATTCGATCGCCTTCGCCACGGAAAAAATGCCCAAATTTCATGCGCTTATGGAAGATACCTATTTCTTCAGCGAGACCGGTCTCGATTCGGTCGAGGAGATGGCGCTCGGCTTTGTCGAACTAAGGTATTACATCCGGGAACTGATCAAGGCCGGCGTCGACGTTGACGCCTTCGCGCCGCGCATCGGCATCCTGCTGACCTGCCGCATGGATCTGTTCGAGGAAATCGCCAAGATCCGCGCCACCCGGCGCATATACGCCCGCATGATGAAAGACGAGTTCGGCGCCTGCGATCCCCGTTCCATGGCGCTGACTGTGACGGCGCATACCTCTGGCCTGACCATGACGGCCCAGCAGCCCGTCAACAACGTTGCGCGTGGCGGCATGCAGGCTGTGGCGATGGCGATGGCCGGCGTTCAGGCCATGGAGATATCGACTTTCGACGAGGCCTACCGCACGCCGAGCGAGGAAGCCCACATGGTCGGCCTGCGCACGCAACAGATCGTGCAACTTGAAACCAACGTGACGAAGGTTGCCGATCCCTTGGGTGGTTCCTACTACGTCGAAGCACTGACGGACGAACTGGAACAACGCATCATGACCGAACTCGAACGCATCGAGGCAGCCGGTGACATCGCGGAACTATCGGAACAAGGCTACTTCCGACGTATCTTCAATCAAGCGATGGAACGCCTGGGCCGCAACGTCAACGACGGCACCATCCAACGGGTCGGCGTCAACAGCCACCAGATACCGGACGCCGAGGACCATATGCTGAAGGAGGCCTCGGAACAGAAGATCGAACCCTACCGCGGCCAGATCGACCGCATCCGAGAATTCAAGCAAAACCGTGACCAGGAGCGTTTCAAACAGGCCCTCGGCGCGCTCTACGACGCCGCGCGCGACGAAAGCGTCAACATAATGGAATCCTATGTGGCGGCCCTGGAAGCCGACGCCACCGTCGGGGAAACGGCGGGCGCGCTGCGCCAGGCTTACGGCCAGCCGTACGACCCGCTTGGGCAGCAACCCTCGCCGCTGGGCATCTGACATGACGGCATCCGCTCCCCCCATCCGGATCCTCGTCACAATTCTCGGCATGGACCAGCACGAGGTCGGCGCTCTGGCCGTCGCCGCGACGTTGCGGGATGCGGGCATGGAGGTGGTCTACGGCGGCCGTTTCAATTTGCCGCCCGCCGTCATCAGCAGCGCCCTGCAGGAAGATGTCGACGTCATCGGCATCAGCGCCCACAGCTGGGAATACCTCTATTACCTCGACGATATCTTCAAGGGCCTGGCTGACGCCGGTATGGACATTCCCGTCATCGTCGGCGGCTCCGTCGTCACCGAAAAGGACAAAACGGATATTCTGGAAAAAGGCGTCGCGGCGGCCTTCGGCCCGACCGATACGACGGATGGCATGATCAGCGAAATCCAGCGTGTCGTGGAGACATTCCGCGCCAAGGAAGACGCCTAGTCCATTCAAACCAGCACAAACGCGTCCTGCTCGCCGCGCACCGCCCGCAGCAGCGACTGCCAAACCGAATCCGCCATTTCGGTGCCGGACACGCCGACGGCGGGTTGGCGTTTTTCCGTTCTCACGTAGCTGCCGTCCCGGCCCCAGGCCTCGACCTCGGCTACCACGCAATCAAGGCTGGGATCGGCCACGAACAGGCACTCGCAGCGGTCCAAACCGGTCGACAGTAGCGCGCAGGTCACCATGGTGTTGACGTTGCGCGGAAACTTCATGGCGATCTCGCGGGCCGAGCCTTCGAAGATGGTGGTCGGACCGTCCGACGCCATGTCATCGTCGCCGTGGTCCGAAAAATCGATGTTGTCGGGATTCTTGCGGAAGGTGATGCGGACGCGGTCCCACTGATCGCGGCGCATCATCAGGGCGCTGCCGCCGATCAGGGCGCCGCCGGCGAGATAAAGTTTGGTGCCGCTCACCATTGCCGTTTCGGTCAATTCGGCGCGCAGGTCGTCATCGACCAGGGCCGTCGTCGACAAAGGCATGTAATTGCTGTGGCGCAGAAAAGCCGTTCCGTATTCGGCCGTAATCGCGGGATGGGCGGTTTCGACAATGAGGTCAGCCGCGTAATTCCCAGCGTTCGCCAAGTTGCGCAGCACCTTCATCTCTTCGATTTGCGACAAGCGCTCCGGCGTCCGGTTATGGACGAACGCTAGACCCAAGCCGTTCTCAAGGGCGCTGATGCGTTCGACCAGCGTGCGGCCGATATAGCCGTACCCGATAACGCCGATGCGCGGCCGTTTGGAAGAAGATTGGTTCATACGTTGGCCGATCCGTCCGTTCAGCAAAATGGTGGTATCAACAATACCGCCAGCCGCGGAAATTGTTCGAAAAATTCTATGATATGGAAGTCCGAGTTTGAGGGTAAAGACGCTTGGCTTTTTCGGCTCCAAGTTGGTCCGCATATGACCCTGAGCGGACATCTCAAGACACATCCGCCGCGGTGGGCCGTATTGGCTCCGGACGCCACAGACGGGTCGCTGGCATCTTTGCTTTCCAAACGATTTTGAGTCACGCTTGGTGAACATTCGCCGATTGGTTGATCGACTGGAGGTGCGTACCGTGAGCTATGAATTTATTGTCATTGGCGCCGGCCATAACGGCCTGGCCTGTGCGGCATATCTTGCCAAGGCAGGGGCTAAGGTTTTGGTGGTGGAGCGCAGCACGCGCGTAGGCGGGGGCTGCCACACCGAGGAAGTCACGCTGCCGGGGTTCAAGCATAATATTTGCTCCGTCGTTCACACGCATATCCCCACCAGTCCGGTCTACCGCGATCTCGAACTCGAACGTCATGGCGTCAGGTACGTCTACCCGGACCACCCGCGCGGGACGATATTCCCCGACCACAAGACCATCGTGATGTATCGAGAGCCGGAGCGAACGGCAGCCGAACTGGCTCGATTCTCGCCGAAAGACGCGCGGACCTTCATGCAGCTGGTGGCGGACTACGGCGAATTTTTCGAGGCCACCTATCTGCCTTTGATGTATTCGCCGCCGTCGCCGCCTTCGGCGCAAACCGCGGAGCTTGAGAAATCTGAGGAGGGTAGGACGCTTCTGCAGTGGCAAATGAGCACGCCGGTGCAGCTGCTCGACGAGCTGTTCGAAAGCGAAGAAGTGAAAGTCCACTTTCTTAATCGGCTAACAGTGCTGAATATCGCCCCGGATCAACACGGACTGGGTTGGGTCTGCCTGTTCCGCATCCTGCTGGCCGAGGCGCCCATCTGTGTCGGCGGCTCCGGGCAGTTGGCGGTGGGATTGAGAAGCGCCTTCGAGGAGAACGGCGGCGCCGTCCAGACGGGGCTGGGCGTAAAACAAATCCTCACGCAGGGCAACCGGGCGACCGGCGTCGAATTCGAGGATGGAACCCGCGCCGAGGCGTCGAAAGCCGTGATCACAAATGTGGAACCGAAGAAGAGCTTCCTGAAAATGTTGGCCGAGGACAATCTGCCCGAAGCGTTTACGACGCGCGTAAAGAACTATCATTCGCGCGGGCGCTCGCTCTTTGCCTTGCACCTGGCGTTGTCGGAACCACCCCATTATCTGGCCGCGGCTGATAACCCGTCGGTGGACGTCTCGTTCAGTCAGGAAATGTTTGGTGGCAGCATCGCGGATCAGGTTCGCGCCTACAAAGATATCTCCATGGGCATCCCACCCCGGCAGGAAATGCTGCAAGTCACGCTGCCGACGATTTTCGATCCCACCCAGGCGCCTGAGGGCAAACACACGGCCGTCATATGGCAGTACGCGCCTTACAACGTGGATCCCGAGGGACCGGAGGGGTGGCGTAATCTGCGCGAGGAATATGCGGAACACGTTTTGGACCGTTGGCGGTCCTATGCGCCGAACATCACCCGCGACAAGATTCTGGCCATGACCATTCAGGACCCGACGGACACCGTGCAAATCAATGACAACTTCGTCAACGGCGTCGAAGTCGTGGGCGACCTGTCACCGGACCAGATGGGATTTTTCAGACCGTTCGCCAATTGGTCCGGCTACAAATCACCGCTCGACGGTCTCTACATGTGTGGTGGGTTCTGTCATCCGGGCGGTGGGGTGCATGCCGGGGCAGGACATAATGCGGCCACTGTGATCGCCGATGACTTCGACCTGAACAAGTGGTGGGGCTGATGCACCGGCGCGAGGAAAGGTTTTCCGTAAACGCCTCACCCGATGATCTCTGGACCTTCATTCGCGATTTCGAAGAACTGTGTGGCTGTATCCCCGGCGTCGAGCGAATTCACCCGGTGGACGACCTGACCGTCGAACTGACGGTGAGGGAAAAAATCGGCATCGTGCCGCTGATCGTGGATCTGGTGGGGCGGATCGAAGCCGAAGACCCGCCTCACAGCTTGCAGGCTGTCGCAACCGCCGAACACCTGGCCATGAAAATGGACGTCGCTTTGCAGGGGACCGGAAGCGGAACCGAAATCACCGCCGTCTTCGAGGTTGCGGGCGAGGGGCCGCTCAAACCCATTGTTGATCGTTTGTTCGAACGCCGGGCAACCGAGCGGGCCGCCGAGTTCGCCGAAATTCTCGTTGATCGCTTCGGTGCCGTTTCGTCTGATGAAGCGCTTGCGGTCACGCCAGATCAGCTCCATCCCGCGAAAGACCGGTTCGGGACGCTAAGCCGGTGCCTAATCAAGCTCTGGCAGAAATTTTTTGGCCGGCCCGCACCCCCGAGAACCTAAAGGTTTCGATATCTATTTGAATCACATCTAGATACGGGCGCGCAGTTCCATGGAGAACCCGGCGAAACAGCGTTTACGGCACTGAGAAAATATCCGTTTTTGCCTTGAAGGGAATGTAGTCAGGTGCAATCTTGATAAAGTGAAGACCGGTTACCCACCCCCCGATATGATGGCGCTTACGGAATGAGAACCAGTGCGAAAAGGTTGGCCCTCAGTTGATTTCCCGCAAGAATTCTGCCCATTGGTCGAAAGACCGCCGGATTAAGCAAATACGATGACAAAACCCATCGTCGGCATTATTGCCAATTCCTACCTGATCGACGATCAGTATCCGGTGCAAACCACCGGCAAAATGAACGTCGAAGCGATTGCAAATGTCACCGGGGCAGTGCCGATGGTTGTTCCGTCCCTGCCCGACTGCGTCGACATAAGCGAGATCATGGCGGTATGCGACGGTTTTCTGTTCACGGGCGGAAGACCCAACGTGCACGCGGAGGAATATGGTCATGACCATACGGATGCCCATGGCGCTTTCGACCAGGACAGGGACAAGATTGCCCTTCCCCTGATTCGTGCCTGCATCGATGTCGGGCAACCGGTCCTGGGCGTCTGCCGAGGTTTTCAGGAATTCAACGTGGCCATGGGCGGCACGCTGCATCCGGAAATTCGCGACCTACCCGGACGCATGAACCACCGGATGCCGCCGGACGGTACGATCGAAGAAAAATTCGCCCATCGTCATTTCGTGCATCTGTCGTCGGGCAGCCCATTCAGCCGCATTTTCGGTGGCGACGAGGTGCTGGTTAATTCGCTGCACGGTCAGGGCATCGAAAAACCAGGATCGCGGGTTGTGGTGGATGGATATGCTCCGGACGGCACGGCGGAAGCGATCTCCATCGAAAACGCTCCCGGCTTTGCCCTCGCCGTGCAATGGCATCCCGAGTACAACGCCGCCAACGATAGCGTCTCAAGGCCCCTATTCGAGGCGTTCGGAAACGCCCTCGTTGACTGGATGCAGGGGGCCGAAAAGGCAATCGCAACGGCTTGACGACTGCCTCCGGGATGCGCCCGGTGCTTACAACGGCTCCAGTCGGTCTTCCACGGCTTCGATGCCGGCCAGCGCGCAGTCGTCGTCCAGTTTGCCGCCGGGCGCACCGCTGACGCCGATGGCGCCGACCAACTCGCCCTTGGAGCGGATCATGATGCCGCCGCCCAGGGCCAGCGCGCCGTCGACGTGACGCATGCCGGACTGCTCCTCACCGGCCTTCGTGGCCTCGGAAAGCTCGGTCGTGTTGGTGCGGAAGC
This sequence comes from uncultured Rhodospirillaceae bacterium, assembly GCA_964401845.1. Classification (GTDB taxonomy): domain Bacteria; phylum Pseudomonadota; class Alphaproteobacteria; order UBA2966; family UBA2966; genus CAYFKJ01. The sequence continues at coordinate 7,082 of CAYOAD010000098.1, read as the reverse complement.
TCAAGGCCGTCCAGGCCTTGCCCGCCGCCGTTTTCGGCGTGTGGGGACCGGCAAACCGGTCCTTCAGCATGACCTGCGTCACGCCGCCCCGGTCGAGTACCGCCACCGCGACCTGGTAGCCGCTGGCACGGCAACTTTCCAGCGTCGCCTTGGCGAGATCAAGCGCCAGGTCCAGGCTGAGCGAGCGCGTTACGACGAAATCTTCCTCCTCGCCCGCCAGGGCGGGAAAGGATAGGCCCAGCGCAAGCGCCGCGGCCATTGCCACTCTTTTGATCATCTCGTTTTTCCCCTCATACTCTCGCCGTCAGCTGCCGATTGAGGATCGTAACTTCCTGTTCCAGATCCTTCAAACGCAGTTCCACGACATCGCGAATACTGATCACGCCTTCCAGACAACCCTCGCCGTCCAGCACTGGCATGTGTCGAATTCTATGGAGATCGAGCGATTCGACAACATCCGAGATCTTATCGCTGCTGTTGCAACTGATTACGTCCTCGGTCATCAGGTCGGCGACCCTGAGTTCCAGGGCCTCGGGTCCCTGCAGCCGGAGTTCCTCGATAACGTCGCGTTCCGAGATAATGCCTTCGACATGACGCCCGTCGTCCGATACCGGCACCGCGCCGATATAGCTGTCGGCCAGCATTTCAATGGCCTCCCGGACATTGGCGTCCTTGGCGATGGTAACGACGATTTGGCCTTTTCTGGCCAGCAATTCCCTGATCAACATGACCGACCTCCCATAGCTCTCAATCACTACTCACCACAGCCATAGGATCGGACATATCGGAGCCAAATGGCATGCGGTTAGATGTCGCGCCAGGAGCAGAGAAATATCTGGCATAATAGGTTCGACGTCCGGTGGCACGGCCGTCATCGGGCCCAACCCCGGGGGGCAGTTGTGATGTTTGAGTTCTTTAGCGGCGAAAAAGACAAAACCTTCATGGAATGGTCGAACGACTTTTCCGTCGGCTCGAAACGCATCGACGACGACCACCGCGGTTTGTTCGATGTCGTCAACCACTATTACGATGCCGTCCACAAGGGCGAAGCGCATGAATCGATCGAAGCCATCCTGAAACTGCTGGAAAAGTACATACGCGAACATTTCGTCCACGAGGAACGCCTGATGGCTGACATCGGTTACCCGAAGCTCGGGGAACACAAGAAACTGCACACCGCCCTGATAGATGCCTATCACTCGACGCAGTTCAGCTACAATCTGGCGCCCGATGATTTCGACGCGGACGGTTTTCTCGAATTCCTGCAAACCTGGCTGACCACCCACATCCTGATCGAGGACCACAAGTTCGCGCCCTATGTGAAACGCTATCGAAAAACGCAGATGAACGAACTGCATATGCCGGACCCATCCGGCGACGGCGCTTGACCCGGACCATGCCGCCGCGATAGGTCTTGCCCCGCACCATGTCTGATGTATTCATCGATATCGGGATACTTACCCACGTCCTGGCCGGTCTGAACGGCACGACGCTGGTGTTTCTGGTCGCCGGTTACGTATGCATCCGTCAGGGCCGGAAATCCGCTCACAAGGTGTGCATGTCGTCGGCGCTGGCTGCCGTCGTCACGTTCTTCATCGTCTACATCGTCTACCACGCCAATGCCGGGTTGGCGAAGTTCGGCGGCGACGGCCTGGCTCACACGATCTACATGGCCTTGCTGGCCGCCCATATCAGCGTCGCGGTGTCGATACCGGTGCTGGCGCCCATGACCGCCTATCGCGCTTTTCGCAAGCGCCACGAAAAACACAAGCGCCTGGCGCGCTGGACCTGGCCGCTTTGGACCTTTTCCTCGGTTTCCGGCCTTGTGGTCTATTTCATGGCCGTTCACATGTATCCGTTCGAAGGCTGAAGCGTATTCGGATCAATCCGAACCGCCTCGTCTCAAACATGCGCCGTTTTGCAAGGCTTTCGTGCCAATCCGTGTTTCAGATAGAAACTGAAACACTCCGATGTGGCGACATGCCGCATTCCCAAGACGACCATTTGCTTCCAAATATGTCCCGTAAGACGCTTATCGCTTTGTATCAGGAGGGGCAAATGAAGTACGACCTGCCCAACAAATTGATCCTCGCCCTCAACCATGCCTTTGGTGAAGGCCGAAAGGCGCTCTGTGAGCATGCTGAATTGACGTTCCAATCACTCTGCGTCCAGGACGCCGATCACGAAGACGAAGAGATTGACGAGGAGAAATTCCCGACTGTCCACTAAGACGCTCCAACCGTGTTAAGATCGCCGGGCGCGCCATAAGGTGCGCCCGATTTGTTTTTATGGGGAGGAATTAATCATGGCGGATCCAATCACGGGTGGATGCCACTGCGGCGCGGTGCGGTTCACGCTCGATGCGGAACCTTTGTGGGGCGGGCATTGCCAATGTACCAACTGCCAGAAATTCACCGGTACCGGGCACGCCAGCAACCTGGTCGTCCCCAAGGATTCCTTTGAGGTGAGTGGTGAACTCAACGCCTACGAATACGACGCCGACAGCGGCAATCACATGACGCGCTATGCCTGCCCAACCTGCAATACACCGATCTACGGCGTCAGCAGCGGCAATCCCGCCGCTCTCGTGCTGCGCGCCGGCAGCCTTGACGACACCAGCCGCTTCACGCCGCAAGCGGTGATTTATACGGAAAGTTCAGTTTCGTGGGACATCTCCGATCCCGACCTTCCGACATTTCCGGGCATGCCCCAACGCTAGGCGGTTTTCCGCCAATTGACGTCATCCCGGAATTTGCGCCAGCAAAATGTCCGGGATCCACGCCTGAGCGCTCATATTACGTGTGCGCCCCGTAATGGAAACTCCACGGAATGGATTCCCGCTTGCGCGGGAATGACGGTTAACCTTACGTACAGCCGGTTCAGTGGATCGTCCGGCCCAATTCGGGACTGGGCACCACGAGGCCGATCTTCTCGATCTGGGCGTCCAGGTCCTCCCGCCACATGTTCCTCAGTTCCTCGTTTCCCCACTTGCGGATACCGTATTTGACGGCGAGGTCGCTGAACTTGCTCTCCTTGGCGCCGAAGGTATCGAGCGCATGTGGATACCATTTGTCGACGGTTGCCTGGGCATCCTCCGGCGTGGCGTCGCACATCGCGCCATAATCCGAGTCCTGAACGATATCCTTGATGCGGCGTGAACCGAACGAGGCGTGAAAGCGTTCCTCGTGGACCATCGACGTCATTTCGCGCGCCAGCGGCGCGAATGAGCAGTTTTCCATGGCCAGCAAGTGGTACCAGGCTACGTGATCGAGCAGGAAACAGAACCCGCAGAGATCGACCCAGCTTTCGAACGGCACGTTGAAGGCGTTGAGCGGATGCTCGCCACGCTTGAGATCGAGCAGTCCCTCGGCCTTGGCTTCGCCATCCGGTCCGAATGAACGAAGCATGCGGCAGTCGATGAAGCCCTGATGGGCCTCGTCGGCGCAAATCTGGGCCTGCACGAAACGGTCCTCGGGCGTCGGTCCCTTGTTAATCCAGGGCTGGTGCTGTTCGACGGAGGCGAACTCGGTCGACGCCAAGGCATAGATAATCTTTAACAACGTCGTCCGGTACTCTTCCGGCATCTGCTCGACCGTCTCGATCTTATTCATGCCCTTCAGTTCGCCGTAAGCGACGTGACGAGAAATTCCCGGTGGCATGGTTTTCCCCCTGATGTTGAGTACCTCACCAGCCTATGCCGAAGCGGCGTCGGCGTCCATCGCACCTTGCCCCATATCGACAAGCCCGGCAGGATAGGAAGCAACTCAAGGGGGTCGCGGGTCATGAGCAATTTTCTGCCGTTTGAGAAAGTTGAGTTCGAGGCAAACACGGTTGTCTTCATGGAAGGCGACGAGGGGGACGCGGCTTATCTCGTCGTCAGCGGCGAAGTCGCCATGCGCAAGAAAACCATGAGCGAAGCGCCCCAGATCCTCGGCGTCATTAAAAAGGGCGACGTTTTCGGCGAACTGGCCCTGTTCGACGGACGCCCGCGCATTGCCAGCGCCGTCACGCAAGAGAAGACAACCGTCATCCGCATTTCCCGGAAGGAGTTTCTCAGCCGGCTGGCCGACATGGATCCGGTTCTGCGCTCCGTCGTGCTTAAGATGGTTTTCCGCAACCGGACGATGGCGGAGGAAGTCATGTATAAAAAAGGGGAAGCCAACTGGTCGAGCAATTTTGACCTCGGTTGACCAATCGGCTGTCCCGCCGCCCCAGGTTATATCGGTAACACGCGCATTAACCCTACGCCGCCTGTTTTTCTTCCACGAACAATCCCATCATCCGGTCGGTGTAAGCGATCAAATTTCCATGCTTTTCCGCAGGCGCCTTGAGGAATGTATCCAACTCGGGTGAAAAGACGTTTGCCAACAAGCCGAAGGCGGTTGCATCGAGCAACGTTGCTTGGCCACCCATCATGAAAGGCTTGTCAGCCAGAAATGCCGCCAGCGCATCGATATCGGAAACGCCGAGGCTCTCGATTTCCGCCGTCGTATGACGCCCGATTCCGTGGCCGATCATGTTCCGGCGAATGCTTTCCCGGGCCTTGTTCTCGATGATCCTCCGAAACAGACGCGGGACGCCGCCGAAGAAGGCACGTCGGATCACCTGCCAGTTTTGTTCGTCGAACCAGCGGCTGTGCACCAACGTCCAGTAGGTGCGTTCCTCCAACATCACCCGCATGGCCCGGGAAACGGCATTTTCCGACGCCGTCAAACCCGCGTCCAAATCGATACCGCGCGTATTTTTGAGGTGCTCCGTGATGAAGGTCGAATCGGCGATCATTTCACCATCATCGACGATGACCGGGGCTTTGCTCTTGGGCAGCGGCGCCACGTTGGCAACATGTGTCACCGAATAAGCCAGGCCTGACAGTTTGAACATGGTTTCGACCTTCAGGCAGAACGGGCTGGGGTTAAGCACGCCGAGGTTCGGCGCGAATTGATGCAGTTCGATCATTGAATACTCCTGGTCGTGATATCTACGGCGTTGCATTGAATGTGCTTGATATCAGAGCCTTCCTGACAGCAATATATCAGGAGAATGTCAGGAGATGGAATTATGCGCCGGGCCGACCGTCTATTTCAGATCGTTCAGATTTTCCGCCGTCACGATGGCCCGATCACCGCCAGGGCCATGGCCGATGAACTTGAAGTCACGGAACGCACGATCTATCGCGATATCGCGGCGCTCCAGTCCAGCCGGGTACCGATTTCCGGCGAGGCGGGTGTCGGATACATCCTGCGCTCCGGCTTTGATCTGCCGCCGCTGATGTTCAGCGAGGATGAACTGGAGGCGCTGCTGCTGGGCGCCCGCATCGTCGAGACCTGGGCCGATCCCGATCTGGCCGTCGCGGCCAAGGATCTGCTTGGTAAGATCGAAGCCGTCATTCCCGACGACCTGAAACCGCTCATCGCATCGCGTGCCCTGGCGGCGCCGACCAACCCGCGGCAAATTCCCATCGTTGTCGATATGGCCGAAATCCGCCGGGCCATTCGCCAGAAACGCAAGGTGGAGATTGACTACACCGCCGAGGACGACAGCCAATCAACGCGCGTCATATGGCCGCTTTCATTGACGTACTGGGGCCTGGTCTGGCTGGTGGTGGGCTGGTGCGAGATGCGCAATGACTTTCGTGCGTTCCGGCCGGACCGCATTCGCGCATCGCGGCCGCTGGAAGATCACTACCCGGACAAGCGGGGGCGGCGTCTGGCCGACTACATTCGTATTGAGGAATCACGGGGCTGGGCGTAGCCGTCAATATTCAAACCCAGGCATCCTTCGTAGAACCGTAATCACCAACCGCTGCCGAGCTGATCAGTTCATCGATCTCGGACGATCCATACCCGGCTTGGCTCAAGATCTCGCGGCTATGTTCGCCGAGGTGCGGTGCTCCGGCAGCAAAACCGTCCGGCTCGACCCTTGGCGTTCCAGGAATGTTGACAATGGGAATGTCGCCGACGCCGGCATGTCTGGCGTAGCTGACGCTGTCGGTAGCCTGTACGTGGCCGTCGGCGAGGAAATCGCCGTAGTCGGCGATGGGCGCGTTCATAATCCCCGCTTCCGACAGCAACTCCTGCCAGTCGGCTGTGGTTTTCTTGACGAATTCGCCATGGACGATTTCGAGCAGTTCATCGGCATTCCCGAGCCGCGTAGTGCGGTCCGCAAAACGCGTATCCTCGATCAGATCCGGCCGGCCGATAGTCTCGCATATCGCGACATAGTGCGCATGCTTGACGCCCGAAATATTGATGAAGCCGTCGGCCGTCGGCATGGGGCCCAGGGGTACGAATAAAGCCGTTGGTTCGTCACCCTCAAGATAATGTTCGAGTATTTTGGCCGACTGGAATGCAGCGGCCGACTGCATCATGTTGCAGTCGATAAATGCGCCCCGGCCAAACCGGAACCGCGTTAACATTGCCGCCGAAATCGACTGGAAGGCGTAGAGACCGGTCATCACATCGATGGCGATCATGCCGATACGCTGCGGCATTCCCCGGCTGTCCTTATTCATGATCATCATCCCGGAAAAGGCCTGAATGATGCTGTCGCTGACCCGCCTTTCCCGGTTCGGACCTTCGTGGCCGAAACCGGAAATCGAACAGTAGACGACATCCGGCCGATGCGTGCTGACGTCATCGTAGCCCAGACCGAAGCCGGCCATGACGCCTGGGCGGAAAGCCTCGACAACGATGTCGGCTTCGGCGGCCAGGTTTTGCGCGATCCCCCGCCCCGCTTCCGATTTGAGATCGAGCGCAATACTGCGCTTGCCGCGGTTGAAGGCGAGGTAATGTGCGGAGAAATCCTCATAGCTCCGGCCGACGAAGCGGCCCCAGTCACCCTCCAGCGGTTCCACCTTGACGATATCGGCGCCGTGCAGCCCCAGCAGCATCGTTGCATGGGGGCCGGCAATGCCTTGCGTCGCATCGAAGACCCGAAGTCCGGAAAAAGGCCGCTCGTCAGTCATCTAGCGCTTCCCATATATCCCGGGCGTAGAGGTTTTGTTGGCCCCCAGCCACTGCCATGACGATCCAGAGCCGAGTCTAACGGGTGATTTTCGACCGACAAAGCCGTTTGCGACTGAG
>CAYOAD010000097.1:0-14912 GCA_964401845.1 uncultured Rhodospirillaceae bacterium | reverse complement strand
GTTTAAGAAGAAGCCGTCATTCCTGAAAGTGCGAAAGATATTTTACGTTATCCGTAAACCAGAACCCAAAAGAACAGAGTCGGCGCCGTGCGCGGATAGGCCGATGCGCTATGATCTCCGTTCAGAATTTCCGGCATGGTAGGTTTGCGCACCGCGAAGCCGGCGCGCAACAGGCCGCCGGCGCGGTATTTCAGCGTCGACCGAATCCTTTGTTGCCACAGCGGCTTAGCGTCAAGACCGCAGAGGGAATTCTCGCCCCAATCTCTGCCGTCGAACGGATCAATGACCTTGCCGTTGTGGCGAACAGAAAGATGCAGGTGGGGGAATTCCGTGTCGCCCGACATACCGATAAGACCGAGGGTCTGACCGGCCGCCACGGACTGACCCGTACGAACCGTTACGCTGCCGCGGCGCATGTGGCAGTACTGCGTTTCCCAACCACCCCCGTGGTCGAGCACCAGGCCGTTGCCGCATTCCTTGCCCTTGATGGTCGCCGCGTTCCGGCGGCCGCCGATATTCTCCACAACACCGTCGCGCATGCCTCTGACTTTTCCGGCGGCGGCGGCCACAATCCGCACGCCCCGGCGCATGGCGGCATAGTCGGAGAGCCTGAAGTCGGTGCCCTTGTGGCCGTCATAGGAAAGTGGGCCGCAACGATGATCGGCGGCGCCGGGTCCGGGGTCCCGATCGACATAGTTTTGTATCCAGCAGGTTTTGTTGAGCTCGCAGCGGACCGGCAGCGTAAGCTCGATCGTGCCGTCGGCGGCCCGTGCCACGGCCGCGCCCAGAGCAAGTGCCGCCGCCAAGACAAGCAGGGCCAGAGAAACGAACCTTACGCCGGCTGTGTTCCGCCAACTCGTTGGCATGGCGCGAAATCCTCCGGTGGTGGATCTCCGTGTGCGCTTGGGTCCTTAGGCCGCGTGGGTATTCGTCGATTCGGTCAGGAGTGCGAATAGAGCGTCCGATTCATCGGCGCCGCGCAATTTTTCGCACATCGCCTTGTCGCGCAACAGGCGCGATACCCGGGCCAAGGCTTTGAGGTGATCGGCACCCGCTTCTTCCGGCGCCAACAGGAGAAAAATCAAATCGACCGGTTGTTCGTCGATGGCTTCGAATTCGACCGGGACTTCAAGGCGGGCGAACAGTCCGTAGAGGCGTTCGATCTCGCTCAATTTACCGTGGGGAATGGCAATGCCGTTACCCACGCCCGTCGTTCCCAGACGCTCGCGTTCCAGCAGAACGTCGAATATCGCGCGCTCCTCGGCGCCGGTAACCGCGGCAGCTCGTTGCGCCAGTTCCTGAAGGGTCTGTTTCTTGCCCGACACCTTGAGGTTGGCGACGACCCCTTCGGTGCTTAAAAGATCAACGATCTCCATGATCTTCCTCAACATTTGACTGTACCGAAACGGCGTCTATCCAGCCCACGTTTCCGTCGGCCCGCCGGTAAACAACATTCAGGCCGCCATGGGCCGAATTGTGAAAAACCTGAACCGGCGCGTCGGCGAGGTCCATGCGCATGACCGCCTCGCCGACCGTGACGGTGGGCAGGTCGGTCGTGGTCTCGGCTACGATAACCGGACCGCCGTCCGGCGTTTCCGGGCCCTCTTCCTCCTCGGGGGCGAGAACGTAGGCTTGCGCCTGCATGCTTTCGCTGCGCGGCGTTTTATGGTGATCGCGCAGCCGGCGTTTGTAGCGTCTCAAGCGCTTTTCCAAACGCCCCAGCGCGTCGTCAAAGCTGCCGTGTGCATCTTCGGCGGCGCCCCGTGCCTGCAAATTCATGCCGGCTCCGACATGGACAGAGCAATCGGTCTGAAAGCCGCTGCCTTCGCGGTAAAACACCACATGGGCCTCGATCGGTTTCGAAAAGTACTTGGTAACACCCTCATCGAGGCGGGCCTCGACATGGCCGCGGAGGCTGTCGCCAACATCCATTTGCTTACCGGTAATGGTTACTTGCATGGGAAATCGTCCCGGAATCTTGCCTAAGGCCGGCGTCCGTTGTCTAAATGCACATCAACTATGTTGCTTGGGCCCTGTCCTCAGGGTGCGCGGAAAATAGTTCTGCCCACAAGGGCTGTCAACCATTACCCGTGACAACCTGATTTCATCCCTGTTTTCATACACTTGTATCCCTCATACGGATGCGAGGGGGCGTCTATCGTAACCGGATTTCGTTGAATCCGGGGGTCTTAAGATGCTTGCGCGCGCTTTTGCCGGCGTCTTTCGACGGATGATGGAATGCGCATGGCTTCACGGTATTTCGCCACCGTGCGGCGCGCAATATTCAATCCTTGCTGCTTCAACAGATCGACGATCTTGTCATCCGACAGGATCGCCTTGATTTCCTCGTTGTCGATGAGTTCGCGAATGCGGTCGCGCACGGATTCTGCCGAATGCGCCTGACCGCCCGAGGTTGAGGCGATCGCCGAGGTGAAGAAATATTTCATCGGGTAGATGCCGCGCGGCGTCGCGATATATTTGTTGGCCGTCACCCGGCTCACCGTGCTCTCGTGCATCTCGATGACTTCCGCGATGTCCCGCAGATTAAGCGGTCTCAGGTGCCGTACGCCATTGACCAGGAAACCGTCTTGTTGCCGCACCAGTTCGGTGCCGACCCTGAGGATGGTGTTGGCCCGCTGATCAAGCGACTTGACCAACCAGTTCGCCGAGTTGAGCTGGTCGGTGAGATAGGCCTTGTCTTCCTCGCGCATCGCCGTGCCGGTAATCTTGGCGTGGTAGCGCATGTTGACCAACACCTTGGGCAGGGTGTCGCTGTTTAGTTCGACCAGCCAGCCGCCGCCGGGGTTGGCCCGCACGAACACGTCGGGCACGACGGGCTGAACCACCTCGCCGCCGAATGCCAAACCCGGTTTCGGGTTCAGGGCTTTGACCTCCTGCACCATGTCGGCGATATCTTCGCCGTCGACGCCGCATAGCTTTGCCAATTGCCCCAGTTCATGCTTGGCCAGAAGATCCAGGTTGCCGACGAACACTTCCATGGCAGGGTCGAAACGGTCGAGCACCTTCAACTGGATTGTGAGGCATTCCTGTAAATCACGGGCAAAAACGCCCGGTGGATCAAAGGTCTGCAGATGCTGCAAAGTCGCTTCGACCTGTTCCATGGGGCAGCCGACCATTTCGGCGACGCTCTCAAGGTCCCCGGTCATGTAGCCCGCCTCGTCTAGCATGTCGATCAGGTGAATGCCGATCAGCCTGTCGACCGGGTCCGTAAGGTCGTCGCTGAGCTGGTTGTTCAGATGATCGCTGAGGGAGACGACCTCGCTGAGGCTTTGTTCGAAAGCATAGTCGTCATTGCTGAAATCGCTGCGGCCGCCGCTGCCCGAAATCAGGCCGCCCCCTAGTCCGGCTTCGCCGTAATCGGGGGCGGGACCGATGTCCGGCGCGTCGGGCTCGTACATGTCGCCGTCGCTGACGTCCAAGGGGGCGTCGTTGGCTTCGGGCAAACTCTCGACCGAGGATAACTCGGCACTGTCCGGCACGTCGAGATCGCTGCCCTGTTCCGCCGCCGCTTCACGATTTTCAGCCGCCGACTGGTCGGATGCCGATGCCTCCTCCTTAACGCCGTCGCCGCGTTCGGCCCGGTTGGGGTCGACATGATCCAAAAGGGGATTTTGTTCGACCTCCTGCTCGACGTATTCGACCAACTCGAGATTGGTGAACTGCAGCAGCTTGATGGCTTGCTGCAATTGGGGCGTCATGACCAGTTGCTGGCCTTGCCGGAGCTCCAATTTAGGCGTGAGTGCCAAGACTAATATCCGGACCTAGAGACTGAAACGCTCGCCCAGGTAGACGCGGCGGACATCCTCGTGGGCGACGATTTCGGAAGGCGGGCCTTCCATCAGCACGCGCCCTTCGTGAATGATGTAGGCCCGGTCAATGATATCGAGCGTCTCACGGACGTTGTGGTCCGTGATCAGGACGCCGATGCCGCGATCCTTGAGGTGCGAGACGAGGTCGCGGATGTCACTGACGGCGATGGGATCGATGCCGGCGAGGGGCTCGTCCAGCAGCATGAAACTCGGCCGCGAGGCCAGGGCGCGGGCAATTTCCACGCGGCGGCGTTCGCCGCCCGACAGCGCCAGAGCCGGGGTGCGCCGGAGATGGGAGATGGAAAACTCCGCCAGCAGATCGTCCAGCATCGCCTCCCGCACGTCGTGGATCGGTTCGGCGACCTCGAGGACAGCGCGCAGATTGTTTTCGACCGACAGGCCACGGAATATGGAGGCTTCCTGCGGCAGGTAGCCGATCCCCAGCCGTGCGCGGCGGTACATCGGCAGCGGCGTGATGTCATGACCGTCAAGGCTGATGGCGCCGTGGTCCGCCGCGATCAGCCCGGTAATGATGTAAAAGCAGGTGGTCTTACCCGCCCCGTTGGGACCCAGGAGGCCTACCGCTTCGCCGCGGCGGACGCCCAGGCTAACGTCGCGCAGCACCGGTCGCTTTTTGAAACTCTTGCCGATTTTGTTGATCGTGAGCCCAGTATTGTGGCTCACCAGGCGTGGTTGGTTGCCGGACTCTTCGGAGTTCGCCGGTCGGGCGGTGGTATCGTCATTGTGGGCTTGGCGTGTATCGTTCATACCCGATTATTACCACATGGTGCCGTGTTCGTTTGTTCAGTTTAGCCTTGGATTCGGCGCAACATCAAATTTCATGCCATTTTAGGCAATTCAGACCCGGCGCGCGAACAAATTCGGTAGAGAGCCCTCAATTGCCCTTCTTTTTACTGGGCACGAAGAGGCCCTTGACGCGGCCGCCCTTCGTGCCTGCGGCGCCTTCGACCTTGCTGCGGCCGGTTGCCAGATTGAGAACCACGCGATTGCCGCGGATGACGTTTTCTTCCCGGGTCAGCACGACGTTGCCGTTGAGCACGATGATACTTTTGTCGACATCGTAGAGACCGGTGTCGCCCTGTGCGGTCTGACCGGGACTGGAGAAAAATACCTGCCCAACGGCGTCGATGCGGGAGATCGCGCCCTGTACCGCCGCCGAGCCGCTTTGCGGCCGGTAGTAAACAGTGACGGTTTCGGCCCGCAGCAGCATATCGCCCTGAAGGGCGTTGACATTGCCGCTGAACGTCGCGATCTGCTTGTTTTGCTGAACCTCCAGCGCGTCCGCGGTGATTTCGATGGGCTGGCTCGAATCATGACGGGTGGTGGGCGCGGACTGGCTCAGGGCCGGTGCTGCCAGGGGCAGAGCGGCGGCCAGGATGAAAATCGATGACAACAGAATAGCAACGGTGTGGCGGCTGGGGATTTGGGCTGGCATGTGTTCGATACTATCCGCTAGTTCCGGGGCAGGGGTTCGACGACAAGCTTAACCTTGCCGCTGAAGTACAAACGCTGCCCATTGTCCGAAAAGCGGAACGACTGGGCGTTGAGCAGGCCGAAGGGCCCCTGGCCGCTGACCGGCTGAGCGCTCTCCGCGACGCCGGCGGCGAGGTCCAGCCGGGTGTCTCCAGCGTGAAATTCATAACCGAGATCGGAATAAAGATCGACCGGTCCGCTCAGGGTCAGGGATTCGGCGTTACGCTGATAGAGCCCCCTGTCCGCCGTCAGCGTCAGCCAGGTGCCGTTGCTCAGGGTCATGTCCGCCTGCAGGGCATTGAGCGTAATATCGTCCGGCTGCATGGGGTCCTGAGTTGCCGTGGTGGCGGTTACCAGGAACGGCCGGCCGTTGCCGTCGGTGCCGACAAAGCGCGCATTGACCATGCCGGGCGCACCGCTTTCGTCGCTGCCGATACTGGCGAAGGTGAGATGGAAGCCATCCGATTGGCGTTCGATCCCGGGCCAGGCGATGACAAGCACGACGAGGATCAGGGCGACGATCGGTAAGCTGAATTTCATGAAACCGACGAAACGGCTGTAGCGGCCGCCGACTTCGGGAGTGACCTTTCTGGCGGGCGTCAGCCTGTCGAGGGTCGTTTGCCGCGCCGTGCCGCCGGCGCCCACATTCATGGAGGAGGCCGCGCCGCTCATGCGATGCCGTGGCGCAGGCAATCGTGCAGGTGAATGATGCCGACGACCTGATGCGGATCGTCACTGTCGGTGTCCACCACAAAAAGGCTGGTGATCGACGAGGCGCTCATTCTGCCGACCGCCTCAGCGGCCAGCGCACCGATGCGGATTGTCTTGGGCGCCGGCGTCATGACCTCTGCTGCGGTCCGGCCCAACAGATCGTCGTTCATGTGACGGCGGAGATCGCCGTCCGTGATGATGCCGACGAGGGCGCCGTCGCTGGAGACGCCGACACAGCCGAAGCTCTTGGCGCTCATTTCGATAATCACGTCCGACATCGGCGTTTCCGGCGCCGTCAGGGGCAGGGCGTCGCCGCCATGCATGATGTCGCCGACCTTGATGAGTGATTTGCCCAGCTGGCCGCCGGGATGGAGAACCTGAAAATTGTCGCTGGAAAAACCCTTGCGTTCCAATAACGCCACCGCCAGGGCGTCGCCCAGGCCGAGCGACATGGTGGTCGAGGTCGTGGGCGCCAGACCCAAGGGGCAGGCTTCCGGCGCCGAGGGCAGCAGCAGTTCGACATCGGCCGCGCCGCCCAACGTGCTGTCCGGCCGGCCGACGATGGCGACAAGGGGGATGGCGAAGCGCCGGGCATAGGCCACGACATCGCCCAGTTCCGGCGTTTCGCCGGAGTTCGACAGGACCAGGATGGCGTCGCCTTCGGCGATCATGCCAAGGTCGCCGTGACTGGCTTCGCCCGGATGGACGTAGGTCGCCGGCGTGCCGGTGGATGCCATGGTGGCCGTTATCTTGCGGGCGACGTGGCCGCTCTTTCCCATGCCGCTGATCACCACCCGCCCGGTTACGGCGGCGAGAATTTCGACCGCCGCGACAAACCGGTCGTCCAGGGCCGCCGCCAAGGCCGCAAGGCCTTCCGCCTCGAGCTTCAGGACCCGGCGCGCCGCCTCGAGATCGGCTTGGCTGCCTGTGTCGGCTTCGCTTTCGCCGGTGGTCGGCGGGGTCTGGGCTGGACGATTTTCAGCGGTCATTTCCAGTCGGGTCCTTTTTTGTACCCGTATCCATGTAAGAGCCGAAGTATGGGGAAAAACCCCTTAATTTTCAATTACCTGGCTTGATCGGGCCAAGTGCCTCGCCGCTTAGTGGGCGAAGATGTCCTCGTCCGGCCAGCCCGCGAGATCAAGCTCCGCCCGCGTCGGCAGGAAGGCGAAAGCCGCATCGGCCATTTCGGTCCGGCCCTCCCGGGCCAGGCGGTCCACCAGCAGATCCTTCAGCTTGTGCAGATGCAGCACGTCGGACGCGGCATATTCCATTTGCTCCGGCGTCAGCGTAGCGGCAGCCCAATCGGACGATTGTTGCTGCTTCGAGAGGTCCACCCCGAGCATTTCGCGGCACAGGTCCTTGAGGCCGTGCCGGTCGGTATAAGTGCGCGTGAGCTTCGAGGCGATCTTGGTGCAGAAAACGGGCGAGGTGGAAACACCGAGATAGTGGCGCATCACGGCAATGTCGAACCGGGCGTAGTGAAAGATCTTCGCCACGGCGGCGTTCTGCATCAGCGCGCAAAGATTTGGCGCGTCGTATTCACCGGCCCTAAATTGCACGAGATGAGCGTCGCCGTCACCGGCCGATAATTGCACCAGGCACAAGCGATCGCGATGGGGGTTGAGACCGAGCGTTTCGGAATCGATGGCGACCGATTCTCCGAAATCGATGTCGGCCGGCAAATCGCCCTGGTGAAGATGGATCGTCATTCTCGCTGCCCCGGCAAACAACCGGTCACGATGCCGGCGAAAAAACAACTGGCGCGGCCGTGCGCTTTCCGCGCGAAAACGATGGTGCCCAGGAGAAGACTCGAACTTCCACGACCTTGCGGCCACTGGCACCTGAAGCCAGCGCGTCTACCAATTCCGCCACCTGGGCATTTCGTGGCACTTGGAAGCGGTTGGATAATGCCGGGCGCGGCGGAAGTCAAGCGCCTCGGGTAAATGCCGGGGAATTGCCAAATTCGGCATTCTCCTTTATTGCAACGCCAGGCGCGTGAATTTGTCGCGCCTGCGATCGGCTCTTTTATCCGGTCGTCGACCCCGGTTATGATGAAGCGCCGCGAACCAGCGGCGGAAAAGTTTGGTTGATAGGGAGTTTCCGCCATGTCGGGCGAAACGAACGGCGCGCGCAACGACGTGCCTGAATTGGTCACCGTTTTCGGCGGCAGCGGATTTGTGGGGCGCCATATCGTACGCTGTCTGGCCAACCAGGGCGCGCGTATCCGTGTGGCCGTCCGGGATCCCGAAGCCGGTATGTTTCTCAAGTCGATGGGCGAGGTCGGACAGATCGAGCTGACGCAGGCCAACCTGCGCGACGACGCCTCCGTGGCTGCCGCCGTCGACGGGGCCGATGCCGTGGTGCTGTCCGTCGGCTTGCTCTACGAGAGCGGCAAACAGACTTTCAATGCGGTTCATATCGATGGCGCGGCCCGGGTCGCTCAAGCCGCCAAGACGGCCGGAGTCGGAAAGCTGGTGCAGATCTCGGCAATCGGCGCCGACGTCAATTCGGCGTCACGCTATGGCCGCACAAAGGCGGAGGGCGAACAGGCCCTGCGCGATGCCTTTCCCGACGCCGTGATCCTTCGGCCCAGCATCATTTTCGGGCCGGAAGACGGCTTCTTCAATCAGATGGGCGCCCTGGCGGCCCTGTCACCGGTTCTGCCGATCTTCGCCCGCGACCTGTCCGACAGGGAGGGCGCTCGCTTCCAGCCGGTTTATGTCGGCGACGTGGCTGAAGCCGTCTCCGAGTGCCTGCGCGGCGGTTCGGCGTCGGCGCTGAGCTACGATCTCGCCGGACCACAGATCTACACCTGGCGTGAATTGATGGAAACGATTGTGCGCATCACCGAACGCCGCCGCGTCCTGATGCCGGTGTTGATGAATTTGGCGGCGATCATGGCGTTCTTCCTGGAATTCTGGCCGTCGCCCCTGCTGACCCGCGACCAGCTGCGCCAGTTGGCCGGCGACAACGTCGCCGGGGAGGGTGCTCCGGGTCTGGCGGATCTGGGCATCACCCCGACGCCGGCCGGCTCCGTACTGCCCACCTACCTCACTCGCTATCGCAGTCCGGGTCAGCACTCGGGTCTTCAGACCGGATAAAACCTACGCCGAGTAAACCCACCACAGCAGGCCGCCGCCCAGCACGACGCGGTAAATGACAAATGGCGTGAACCCCGCCCTCTTCAGCCAAGCCATCATCAGGGCGATTGCCGCCATGGCGGTCAGGAAGGCCAAGCCGGCGGCAATCGCCGCATCGGATGTAAGTTCGAGGCCGCCGCTCTGATAGAGGGCGCGGCCTTCGAGCAGTCCGGCCGCGGCGATCGTCGGTATCGCCAACAGCATGGAAAACCGGGCGGCGGCGTGGGCTTCGAAACCGAGGAACCGGGCGGCGGTCATGGTTATGCCGGAACGGCTGGTGCCGGGGATAAGCGCCAGAACCTGCGCCACACCGATGACCAGCGCGCTCGGCGCCGTCATATGGTCCATGTTCCGAATGGTCATGCCCAGGCGGTCTGCAACGAACAGGACGATGCCGAAACCCAGCATGGTCCAGCCGATAACCTCGGCCGACCGCCACGCGTCGACGAGATTGTAGATGGCGGCCAAGGCACCGGCGGCGATGACCGGGATTGTGCCGATGATCAGGTAAACAGCAAGACGGCTGGCTTGGGTGTTGCGCCCGCCCAAGAGGTGCAGCAGCCCGGTAGCCGCCAGACCCACGTCACGCCAAAAGTAAATGACGACGGCGAGCAGGGTACCGACATGGACGGCGACGTCCAGGGCCAGTCCCTGGTCGGGCCAATCCGTCAAGGCGGGGATCAGGATCAAATGGCCCGAGGACGAAATGGGAAGGAACTCGGTAATCCCCTGGACGATAGCCAATGTGACGATGTGAAGCAGGCTCAAAAAGACCTCTCAGCAGGGTCGGGTTGCGGGCACGCTCGTTTCGTCGAAGTTGTCCACTGCTTATAACACTACTCCCATGACGGCCAAATACAGAAATAGTCGCAAAACGGTACTATAAGGCTAAGGCCGAAGCCCTATATATAGTAGCTTGACGTTTGGCAATAGGCCGATAATCGGAAATTGGTAAGCATATTTGACCTATTAACTAAATTTCACTGGAATTCTGACGCGGGATGGGGTATCAACCACCAATTCCAGAGTTCCTCCGCCTGAGTTTAGCGTTCAGCGCCTGCGCGTTTGTTCACGCTCCAGCTACGGCCAAGGGGGCGGATGGGGAGTAGTCGGTTTGGTTTGTATTGGTTGGGAGCCCTCATGACGGACAAAATGCTGCAGTTCATCTCGCTTGAAAAGCGCATGCCCGATAAAAGGGCGGCGACGGAGCGGGCATCCGATTTCGACGAAATTTACGCCGAATTCGATTCCGATCAGGCGACCGAACAGTCGAGCCGGTGCTCGCAATGCGGCATTCCGTTCTGCCAGGTTCACTGCCCGCTCAACAACAACATTCCGGATTGGCTGCGCATGACCGCGGAGGGCCGCCTCGAGGAAGCCTACGAGTTGGCCTCGGCGACCAACAACATGCCAGAAATTTGTGGCCGGATCTGTCCGCAGGACCGGCTGTGCGAAGGCAATTGCGTCATCGAAAAGGGTTTCGAATCGGTCACCATCGGCACGGTCGAAAAGTACATTACCGAGACGGCCTGGGATAAGGGCTGGATTAAGCCTCCCATGCCCGCGGTTGAGCTGGAACAGTCGGTGGGCATCATCGGCGGAGGCCCGGCGGGCCTAGCGGCGGCCGAGGAGTTGCGGCGCGCGGGCTATCAGGTACACGTCTATGACCGGCACGACCGCATGGGCGGACTGCTGATGTACGGCATCCCCAATTTCAAGCTCGAAAAGGAAGCCGTGACACGGCGCACCGATATGCTGGCAGCCGGCGGCGTAGTCTATCACACCGGTTTCGAGGTCGGGCGGGACGCCACCTTGGCCGATTTGCGCGAACGCCACGACGCCATCCTGATCGCCACCGGTGTTTACAAGGCGCGCGACATTCAGGTACCGGGCGTCGGCCTCGGCAACGTCGTTCAGGCCCTCGACTATCTGATCGTCGCCAACCGTCACGGGATGGGAGAAAGTGCGCCCGAGTTTGCCAGCGGCGCGCTCGACGCCAAGGACAAGAACGTCGTGGTCGTGGGCGGCGGCGACACCGCCATGGACTGCGTGCGCACCGCCGTGCGCCAGGGCGCGAAGTCGGTCAAGTGCCTCTATCGCCGCGACCGCGCCAATATGCCGGGTTCCATGCGCGAAGTTACCAACGCGGAAGAGGAAGGCATCGACTTCGTCTGGCTGACGGCGCCCGAAGCCTTCATCGGTGATGACGGCGACGAAGCCGACGGCGTCGGCAACGTGAGTGCTGTGCGCGCCGTTCGGATGCGTTTGGGCTCACCGGACGCGGGCGGCCGGCAGACGCCGAAAGTCATCGAGGGCTCGGCCCACAACATCGAGGCCGACATCGTGATCAAAGCTTTGGGTTTTGATCCCGACGACATCCCGGCGCTGTTCAACGCACCGGAATTGGGCGTCAGCCGCTGGGGCACCGTGCAGATCGATCACCGCTCCATGATGACCAACATGGACGGCGTATTTGCCGCCGGCGACATCGTCCGCGGGGCGGCGCTGGTGGTCTGGGCGATCCGGGACGGGCGAGACGCGGCTGCCTGTATTGAACGCTACCTGGGCGCCAAACGTCTCGGCATGCAGCGCGAATTCCAGGCCGCCGAGTAGGCCGCACTGCTCTGCCGCCCTGAGCCGGGCGGACAGTTTCAAGATTTGAGTTGAGTTTATAGGGATGCGCATGCGACTGCGCGCAAGGGATTGAAAATATGAAGCACGGGGATCACACCGCCAACGCGACCGAAAATCAGGGCGAAAAAGCCGTCCGCTCATGGGCTGAAAACGCCCGCCGGCTGGAGGCCGAGGGCCTCTACGATCCGGCCGACGAGCACGATGCCTGCGGCGTCGGCCTGGTTGCGGCGATCGATGGCGAACCCCGGCGGTCCGTGGTGGTGGCCGGCATTGATGCGCTCAAGGCGGTCTGGCACCGCGGCGCCGTCGACGCCGACGGCAAGACCGGCGACGGCGCCGGCATCCACGTGCAGATCCCGCAGATCTTCTTCAAGGAACACATCGCCCGCACAGGTCATGAACCCTCCGAGGGCCGCCTGGCGGTCGGCATGGTGTTTCTGCCCAAAAACGATTTTTCGGCCCAGGAGACATGCCGTACCATCGTCGAGACCGAAATCCTGAACTTCGGCTACTACATCTACGGCTGGCGCCAGGTGCCGGTCGACACCTCCATCATCGGCGAAAAGGCCAACGCCACGCGGCCCGAGATCGAACAGATCATGATCGACAACCGGCGCGGCGTCAGCGATCCGGACTTCGAACGGGACCTCTACGTCATCCGCCGGCGCATCGAACGGCGCCTGCTGGAAGAGCACATCAACGACTTCTACATCTGCTCGCTGAGCTGCCGCTCTGTGATCTACAAAGGCATGTTCCTTGCCGAGCAGCTGACCTCGTTCTATCCCGATCTGCTGGACGAGCGCTTCGTCTCCAACTTCGCCATCTATCACCAGCGCTACTCGACCAACACCTTCCCGACCTGGCGGCTGGCGCAGCCCTTCCGCATGCTCGCCCATAACGGCGAAATAAACACCGTGCGAGGCAACGTCAACTGGATGAAGAGCCACGAACAGCGCATGGAATCGGAATTACTCGGCGATTATGCCGAGGAGATCAAACCCATCGTGCAGGCCGGCAGTTCCGATTCGGCTGCCCTCGACGCCGTCTTCGAAGCGCTGGTCAGGGCGGGCCGGAACGCGCCGATGGCCAAGGTTTTGATGATCCCCGACGCCTGGTCGTACAGCGACACCAAGCCCGACAGCCACCGGGCCCTTCTGAACTACAGCAACTGCGTCATGGAACCCTGGGACGGACCCGCCGCCATCTGCGCCACCGACGGCCGCTGGGTGGTGGCCGGTATGGACCGCAATGGCCTCAGGCCCATGCGCTACACCGTGACGGCGGACGGCATGCTGATTGTCGGCTCCGAAGCGGGCATGGTGCCGGTGTCGGAATCGAAGGTGATCGAAAAGGGCCGCGTCGGTCCGGGCCAGCTCGTGGCCGTCGATTTCACCGAAGGCCGGCTCTATCACGACGGCGAGATTAAGGACCTGTTGGCCGATGGCCAGGAATACGGCGAATGGATCGAACAGATCGTGCCGCTGGCGGAAGCGGTCGACGCCACACCCGGTCGGGTCGAGGAGTTCGACCGCGAGGCGCTGCGCCGCCGTCAGGTGGCCATGGGCTACTCCACCGAGGAATTGGAACTTATCCTCCATCCCATGGTGGTCGACGCCAAGGAGGCCGTGGGCTCCATGGGCGACGATACGCCGACCGCCGTGCTGTCGGAAAAATACCGCGGCCTGCACCACTTCTTCCGGCAGAATTTTTCCCAGGTGACCAATCCGCCGATCGACAGTTTGCGTGAAAAAAGCGTCATGACGCTGGCCACGCGGCTGGGCAACCTCGGCAACGTGTTCGAGGAAACCTCGTCGCAGACCAATATCTTCGAGCTTGATTCACCGGTGCTAACGACCGCGCTTTACGAAGGCATGCGGCGTTACCTCGGTGAAACCGTCGTCGATATCGACTGCACCTTCGACGCGGGCGGCGGCGAGGATGCCTTGCGCAACGCGCTCGACCGCATCCGCCACGAGGCCGAGGACGCCGTCCGCGAAGGCAGTTCGAACATCGTGCTGACGGATGAGGCCATTTCGGACGAACGCGCGGCCGTGCCGATGATCCTGGCGGCCGGCGGCGTACACAGCCATCTCGTGCGCCAGGGCTTGCGGACCTACACATCCATCAACGTGCGCAGCGCCGAATGCATGGACGTGCATTTCTTTGCGGTGTTGATCGGTGTCGGCGCCACGACGGTCAACGCCTACCTCGCCGAAGCCTCCATTGCCGACCGCCATGGGCATGGCCTGTTCGGCGAGCTTTCACTGGAGGACTGCATCGCGCGCTTCAAGGAGGCCGTCGACCAGGGCCTTCTGAAGGTAATGTCCAAGATGGGCATTTCGGTGCTTTCGTCTTACCGTGGCGGCTACTACTTCGAAGCGCTGGGCCTGTCGCGCGCCCTGGTCGCCGAGTTTTTCCCCGGCATGGCGTCGCGCATTTCAGGCATCGGCCTCGGCGGCATTCAGCGCAAGGCGCTGGCCGGCCACCAATCGGCCTGGAGCGGAAACCTGCCGACCCTTTCCATCGGCGGCCTTTACCGCTTCCGCAAGGGCGGCGAACTGCATTCTTTCGACGGGCCGCTAATCCATACCCTGCAGGCGGCCTGCGAATCGGATTCGTTCGGCCAGTATCGCCGCTACGTCCAGGGCTTGCGCGAAATGGGCCCCGTCCATCTAAGGGATCTCCTGGACTTCAGGCCAATCGGCGATTCGCTGCCCATGGAGGAAGTCGAATCGATCACGGAAATCCGCAAGCGTTTCGTCACCGGCGCCATGTCGCTGGGCGCGCTGTCAAAGGAAGCGCACGAGACGCTGGCCATCGCCATGAACCGCATCGGCGCCAAGTCCGATTCCGGTGAGGGCGGCGAGGATCCCGAGCGTTACCGGCCGCGGCCCAACGGCGACAACGCCAATTCCCAGATCAAACAGGTGGCCTCGGGCCGCTTCGGCGTGACGGCGGATTACCTCAACAACTGCCGCGAAATCGAAATCAAGGTGGCCCAGGGCGCCAAGCCCGGCGAGGGCGGCCAGCTGCCCGGCTTCAAGGTGACGGAGGCCATCGCCCACCTCCGACATTCGACGCCGGGCGTGATGCTGATCTCGCC
>CAYOAD010000096.1:0-15013 GCA_964401845.1 uncultured Rhodospirillaceae bacterium | reverse complement strand
GTCGTCCGTCTTGCCCGCGATCTCAAGGACCGGGACATCGGTGCCGTGGCCGTGGGCCTCATGCACGCTTACGCCCACCCAGGCCACGAGCGTACGGTGCGCGACATCCTGGCCGCCGAATTGCCTGACGTGACGGTCTGCATTTCAAGCGAAGTCTGCCCGGAAATACGCGAATACGAGCGTTTTTCGACAACCGTCGCCAACGCTTACGTACGGCCCCAGATGTCGGGCTACCTCTACCGCCTGCGCACGATGCTGGAGGAGCGGAGCCTCACCTGTCCACTGTTTCTGATGATGTCGGGCGGCGGATTGACGACGTTGGAAAGCGCTGCCCGCTTTCCCATCCGGCTGGTCGAGAGCGGCCCCGCCGGCGGCGCCATCCTGGCCAGCCAGGTCGCCCTGGAATGCGGATTGGACGACGTGCTGTCATTCGACATGGGCGGTACCACCGCCAAGATCTGCCTGATCGAAAACGGCCGGCCCGAACGCTCCCGCAGTTTCGAGGTGGCGCGCATGTACCGCGACCTCAAGGGCAGCGGCCTGCCGGTCCGTATTCCGGTCATCGAGATGGTCGAAATCGGCGCCGGTGGCGGCTCCATCGCGCGGGTCGACGACATGGGCCGCATCACGGTGGGGCCCGACAGCGCCGCCGCCGATCCGGGACCGGCCTGTTACGGCCTGGGCGGCGACCACGCCACCGTCACGGACGCCAACCTGGCCCTCGGCAAGCTCGATCCCGACCGCTTCGCCGGCGGCAAAATCAGCCTAGACGGCGCAAAATCCGCCGCTGTGCTCAAACGCGAGGTCGGCGAACCGCTGGAACTTGCCGGTCACTGGCCGGCGGCCGGCATCGTCGAGATCGTCGAGGAAAACATGGCGAACGCCACGCGCGTCCACGCCATCGAACGGGGCAAGGTGATCGGCCGCCACACCATGATCGCCTTCGGCGGCGGGGCGCCCCTGCATGCCGGCAGGTTGGCGCAGAAGCTGGGGATCAGGCGAGTGGTCGTACCCAAGGGCGCCGGTGTCGGCTCGGCCATCGGATTCTTGCGCGCGCCCATTTCGTTCGAGGTCGTGCGTTCGCAAAACATCGAATTCCGCCACTTCGACGCCAACCGCATCAACGCTATGCTGCAGGAAATGAGCGAGGAAGCCGGCCGCGCCGTCAGGGAAGGTGCGTCGGAAAACGAGGAGCTTGTGGAGACCCGTATCGTCGAATTGCGCTATGTCGGTCAGGGTCATGAGCTCCGCGTCAATCTCCCCAACCGCGCCCTCACGCCCGGCGATGCCACGGCGATCCGCGCCGACTTCGAAAAGGCTTACGAGACCATTTACGGTCTCAGCATTGGCGACATGGATATCCAAAGCGTTTCCTGGTCCGTCACCGTGGCGACAAAAACTGACGTACCGAAACCGGTGCGGCAAACCGCCGGAGCCGATGCACCCGAATCCATGGGCCAACGCGAGCTTTATGACGCGGCGATGGGCGAAGTCCTGCCGAGTGCCCTCTATTGGCGGCCCGATTTACCGCCCGGCGCTACCATCATGGGGCCCGCCGTCATCGCGGAAGACGAGACCTCGACCGTCGTTCCGGTCAATTTTTCGGCCGCCATCAACAGCCTCGGCTACATTGTCCTGACGGATGAAGGAGCGGACCATGCCGGATAAAGCGCTCGATATGATCCACAACCAGGTCATGTGGAACCGCCTGATCGCGGTGGTGGAGGAACAGGCCCAGGCCATCCTGCGCACGGCGTTTGGTTCGGTCGTGCGCGAAGCCGGAGATCTGTCGGCCGGCGTCTACGATCTCGAGGGCCGCATGCTGGCCCAGGCGGTCACGGGCACGCCCGGCCACGTCAACACGATGGCCCGGGCGGTCGACCATTTCCTGAAGGTCTTTCCGGTCGCAGACATGCAGCCGGGCGACGTCTACGTCACCAACGACCCCTGGTTGGGCACGGGTCACCTGTTCGATTTCGTCGTTGTGTCGCCGGCTTACCACCGTGGCCGTGCCGTCGGATTGTTCGCCTCCACCTGCCATGTCATCGATGTCGGCGGCCGGGGTTTTTCGGCCGAAGCCAAATCGGTATTCGAGGAGGGCGTGCGCGTACCCCACATGAAGCTGCGCGACCGGGGCCGCCTGAACGCCGACCTCTTCGACGTGCTGGAGGCCAACAGCCGCAACCCCGTCGAGGTCAAGGGCGATATCCTGTCGCTGGTCAGCTGCAACGACACCGGCGAGGCGCGCTTGAGCGAAATGATGGATGAATTCGGGCTTGAGGCCATTGACGACCTCGCCGCCTTCATAATCGAGAATTCGGCCGAGGCCATGCGGAAGGCCATCGCCGCCGTGCCCAACGGCCGTTACGGCACGGAGATGGAACTCGACGGCTACGAGAGCCCGTTGTTCATCAAGGCCGAAATGAAGGTGAGCGACGAGGAAATCGTGGTCGACTATGCCGGCACGTCGCGAGCCTCCGCCTACGGCATCAATTCACCGCTCTGCTATACCGAGGCCTACACCTGTTTCGGCATCAAGTGCATCATTGCGCCCGCCGTGCCGAACAACCACGGCTCGCTGGCGGCGCTGCGTGTCGTGGCGGAGGAAGGTTCCGCCGTCCACCCGATATCGCCCAGCCCCGTCACCGCCCGCCATGTCATCGGCCAAATGCTGCCGGACATCGCCTTCGGCTGCCTCTCCCACGCCCTGGAAGGCAGGGTGCCGGCTGAAAGCGCGGGCAGCATCTGGGTGCTGGCCATGGCTGACATCGACGGTGGCGCCGGCTCCCCCAGCGCCAGCAACACCTCCCGCTTCAACGTCATGAACGTCGGCATGGGCGGTATCGGCGCCCGGCCCGGCAAGGACGGTTTGTCGGTGACCGCCTTTCCCAGCGGCGTCGGCTGCATCCCGGTCGAAGTGACCGAGACAGATTCGCCCCTGGTCTTCTGGCGCAAACAATTCGCCCCTGACAGCGGCGGTCCCGGCGCCCATCGCGGCGGTCTCGGCCAGATCATCGAAATCGGCAACAGCGAAGACGCTGCCTTCACGATATCCGCCGCCACCTTCGACCGCATGCGCAATCCGCCGCGCGGACGCGACGAAGGCCGGGCCGGGGAGGTCGGCCGGGCCAGGCTGACGTCGGGCGAGGAGTTTACCGACAAAGCCATCCATACGGTGCCGGCGGGCGAACGCCTGATCGTTGAAATGCCGGGCGGCGGCGGCCTGGGCGACCCGCATGACCGCTCGCCCGAGCTCATCCGGCAGGATATCGCCGCCGGCTACGTCACGCCGGAAGGGGCGAAGCAGGATTACGGCTATGAAGATGGTTCGGGAGGAAGCTGAGATGGCCGCGAAAACCACTGCCGTTGACGGCAATTTAGCCGCAGCCGATGAACTACGCATCGGAGAGCGGCTCGCCGAGTTGCGCAAGTCGCAGGGCCTGACGCTTGCCGCCCTGGCCAAATCGACCTCGATTTCGGAGGCGACGCTGTCGCGGGCCGAAAACGGGCGGGCAACGCTGAACGCCCACAATCTCTACATCCTGGCGCGCGTCCTGAATACCGATGTCACGGCCTTCTTCCGCAGCGACACCGTGGCATTCAGCAAAGGCGTCCGCAGTCTGACGCGCGCCGGCGAAGGCGATCACCGGGCCACCGAGCGCTACGATTATGAAATCCTCTGCGCCGACCTGGCCCACAAACACATGACGCCAAGCCGGAACCGGGTCTTGGTCCGGAGTCTGGAGGAAGCCGGCGGCCTACGCACGCATGAGGGAGAGGAGTTCATCCACGTGCTGTCGGGAAAGGTCGTCATACACTCCGAATTCTACGCGCCTGCCCTCCTTGATGAGGGCGACAGCCTCTATTTCGACGGCAACATGGGTCACGCCTATGTCGCTGCGGACGGCCAGGGTGCGGAAATCCTGGTCGTCGTCAACACCGCCCCCAGCGGAGGATAAAAGCGTGCCGGACCCCCTAACCCACATCACTTCCGCCCGCATTGCCCGGCCGGCCGCGGACGTCATGGCCTACCTCGTCAACCCGGAAAATTTCGAGGAGTGGCAGGATGGCATGCGCCAGACCGAGATCCTCGGCCCCCGGTCGGTCAAAGGCGTGACCGTCAGCGGCAAACCGGCCTTCGCCGAAATCCACGACCAGCCGGACGAAGGCGCGATCTTCTTCCATCTCGGTAACGACCCGGCGGATCTTACGCCGCGCATCATGATGCGGATCGTCGAGGGCACTCATCTGGACGCCTCGCCGCTGGAATGCGTCGTCAGCATGATCGCCTGGCGGCTCGACAGCATGGACGATAAGCGCTGGCGGCGGCTGATCGATACTCACGAGGCGGAGATCGTCGGATTGAAAACGCTGATCGAGGAAACTCAGTAAAGCCGGCCGCCGTTGGGCACCTCCAGACTGGGCTTCAACAGCACCACCTCACCCTCGGCGTCGGGCAGGCCCAGCACCAGAATTTCGGACATGAACTTGCCGATCTGGCGCGGCGGGAAGTTGACCACTGCAAGCACTTGCTGCCCCACCAGTTCGCCGGGCGAATGGTTCACCGTGATCTGCGCCGATGACTTCCGCTCCCCGATCTCGCCGCCGAAATCGACACGCAACTTGTAAGCCGGCTTGCGGGCTTCGGGAAATTCCTCGACGGCAGTGACGGTGCCGACACGGATGTCGACTTTCAGAAAATCGTCGAAGGTAATTTCGTCCGGCACGTCCGGCCCCTGCCCTGTCAATCTAGTCGAGCCATCTGACGAATTTGCCGCGACGGAATTCAGCCGGCCCCGAGCGCCCGTTCTTGCGATAGAGCGTCCCCGTGCCGTGCATTTCGCCGTTGACGAAGGTGCCGTTGTATTTGGTGCCGCTGGACCAGATCAGGATGCCCTGGCCATGCTCCTTGCCCTCGAAGAAATCGCCTTCATAACGGTATCCGCTGGCCGAGGTGAAGACGGCAAATCCGGTGCGCCGGTCATGCACCCAGTTGCCTTCGTATTTGTCGCCGTTGGCCCATTTGAAGACGCCATAGCCGTGCCAATCGCTCTGGAAGAATTCGCCCTCATACGAATTACCGGCCATGGCGGAATTGCCGCTGATCGTCAGCTTGCCCTTGCCGTGCATCATGCCGTCCAGCATGGAGCCGTTATAAATCCATTTGACGCGCTTGCCCTCCTCGCTGACTTCCCAGGTCAAAGTGCCCTCGCCGGATGCCCGGTGCTCCGCGCACTCGCCTTTCCAACTCACGAGATCGGAAGGGTGGGGATCCTTGTTCCAGATCGAACAGCCAGTCCTGGCATCCCGCTGCCATCTGCCTTCCGCGGCCAAAGCCGGCACGACGGCGACAACGGCGAGCAGGCATGCTGTGATCAAGATACGCACGGGCTTCATCCTCTCAGGTTTCCTATGGTTTCAGGCTTCCGCGGCCGTTTCCCCGGGGCGCGAAAAGCCGTCCCGCAGGTTGCCGATCAGGCGATCCGCCCGCCCCAGCAGCTTGTCGAGGTGCGCCATCGTAGCCGACATGTCGCGGCTGTCGTCCTTGAGCCAGACCCGCATGGTGGACAAAAGGATCATGTTCAATCCTTTTCTCCGAACCAGCCCCAGAACGCCGTCACTGCCGATATCGGCGCTCTCCAGCATCCAGCGCAGGGAACGAACCCGCGGACAAATCAGACAAGCCAGCGCCAACGGGTCGGCGGGCAGGTCCCGGCAAATCGCCGCCACGGCGTCACGGTTCGCCTGCAGCGCATCGAAGCGACGCATGCAGACGTCGAACAAGCGGTCCTTGGGCGTTTCCTCGGCGAGGTCCGAAGTTCCGCCGGCGATCACGGCCTCGTCCGTCCGGCGCATGAAGGCCGCGACAATCGCCGTTTTGGAAGGCAGCGCGCGGTAGAGATCGGCCCGGTCGACACCGGCGGCATCCGCGATATCGGCCAGCGTTACCTCGCGCCAGCCCAGCTGCGCGGCCAGTTTCAACGCGGCATCGACAACGGCCGTTTCCACGTCCTTGCGCGTCCGCGCTTTCGCCGGCTTGGATGATTTTGCAGACTTGGGTTTTTTGGCCAAATCGGCCTCCCCACTAACGGCCATTAGTCCGAAGCGTGATATTAGCGCATTTTACAGGGGTTTTTGAAGTATCAGCCGCCGTTGGCCAGTTCAACCGAGCGCCGCGCCGCCGCATCCACCGCCCGCGTCATCAGTGGTTGCAGGCCGTCGTCGGCCATCAGAACCGCCAACGCTTCCGCCGTCGTGCCGCCCGGACTGGTGACGTTTTGCCGCAAGGTCGCGGCATCATCGTCCGCCAGCCGCGCCAACTCGCCCGACCCGCTGACCGTGGCGCCGGCTAGGCGCATGGCGAGGTCAGCCGGCAGCCCGGCCTCGACACCCGCTTGTGCGAGACATTCGATCATCAGAAAAACGTAGGCCGGTCCGCTGCCGGAAACCGCCGTCACGGCGTCCATCAGGCCCTCGTCCTCGATCCAGCCAACCTCGCCGACCGCCTCCAGCAGCTCGTTGCAGGCGCGGCGTTGGTTATCCGTTACAGCGCCGTTGGGACAGGCGACGCTAATGCCGCGGCGCACGGCTGCCGGCGTATTGGGCATCACACGCACGATCGCCGCTTCCGAGCCCAAAAAGTTCTCGAAAGCGGCGATCGGCGTGCCGGCGGCAATGGAGAGGAACACAGCGCCGCCGGTAAAGATGGCGTAGGCCGGGGCCACGTCCGCCATATGTTGGGGTTTGACCGCGAAGACGACAGTGGCCGGCGAAAACCCGTCTGCCACGTCTTCAACTTTCGCCACCACGTTGACGCCCAGACCGCGGGCGGCGGCGGCGTTGGTTTCGAACGGTTCCACGACCGTCACGGCGGTCGCTTCAAGACCGAGGTCGAGCCAGCCTTCGAGCATGGCTCCGCCCATCTTGCCGCAACCGACAAGCAGTATCGAACCGGCCATGGGGTCTCTCCTATGCTTCGCCGCAGGTCTCCAGCATGGCGGCATCCAGCGCATCCGCCGGCGATTTGCCGCCCCAGACCAGGAACATGAAGGCGGGAAACACGCGCTCGCACTCCAGCAGGGCGATCTCCACCAGTTCCTCGATCTGGTGTGAGGTCGTCGTGCCGTCGCCCGTCATCAGGGCCTGGCGGAACATCAGCATACCCTCGTCGGCGCAGAGATCGAAGTGGCCGACCCACATGCGTTCGTTGACTGCGGCAAGCAGCACGCAGACGTCGGCATAGCGGTGTTCGGCCACCTTCATGTCGAAGGCGCAGCTGAATTGCAGAACGCCGAGGTCCTCGCGCCAGGCGAACCAGAGCTGGTAGCGGTTCCACTGGCCGTCGACGCAGACGGCCAGTTCCTCATCGGTGGGGCGTTCAAACACCCACTCGTTGGCGGCGACAAGTTGTTCGACGAGATCGAGCGGATTGTGCTCTTGCGCTTCGACGGCGACGTAGGACATATCAAACCTCCCCCCACCAATTAGACACCACTATATATCGATTTTTCACCAACATGTAGTGGATAGCGCCAAGTCAAACGCTATGGAAAGTACCCTGCCAAAAGTCCCGAACGGACGCAAGCACGCGTTCGCCGATGAGCGAAATTTCTTGTGGATAAGATTCGAAAGTTAAGAGCTGCGGCCCTTACTTCTTCGGCGCGGCTTTCTTTTTCGCCGCCGGTTTCTTGGCGGCAGCCTCAAGCGCCTCCAGGCGGGCGCGGAGGTCTTCGTTCTCCAGGCGGGCGGCCTGGGCCATGGCCTTGACGGCGTCGAATTCCTCGCGAGTCACCATGTCCATGTTGGCCAGCACGCGTTCGAACTGGTCGCGTAGGCGGCCTTCCACCTCGCCGCGCACGCCCTGCAGCGTACCCATGGCGCTGGTTGCGACGCGGGCGAGATCGTCGAGCAATCGGTTGTCGGTCTGCATGATCCGCTCCTGACTGGGTTCAGGCATAATATGGCGCTGCGCATGGACGACCGCAACCCCGCTTGCGGCGGCGCATGCGCGCCCCTATAAGTTTGGCCAAACGATTTCCCTCATCGGCACGAGTACCCAACCAGATGTCAGCCAGCTTTCTCGCCGCCCTGCCCTTTCCCGCCATCGATCCCGTGCTCATCCAGATCGGGCCGCTGGCGATCCGCTGGTACGCCCTGGCCTACATCGCCGGCCTGATCCTGGGCTGGAAGTTCATCGTGGCGCGGGTGCGCTCGGCCGGTGACGGAGCCGCCATGAGCGAGCCGATGGTCGACGATTTTCTCGTCTGGGCCACCCTCGGCGTTGTGCTGGGCGGCCGGCTGGGTTACATCGTGTTCTACCGCCCCGATTTCTATCTCGCCAACCCGATGGAAATCCTCGCCATCTGGCGCGGCGGCATGTCTTTCCACGGCGGCCTGCTGGGCGTCACCGCCGCCATGGTGCTGTTCAGCCGCCGCCGCGAGCTCAGTCTGCTGGCCGTCACGGATCTGGTGAGCTGCGCCGCCCCCATCGGCCTTTTCTTCGGCCGTGTCGCAAACTTCATCAACAGCGAGCTTTGGGGCCGCACCAGCGACGTCGGTTGGGCCATGGTGTTTCCCAACGGCGGCCCGGAACCGCGCCATCCCAGCCAACTCTATGAGGCCGCCCTGGAGGGGGCTTTGTTGTTCGTCATCCTCTGGGTCCTGGCCAGACGGCCCGACATGGATCAAAAGCCCGGCTACCTGACGGGCGTTTTCATCGGCGGCTATGGCGCCACACGCTTTTTCGTGGAGTTTTTCCGCGAACCCGACGCCCATCTGGGCTTCCTGTTCGCCGGCGCCACCATGGGACAACTGCTGTCGCTGCCGCTGGTCCTGCTGGGCGTCTATCTGGTCGCCACGGCCGGCAAACGGGCCGATGCCTGACGCCGCCGAGCGGGCAGCGCACAGCGCCGCCCTGGGCCGCCACCTCTCCGGCCTGATCCGTAGCCACGGACCGCTCACCATCGACCGCTGGATGGCTGACGTGCTAGGCCATCCCGAACACGGTTACTACATGACCCGCGATCCCTTCGGGCTGGAGGGCGACTTCATCACCGCCCCGGAGGTCAGCCAGATGTTCGGCGAACTGTTGGGACTGTGGTGCGCCCAGACCTGGCACCAAATGGGCTCGCCGAAACAGGTAAAACTGGCGGAACTCGGACCGGGGCGCGGCACCCTGATGGCCGATGCGATGCGCGCCGCCAAGGCAATGCCGGGGTTCAGTGACGCCGCCGAAATCCACCTGATGGAAACCAGCCGACCCCTGAGAGAGATGCAGCGCCAGGCCCTGTCGAACTATGACGTGACCTGGCACGACGGCTTCGAGACCATCCCCAACGGTCCATTGTTGCTGATCACCAACGAATTATTCGATGCCCTGCCGATCCGCCAATTCGAACGTA
Source organism: uncultured Rhodospirillaceae bacterium (assembly GCA_964401845.1). Taxonomy (GTDB): domain Bacteria; phylum Pseudomonadota; class Alphaproteobacteria; order UBA2966; family UBA2966; genus CAYFKJ01. The sequence continues at coordinate 5,612 of CAYOAD010000096.1, read as the reverse complement.
CACTGGAGGGGTGGGCCGAGCGCCTGGTCGACCTGGCACCCGGCGACAGTGAGGGCCGGGAATTTAGGCTGGTGTTGTCACCCGCCCCCGCCCCCGCCGCGAAGTTGCTGTCCAAAGCGGTGCAAGAGGCTCCGATCGGCAGCATCGCCGAGCTTTGCCCCGCCGGTCTGCGCCTCGCCCACGACATCGCCGACCGCATCGCCAAGCACGGCGGGGCGGCACTGATCATCGACTACGGTTATGTCGAAAGCCGGCCCGGGGACACCCTGCAGGCGGTGCTGAAGCACAAAACACACCCAATCCTCGAAGCGCCGGGCAGCGCCGATATCTGCGCCCACGTCGATTTCGCGATGCTCGCCCGCAGTGCCCGCCAATGCGGCGTCGAGATCGCCGGACCGGTCGAACAGGGCGCCTTTCTACGGTCCCTGGGTATCGCCGAACGAGCCCGGGCGCTGCAAGCGAATGCCGGGCGTGAAGCCGTCATCGACATCGGCGCGGCACTGGAAAGATTGACCGGGCCGGGCGCGATGGGCAACCTGTTCAAAGTCCTGTGCCTGCGGCATCCAGATTTACCCAATCCAGCCGGATTTGAAGCGGCTGTTGGCGAAGTTGTATAAGATCGCTCCATGATTGTTTCCGTCGAAATTCTCAACGAACTGCCCGGCATCAAGCACGCCTTTTTCACCCGGGCCGGTGGCGTGTCGAAAGGCATTTACGCGGGCCTCAATTGCGGCCCCGGCTCCAACGACGATCCCACGCATGTTGCGCGCAACCGTTCCATCGCGATGGCCCGCCTCGGTCTGGGCGGCGAGGATCTCAGGACCAACTACCAGGTGCACGGCGTCGACGTCATCACCATTTCCGACGCCCTGAAAGCTACGCAGCGGCCGCATGCCGATGCCATGGTTACCGCCGTACCGGGTGTCGCGCTGGGCATCCTGACGGCCGATTGCGCGCCGGTGCTGCTGGCCGACGGCGAGGCCGGCGTCGTGGGCGCGGCCCACGCCGGGTGGCGCGGGGCCTTGGACGGCGTGACCGACACGGTGATCGAGGCGATGATCGACCTCGGTGCCAAGCGCAGCAACATCCGGGCCGCCGTCGGCCCCTGCATCGCCCAGGAATCCTACGAGGTCGGACCGGAGTTCATCGAGGCGTTCGTCGAAGAAGACCCGACCTTCGAGCGTTTCTTCGTCCCGGCGGAGCGTGACGGCCACCATCTCTTCGACCTCGACGATTTCGTCCACAGCTGCATTGCCGAAGCCGGCGTTTACATCGTCCAGAGCACCTCGATCAACACCTACGACGACGAGCAGAATTTCTTCAGCTACCGCCGCGCCACCCACCGGGGCGAACCCGACTATGGCCGCCAGCTCTCCGCCATCGCTCTGGCGCCGCGGGTTCATTAACCCATGATCCATTTCAGCGAGGACGAATTAGCCGCCCGCCGCGAAGCCGCCTGCCGGACTATGGCCGCCCAGGGCTTGGATGGGCTCCTGATGTTCCGCCAGGAAAGCATGTTCTACCTGACGGGATATGACGGTTTCGGGTACGTCTATTACCAGTGTCTCTATCTCGGGGCCGACGGCCGCATGACCTTGTTGACGCGGGCGCCCGACCTGCGCCAGGCGCGGCATACCTCGGTGATCGACGACATTCGCGTCTGGGTCGACATCGACGGCGCCAACCCGGCCGACGAGCTGAAGGACATACTGGCGGAACACGGCGGGGGCGGCGGTAAGCTGGGCGTTGAGTTGGAAACATACGGCCTCACGGGGCGGAATTGGCAGCGTACCTCCGAGGCGCTGGACGGCTTCTGCACGCTTGAAGACGCCAGCGACCTGGTGAGCCGTCTGCGACTGGTCAAATCGGCGGCCGAGCTTGACTACGTCCGCCGCGCCGCCGAATTGGTGGACGACGCCTTGGAAGCGGCCATCGAGACATCCGGCGCCGGCGCCTTCGAGGGCGACATCCTGGCTGCTATGCAGGGGGCCGTATTCCAAGGCGGCGGTGATTATCCGGCTAATGAATACATCATTGCGTCGGGCCGTGACGCCCTGTTGTGCCGCTATTTTACCGGCCGCCGGGAGCTCTCGGAAGACGATCAGCTGACGTTGGAGTTCGCCGGGGCCTACCGGCATTACCACGCCTGCCTGATGCGCCTGATCCGCATCGGCAAGCCCGGCGAGCGGCAAGCCCGCATGTACGAAACCTGCCGCGAAGCCCTCGATGCCACGATGGATACGCTTAAGCCGGGCTGTACAATGGGAGAAGTGTTCGACGCTCACGCCCGGGTTTTCGACGAGGCCGGCTACCGCGATCACCGGCTGAACGCCTGCGGCTATAGTCTGGGCACCACCTTTGCGCCCAACTGGATGGACTGGCCGATGTTCTACACCGCCAACCCCGTCACTGCCGAGCCCGGCATGGTCTTTTTCCTGCACATGATCCTGGCCGACAGCGACGCCGAGCTGGGGGCTTCGGTGGGCGAAACCGTGCTGGTAACGGAGGCGGGCTGCGAACGGCTGACCAAGTCCGACACCGGACTGGTGATCAAATAGCCCGATGCACTACTTCGCCTTCTTCACGCTGCTGCTGATCCTGGGCCTTCTGGCGACCTGCGTGATGTGAACTTAAATGGTGTCTGAACTTAAATGGTGTCTGGCACCATTTAGCCTATTTGCCGACCTTGATCAGCTTTCCCTTGACCGTACGGGCCAGCTTGCCGTCCAACATGCGGCGGAATTCCAGCGCCATGCCGGTTCCCGACAAGGTGCGTTCAAAAACCTGGAAATCGCTGCGGCCATCGACGCCGATGTACAGCGCGGTCACCGTGAGGGTCGTGTCCTTGATACGCGCCCAGACATAGAAGCCCGGATTTTCGGGATCCTTGTTGGACGGCAAATGCCAGACATTGGGAAAGCCCGACGAGACGAAGTTGAACTCGGTCGATTTCTGCACTTCATCGGGATTGGCGGGATCGCCTTTTTTGCGCTGCACGGTGGTCGAAACCAACGTGAAACCCTCGCTGCTGGGCCGGATGACGACGTCGAGGTCACGCGCGGTAAACTGAAAGGAGACGCTGACGGCGCTTTCGGAAACGCCGGTTCCCTGCCAATGCCCTTCGAACGCCTTAATGTCGAGATCCGCGGCGACCGCCTGGCCGCCAGTCACGGCGATGACAACGGCAAGCCCAAGGCCTTGCACAAGCCGGCGAAAACGCATCAAAAACATGGCGGCTAACCCCCTCCAGGCAACACTCAAAACGAATGGCGAAAGCTTAGCGGATGGCGGGGATGGGGGAAAGTGGCTGGCGAAAATTCGGAATTCGCATCTCAGGCGGCGGCGGCGCGCAGATCGCCGGCGATGCGGATCAACCGGTCGATATGAACGGCGCGGACGAAATTGTGCCGGCTTTTGGCGAGGTTGCGCTGGGTCTGGTGGTGGCGCAGAACATCCGCCCAGTCATCAACTTTAGGCGCGGCCTCATGGCGGCCGACTTTCTCCAGGAGGTTGCGGCGCGAGATCGGCCAGGAAACCGCCAGGGCATCGGTGGCGTCGAAGCCCGCGGAAATCAGGTCGGTGGCGAATTTAAGCGTTTCGGGACCGTCCATGGTGCTGGGATCGTAGCGCAGCGCGATCCGGCGCAGGTTCGCATCGGCCCGGGGAGCGGCACCAACCACGGCGGCGTAGTTGGCGACCTGGGCGGGCTGACGGACACTCATGGGGATGTTGACGGAAATGACCCTGTCCTCTCGCTTGAAACTCATGACGCGCCCCTAGTCGCTCAGGAATAATTCTCTCGCGCGAATAAAAGCAAGCTCCGTGCCATCTATTAATTGAACAAAATCAGTTAGTTAACTTTTTCACGACCCGGCAAAATCAGCGCCCCACAGGACAAGCCTTGCCGCCCCTTGGGCAGATATTTCCGTTCCCGATATTCGGTGTGACGGGCGTTACGGCCACTTCACCTCGGGTGGCATGGACATCAGGATGGCTTCCGTGTTGCCGCCGGTTTTCAGGCCGAACTGCGTACCCCTGTCGTGCAGCAGGTTAAATTCGACGTATCGGCCGCGTTTGACGAGCTGGAACTCACGCTGCTCCGCCGTCCAGGGGTCGTTCATGTGGCGTTTGACGATGTCGGGGTAAATCTCTGCGAAGACCGAACCGACGTCGCGGGTGAACGCGAAATCGGCGGCCCAGTCGCCGCTGTCGAGCTGGTCATAGAAGATACCGCCGATGCCGCGCGCTTCGTTGCGGTGGGGCAGGAAGAAATAGTCGTCGCACCACTGCCTGAATTTTTCGTAATCGGCGCAATCGTGGGCGTCGCAAACTTTCTTGAAGGCGGCGTGAAAGTCGCGGGCGTCGTCGTCGTCGACATAGGTTGGCGTCAAATCCGAGCCGCCACCGAACCAGCCCTTGGTGGTCACGATGTGGCGGGTGTTCATGTGCACCGCCGGCACAAGCGGCGAACACGGGTGGGCGACGAGGGAGATGCCGCTGGCCCAAAACCGGGGATCGTCTTCCGCGCCGGTGATCTGGCCGCGGAATTGCTCGGAAAATTCGCCGTGGACGGTGGATACATTGACACCGACCTTCTCGAACACCCGCCCGCGCATGACCGACATGATGCCGCCGCCGCCGTCAACCCCTTCGGGCGTCGAGGCGTCGGTGCGGAACCATTCGGAGCGTTCAAAGCGTCCCGGTTCGCGGTCCGAATTGGGCCCTTCCAGCCGATCTTCCAACCGCTCCAGGGATTGGCAGATACGGTCGCGCAAATCGGCGAACCAGGCCGATGCCAGAGTTTTTTCTATTTCGGCGGTGTCGCTCATACCGGACTAGTCCTTATTACCTTCACCACGCGTCTGCCTGAGCGCCTCACCCAATACCATGGCGGCGGCGTTGACGACGTTCAGGGACCGGGCCCCGGGCTGCATAACCACCCGGATGCGGGCTTCCGCCGCGTCGTGCACTTCCGCCGGCGCGCCTGCGCTTTCCCGGCCCAGAAGGAGGATATCATCGCCCAGAAACTCGAAATCGAGATAATCCGCCTCCGCTTCGGTGGTGAGCAGGACAAGGCGCTCGCCGGTCTCTCGCCGGGCGGCCTCGAACGCCGACCAGGAGGCGTGGCGGGTGAAATCCGCCAGTTCCACGTAATCCATACCGGCGCGACGGGCACGCTTGTCGATATCGCCCTTGCCGCCGAAGGGAAAGCCGCACGGCTCGATCACGTCGACGGGCACGCCCAGACAGGCGCCGAGGCGCAGCATTGCGCCCAAATTCGGCGGCATATCGGGTTGGTAAACGGCGATGCGCATGGCCGCAGCATATCCCATGGCGCAAGAGGTTCGTCAATCACCCTCCCGGTCATCAGATTTAACCCCTGAAATTGGCCGGGAATACTGGACATTTGGGCCAGGAAATGTCAAAAAGCCGGGCGAAAATCACGATTTCAGATTCGACCCCAGTTTCAGTAAAAAGGTATCCAACCGATGACGACGATGACGCCTGACGGCGGTCACGACGAAGGTGCCACCCGGCGCGATTTTCTTTACATCGCGACGGGGGCGATGTCGGCGGTCGGCGCCGGCCTCTTTGTATGGCCATTGATCGAC
>CAYOAD010000095.1:9906-15028 GCA_964401845.1 uncultured Rhodospirillaceae bacterium | reverse complement strand
AGTAGCCCTCGACGTTGTCCGGCTGCGGCGCGGAAATCAGCGGCCCGATATCGCACCGGTCGATTTCCGCGCGGCAGGGTGGCAAGTTCGTGGGCGATCAGGCGGTCGACCACTTCGTCGTGGACGGAGCGGTGAACCACGAGGCGCGACTGGGCCGAGCAGACCTGTCCGGCATGGCTGAAGATGCCGATGGCCGTCGAGGTCGCCGCCTGGTCGAGGTCGGCGTCGGCGTAAACGATACCGGCGGACTTTCCGCCCAGTTCCATGATGGAGGGAATTACGCGTTCGGCTGCGGCGTGCAGAATGGCCCGTCCCGTCGCCACCGATCCGGTGAAGACGATGTGATCGACGTCCGCGTGAGCGGCGAGGGCGGCGCCGGCTTCGTGGCCGTAACCGCAGATTATGTTGACGCAGCCTTCCGGCACACCTGCCCGTTCACAAGCTTCGCCGAGGAGGGCGATGCTCAACGGCGACAACTCCGGCGATTTGAGCACCACCGTGTTGCCAGTGGCCAGAGCGCAGGCAATCGAGCGAGCCGCGATCTGCAGCGGAAAGTTCCAAGGCACGATCTGGGCCGACACGCCATAAGGGGCTGGGATTGTGTAGTCTACATATCCCGCGCCCAATGGGATCATGGCGCCTTCCAGCTTATCGGCGGCGCCGCCGTAGTAGGTCAGGTAACGCACGGCCGCCATGGCTTCGTTGCGCCCGCCCGCCAGTGTCTTGCCGTTGTCGAGGCATTCGGCTAGCGCGACTTGCTCTGCCATTTCCGTGAAATGCCGGGCAATATCGAGCATCAGTTGGCCCCGGGCGGCCGGGCGCATGTCCACCAAGGTGCGGGCCTCGAACGCTTTCCGGGCGGCAGCCACGGCGGCATCGACATCAGCGGCGGTGGCCTGAGCGATTTCTGCAAGCGGCTCGGCGGTGGCGGGATTTTCCAAAGGGATCCGCCCGCCCCCGCTGCCGTCGGCCCATTTACCGCCAATATAGTTCTGCCAATATTTTCTGAATTCCGTCGTCATGCGCCTGAAATCCCACAGCGATCTCCCGAAGGCATGAGTTTAGCGTGCGCCCAGCAACCGGCAAGCGTTAGAGCATCAAATTCGCGGCAGTTTTTTACCTTCAGCGGGCCGCCCCCAGGAGTTGCGGGTTTCCTATTTTGCTTCCTATTCATGGGTATTAATCGTAGAATTCATACGTTGAGTTGTTCGCTTACCGTAAATGCCCGATACGGGGATTACCTTTCGGTGCAAAAACAAAAAAAATCAACAGCACCTAGAAAGGTTTAGCAATTCTTGACCGATGCTGCGTCGGCGGTTCGTGGGGAGCCGAGCGTGTGGCAAAGGACGAGTGTGGTTTACGGCTGAGGGGTATTCGATTTGCCGAAATGGCTTGGAATTGTCGCTGCCGCGTTGGTGCTCGCCTGCGCCAGCATCTTTGCGTTCGAAGACGACACCAAAGTCCGCGCCGAAGACCTCGTTGATCAGCAAAAGGTCCAGGTCGGACTGGAGCGTGTTTGGGACGTAACGGAACGCACGGGCCCGGTGCAAATTCTTCCCGGCCCCAATCCATGGAACAACTGGCAGCCGGCCAGCCTGGGAAATCAGGTCGGAACCTTCGGCAGCGTCAAGACCGGACCCAACGGCTGGGCCGTACTGAACAGCAATAACGACCGGGTGATTATCTCGCCGGGCAGCGTCATCGAGGTCATGCCGTCCGAGAATGCCGGAACCATGTTCTTCCAGCGCGCGGGCAAGATCCTATTTGATGTCGACAAGCGTCCCGGCCGCCGCTTCGAAGTTCACACGCCGCACCTCGTTGCCGGCGTCAAGGGGACGACGTTCACGGTTTCCGTCAGTCCCAACGCCGCCAGCGTCAGTGTCAGCGAAGGTACCGTTGGCGTATCGGCGGCGGGCGGCGGCGACAGCGCCGACGTGAGCGCCGGCCAAACCGCCAGCGTTTCGGTCGGTGGACCTGGCGCCACCGTCAACGTCTCGCCGACGGCCTCACGGTCAACGCCGGCGCCCGTTTCAACGCCGTCGACGACGCCGGGTGCGACGGCTTCGACAACAACAGCAACCCCCAACACCGCGATAGGACCCGCCAACGCCGCGGCGAAGGGCAAAAGCGCGAGCGCCGCCAGTGGGAGCAGCGGCAACTCGGGCAACAGCGGCAACTCAGGCAACAGCGGCAACTCAGGCAACAGCGGCAACTCAGGCAACAGCGGCAACTCGGGTAACAGCGGCAACAGCGGTAATTCCGGCAACAGCGGCAATTCCGGCAACAGCGGTAATTCCGGCAACTCGGGTAACAGCGGCAATTCCGGCAACTCAGGCAACGGAAATTCCGGTGGCGGAAATTCCGGTAATGGTAATTCCTAGTAGGGCGGGGCGGGGATTATCGGTATGACAACGCTTCGCACCAGCATCGTCATCTTCCTGCTCACGGCGGTTCTGTATTTGGCCAACGTGTTTCAGTTTGCCGAAAACGCGCTGTCGGATTTGCGCTTCGAAATCATCAAAACGGAGCCTGCGGATTCACTGGTTACGGTCAGTATCGATCCGAAGAGTCTCGCCGAGATCGGCGTTTGGCCCTGGCCCAGACGCTTTCACGCCAGCGTGCTGGAGAAACTAATCGCCGCAGGCGCCGACCGAGTGGCGTTCGATATCGATTTCAGTTCGGCCTCGACAGCGTCCGACGATCTGGCGCTCGAAATTGCCTTGGCCAGGAGCCAGGGAAAAGTCATCTTGCCCGTCTTCAAACAGCAGTCGCTGATGCCGAGTGGCAACCGGCAGGTTATCACGACGGCTCCGCTTGCCCGCTTCCAGCGCCACTCCGCTTTGGCCTCCATCAATGTCAGACCTGATGCCGACGGAAAAATCCGGCGGCTCAATCGTATCGGACTGTTGGAGGGGCGTTTGTTGCCAGTTATGGCCGCGGCACTGACGAAAGAACCGATATCGATAGATGCCGGCGCCTTTGATATCGATTTCGGTATTCAAGTGGCTAGATTGCAACAAATCTCTTACGTCGACGTGCTGGCCGGGCGGTTTGATCCAAAGGTGTTCGCCGGCAAGCGGGTTATTATCGGCGCTACGGCGGTGGAACTCGGGGATCAGTTGGCAGTCCCTGTTCATCGCAGCCTACCCGGTGTTCTTGTTCAGGCGATTGCTTACGCGTCGCTCACCCAAGGCCGGGCGCTGCAGCATCTGCCGCAAATTGTGACGTTGACGCTAATTCTTGGATTGTCCTTGCTGTTGGTCCCGCGTTACGCCGGTTTGCGTTGGCCGACCGGTTTGGCGCTGGCCGCGGTTGGCTCAGTGGGCGTTTTCGCTGCAGGCATTGGCGTGTCCGCGCTGACACCCAGGATTGTCGAAGTTGCGCCGCTGATTTTTGTCGCCATTGCCGGATACGGCGCGTCCCTTGTCCTGCAGATCGACGGCCAGGCGTTGCGCCTCTTCATCAATACGATGTCGCTCAGACGCCAAAAGGCCATTGTGGGGACGTCATTCTGGAATCGGCCGGTCATGCCATGGTGACGATTGATCACTCACGACGCATCGATGTTTTCAATCCGGCTGCCGAGGAGATGTTCGCCTGCAGTGCCCGCGACGTTGTGGGCCGGCCGTTTGACGAATTGTTCGTAAAGGATGACGGCAAATATCGCGGTGACATTCTCGACCCGGGTTTGCTGGTCTACGACATTGGCCAGCCGCGTGAACTTGAAGCGGCGCGCAGGGATGGAACTAACATGTTCGTTGAACTTATTGTCAGACCCGTTGACGATATCCCCTCGGATCACCCGCTTGAGAAAAGGAAAAATGTCAGGACGACTTATGTCTGCACGCTGGTCGACGTGACGAAACGGAAGCAGGCGGAACTCGCTGAATATACCGCCCGCATTCAGGCGCAATCCGCCAACCGGGCGAAGTCGACCTTCCTGGCTAACATGAGCCACGAACTGCGGACGCCCCTGAATGCGGTTTTGGGGTTTTCCCAGCTTGCCCTCAGCGAAAAACCCGGACAGCTGAACGACCGCCAAAAAGAGTACATCGGCAGCATATTGTCCTCGGGCCAACACCTCTTGAGCCTCATCAACGACGTGCTCGACCTGTCCAAGATCGAATCCGACCGCTTCGAGTTACACAAGGAAATGGTCGACGTGCAGTCGCTGGTCGAAAACTCGCTGCGTTTTATTGAACACCGTGCCATCGAGGGCCAGGTAACGCTCGATACCAGGATCGACAACGACGTCGTCTACGCCTGGGGTGACGAGCGCGCTATAAAACAGGTCCTGGTCAATCTTCTGAGCAACGCCGTGAAATTCACCCCGCCGGGCGGCGAAGTAAAATTGGCGGTGGGCCGTAACGAGGGCGGTGAGCTGCAGATCGTCGTTTCCGATACCGGCGTCGGCATCCGGGCCGAGGAACTGGAGACTGTCCTCGCGCCGTTCGGCCAGGCCCGCCAAGGCGTGCCCTCCAACGTCGAGGGCACCGGCTTGGGTCTGACGCTGGCCAAGCAGCTGGTCGAAATGCACGACGGAGCCTTGGAGCTGAAAAGCGAGTTCGGCAAGGGGACCGAGGTCATGATCACGCTGCCTCAGACCGATTCGCCCCCGGAAATCAGTTCGGCTCTTCACTGATTATCAACGGGATTCCATCACCACAAAAATAGGGCGCGGAGCAACATGTCCACGCCCTTCTTAGGTTGAGAGGGAGGGGTGACCGGCTTCACGCTACTCGGCCGCCATGGCCATGCGGCGCGAGCGCTTGCGCTTTTCGTCGTACATGGCAGCGTCGGCCATGCGCAGAACTTCCGATTCGCTGCTTTCCGCATCATAAGGCGCGGCGCCGAAGCTGGCCTGGATGGGGATGCGCAGGCCGCCGTATTTGGCGTGTGCCGCGGCCAGGATGCCCTGCAGCTTGCGGGTGCGGAAGAGGCCCTCGGCGGCGCTTGTGTGGGTCAGGATGACGGCGAATTCATCGCCGCCCAGACGGGCGACGATATCGGAGCCGCGGGTGTTTTCGATCAACAGCTTGGCAACGCGTTTAAGCACGGCGTCGCCCGCTTCGTGGCCGTGATTGTCATTGGGGGGCTTGAAATCGTCGAGGGCAATGTAAAC
>CAYOAD010000095.1:0-9896 GCA_964401845.1 uncultured Rhodospirillaceae bacterium | reverse complement strand
GGTGCCGGAAAGCGTCCGTGAAAGGTGTTCGTCGAAGCCGCGGCGGTTGGTCAAACCGGTCAGGGGGTCCGTCTGAACCTGTGATTCCAGCATCGCGATGCGTCGCTTTTGCTCCGCCAAGCGGATTTCCGCGGTGGTGACGATATCGAGCGCCTGCTCAAGAAGTTGCCAGGGCTGTTTGCGGGTGATTGCCGTGCGATCGCGCAATCCCTTGCGCAGAATATTGGCCAGCTGACCTGCGGAAAGGTTTTTTCCGACTTCAAGACCGTCGAGAGTGGCGAGCGAAGCTTCCATTACTGAACCTCTTTGTCGAGCGGTGGAAGGGCCATCCTTCCACCAAATTTACCGTGCGCGGGAAGCTTCGCAAACCCCGTGCCAGGAATTAAATCTATATAAATCAGATGGTTAACAGGTGTTCACCGGGCAATAATTACCCAGGAGACAGACCCGGCCAGGACATTTTTGCCGGGTGAACCAGTCCGGCATCCGGCCTTACAGGGGCGTCAGCGGATCTCTTCCCGCGAACACCGCGTCCAGATTGTCGACCGCGCAAAAGCCCATGGCGTTGCGTGTCTCCACCGTGGCGCTGCCGGTGTGGGGCAGCAGGAAGACGTTGGGCAGTTCGCGGTAGGCCGGATTGATATTCGGCTCGCCGGTGAAGACGTCCAGGCCTGCCGCGCGGATCTTGCCAGAGCGCAGGGCCGCGATCAGGGCGTCGTCGTCCACTAGGTCGCCGCGTGCCGTATTGACGACGATGGCGCCGTCGGGCAACAGGGCGATACGGTCTGCGTTCAGGAATTTGCTGGTTTCCGGTGTGAGCGGCGCGTGAATGGAAAGCACATCCGAAATTTTCAGCAGGCTTTCCGCGTTCTCATGGTAGGTGGCGTTGCCGGCGTGGGCTTCCGCTTCAGTATCGAGGCGGTTGCGGTTGTAGTAGTGCACCTCCATGTCGAAGGCCGCGGCGCGATGGGCCAGGGATTGTCCGATGCGGCCCATGCCGTAAACGCCAAGGCGCTTGCGCTCGATATCCGTGCCCAACATGAAATCAAGAGCGGATCCTTCCCAGCGGTTGTCGCGGACCAGGTTAAAGCCCTCGTTGGCGCGCCGGGCGGCGGCCAAGATCAGCAGCATGCCGATATCAGAGGTCGCCTCCGTCAGAACGTCCGGGGTGTTGGTGACGATGATGCCGCGCGATTTGGCGGCTGGTACGTCGATGTGTTCGTAGCCGACCGACACCGTGGCGATAATCCTAACGCTGTCGGGCAGTTCGGCTATCACTTCGGGCGTCATTTTTTCCGACGAAGTGATAACCAATCCGTCACAACCTGCAGCCGCCGCCAGAAGACCCGCCGCATCGTACATTTCGTCGTCTTGATTAAGTTGCGCATTGTAGTCGCGCGCAAGACGCGCCGCAACGTCCTCTGGCACGCGGCGGGTCACGAGAATCGTCGGTATTTCACTCATTGGGCTCCCCTTTTGACGAAACCTTATACCGTCGCCCTCCCTATCGCCAGAGTTCGAATGCCGTTAATCTAGAGCCATGATGATGACATCTATTAGACGGCGTACCGCCGCGTTAGGCGCGGCTGCGCTTGCCCTGTTTTCACTCACCTGCACCCAGGCCTCCGCCTTCCAACTGCTTTCCCACAGGGCCGTCTACGACCTCTCCCTTGCCCCGGGACCGGCCGGCAACATCGTCGACGTATCGGGCCGCATGGTGCTGGAATGGGCCGATGCCTGTGAAGGCTATACGACACAACAGCGTATGCTGATGCGCGTGCTGCGCAACGACGGCGGCAACGTGGAGAGCGATTTTCGCGTTTCCGCGTGGGAATCGAAAAGCGGCGGGACCTTCCGCTTCGATGTCAGCAACATTGTTGGCGGCGGGGTGCCGGAAAAATTCAAGGGACGGGCGGACCGGACCTCGAGCCTGGCCCAGGCGGTTTTTCAAAGCCCCAGCGATCTCAGCCTGGACCTGCCGAAGAAGATCGTTTTTCCCAGCGAACATATCGCCCGCATAATCGACGGAGCCCTGGCCGGCGAGAAACGGATTTCGGTGCCTTTGTTCGACGGGACGGGTGAAGACGGCCTGTTTGAAGCCGTCGGGTTCGTTCTCGGGCAAGCCGAAGTTTCGGCGCCGGAGGTAACCGCCCTGGCGGACGGCGCCCTGAAGGATGTTCCGGCGTGGAACATGCGCCTGTCTTTCTTCGACCTTAAGACAAACGACAGTCTGCCGGTCTACGAAGTGAGCCTGCGGCTGTTCGCCAATGGCATCGCCGACCGCTTGGTACTCGATTATGACGACTTTGCCGTTGCCGGACGCCTGACGAGGCTGGAACGGGTGTCGTCGCCGAGCTGTTAGCCGGCCGTCTCTTCGTCGTCCCACAGCCAAGCTGCGCCGCGGACCCCACTGGAGTCGCCGTGAACGTGTCGCGCCAGCCGGGTCGAAAGTTCCTCGCCGAAAACCAGGTCACCCATCAGTTGCGGAACAGTCCGGTAAATACGGTCGATATTGGATAGGCCGCCGCCAAGCACGATGACATCCGGGTCGAGTATCGTCACGATCATGGACAGGGATTTGGCCAGACGCCGCTCGAAGCGCTCGAAGGTGGCATTCGCCTCGGCATCGCCGGCCTCGTCCAAAGCCGCAATTTCCTCGGCCTTGATCTGGTGACCCGTGATCAGGGCGTGGTCGCGCGCCAGCCCGGTACCGGAAAGGTATAGCTCAAGACAATTCTCGCGGCCGCAATAACAGCTGACGGGCGGCGTTTCGCTGTCGTCCGGCCAGGGCACCGGGATGTGCCCCCACTCACCGGCAATGGCATTGGCGCCCTCGACGACTTTGCGGTCGATGACGATGCCGGCGCCGCAACCGGTGCCGAGGATGCCGCCGAAGACAACCTTGGCGTCTTTCGCGGCGCCGTCGACTGCCTCGGACAACGCAAAGCAGTTTGCATCGTTGGCCAGCTTGACCGGCCGGTCCAGAGCCCGAGCAAGATCCTGTTCCAGCGGGCGACCCATCAACCAGGTTGAATTGGCGTGTTTGACCAGTCCGGTGGCCGGGGAAACCATGCCCGGGATAGCGACGCCGACGCTCCCCGCTCCGCCGGCATCGTCTTCAACGGCGCGGATCAATCCGCTAACGGCATCGACGGTCGCGCCGTAGTCATCGCGTGGACTGGCCATGCGTTGACGCACGACAATGCCGCCGTCCCGGTCAAGCACAGCCGCCTCGATTTTTGTACCGCCGAGATCGACGCCGATGCGGAAACGTTTTGGATTGGGCATGTTTCGTTCTATCCGACTCTTGAAGCGAGAGAATGGTCTACCTAGTCCATAACTGGCGTGTTGCAGTCACGGACCGAGCTTTCAATCGTGTCGCATTAGACGAAATGACGACCAAGCCTTCAATATCCGAAACCCCACCAGAATAATTCCCGCGGCGGCGACTGATTAGGATTGCTCCCGGTCCAGCAGAACACTTCGCGTCGTCGGCACCAGTGTAGACAGCCGGGCGCTGTAGTTTGAACTTAATATCCAAATGATTTCAGATGGTTATCGATCATTTGTTCGATCTCGGACCACGAATCCAGGCGATGGTGGCAATGTTCGGCCGGACCGATCAAAGTTCTGAGCCGGGGGTGAGCAATGAACTGCAGCCGCATGACATGTTCGGCGGCTTCGGCGACGGATTTGTGATTGTGCGGAATATCGTCGATAAAAATTGCCGGCGCGGCGGCATGCCGCGTCAATTCCCGTACCGCCGGTCCCTTCAGGCCGTCGTTGGCGATCAGCGGATAATCCAGTCCGTTTCGCTGCAAACACCTGGCGCGCGCTTCCCGGGCCTTCTCCGGGACGTTGGAGAGAACCACGACCTGCGCTCGCTTGGACAGCTTGGAGAGGACGTTTGCTGCATCGGGAACCGCTTCCAGATGATCGGCGCATTCCGCGAAAAATGACGCCAGCATGGTGCGCACTTCCGGGTAGTCAAGGACCTCGTCCGTTTCGGCATTGCGGACGTTTCCCGTTATGGCGTAGGAGGCCCATTCGAAGCGCATGCCGTTGCGCTCGATAAAATCCACCAGCGCCGCCATGAACTGAAACAGAACTTCGTCGGCGTCGGCGATAATCAGGGGCAGGGACGGATCCAGATTGAGTTCCTGGATCCGCTCGTAAACGCCTTCCGCCAGCGCCTGTTCAATTGATGCGGGATTAGACACGAAGCGTTACCTTTACCATTCGGGCGCCGCACCGGGCAGTGCGGCACGGGCCTGTTGCGGCGTCTCCGGCGCAAAACCTTCGATTTGGCAAAATGAAAGCAACAGTTCCTCATTCTCCAGCAGGAAATCCAACAGGCCGGCAAGAAACTCCGGGTTCTCGGCGCCCTCCCTCATGTCGGTTCCGTCGACCCCGGTTCCGGCCTGCAGGGCACCCAATACCTTTGAGTCGCTGACGATGTACACAAGTGCTTTTTGGGCGACTATTTGGGCGGATTGCCGGTCCATCTTTTGTTTCCACCTAATTTTCGTAATTAATGGCCGCTGCGGCCATACCGTGGCGAATTAATAAACGTAAGTAACTTGGATTTCCCAACCTGGGGTGCTAGATCATTACGGTACTAGGTCACGACGGGTCAAGATATCCCTGGAGCCGGTGTTGGTTGCTGTAATCGGACGCCGTCGTCTAAAATATTGGTGTTGCGTATTAATGCGGACGGGAAAACGGATATGGCCAAAACGATTCTTATCGTCGAGGATAATGAGCTCAATATGAAGCTGTTCCATGACTTGCTTGAGGCACATGATTACGCCACCTTGCAGACGCGGGACGGCAACGATGCCCTGGCCCTCGCCCGCGAACATCGACCCGACCTTATTTTGATGGATATTCAACTGCCGGGCGTTTCGGGCCTTGAAGTCACGCGCCAAATCAAGGCCGACGACGATCTCAAGGCGATTCCCGTTGTGGCGGTCACCGCCTTCGCCATGAAGGGCGACGAGGACCGCATCCGCGAAGGGGGTTGCGAGGCGTACATCGCGAAGCCCATTCGCATCGACGAACTCATTTCCACCGTTCAGCAATTTATCGGAAGCAACTAACCGGCCGAATTCGATCATTACACCGCTTTGTAGTGCGTTGTCTGGGGAGGCAAGGGAGCACAAATGCCCGCACGCGTTTTAGTCGTTGATGACATCTTGCCTAACGTGAAGGTACTCGAGGCCAAGTTGACGGCAGAGTATTTTGACGTGGCAACTGCCATGAGCGGGCGAGAAGCACTCGACCTGATGGAGCAGGAAGCCCCTGATATCGTGCTCCTGGACGTCATGATGCCGGAAATGGATGGGGTCGAGGTGTGCCGCACCATGAAGGCCGACCCCAAGCTTGCCCATGTCCCGGTGGTCATGGTTACCGCCCTCAGCGAACCCAGCGACCGGGTTCGCGGACTGGAAGCCGGGGCTGACGATTTTCTCACCAAACCCGTAAATGACATCGCCCTTTTCGCCCGGGTGCGTTCGCTGGTGCGGCTTAAGATGATGATGGACGAATTTCGTCTGCGTGAGCAAACATCCAGCGAATTCGGCGTCTTCGGCGACGACGAGGAAAATCTGAAATTCGATACCACCGGCGCCAAGGTTCTGGTGGTTGACGATAGCGTCGCCGACGGCCGGGTCATCGATACGACCCTGTCGGGCGAATATGATGTGACGGTCATCGCCGATCCCAATCAGGCGATCGATGCAGGCCGGGGCGAAACTTTCGATCTGATCATCGTCAGTTTGTTGTTGCGCGACACCGACGGCCTGCGCCTTTGCTCCAGTTTGCGGACGATCGAGGAAACCCGGCAGGCTTCCATCCTCGTTCTGATCGAGGAAAATCAGACGGAACAATTGGTCAAGGCCCTGGACATCGGGGTCAACGATTATCTCGCCAAGCCCATCGACCGCAACGAACTGATGGCCAGGGCGCTCACGCAGGTGCAGCGCAAGCGCTACCAGGACCGTCTGCGCGACAATTACCAGATGTCGATGGCGATGGCGGTCACTGACGGTCTGACCGGGCTGCACAATCGGCGTTATATGGAATCGCACCTCGGCAACCTTGTGCGCCGGGCGGTCGAAGGCGGCCGGCCGGTGGCCATCGTGATTCTGGATATCGACCTCTTCAAGAACGTCAATGACACCTATGGGCATGATGTCGGGGACGAGGTTCTCAAACAGTTCTCCGTGCGCATCCAGCAAAACGTTCGCGGCATTGACCTGGCCGCCCGATATGGCGGCGAGGAATTTATCATTGTCATGCCCGACACCGATCTGGCGGTCGCACAGGCAGTTGCGGAGCGTCTCAGGAAATTCATTGCCGACGAGCCGTTCACGGTTTCGACCGACGTCGGCCAACTGGACGTCACCGTCAGCCTGGGCGTGACGGCGTCGGGGCCGGGTGATACGCCTGAGACCATGATCAAGCGGTCGGACGACGCGCTTTACCGGGCCAAGCATGACGGTCGCAACCGCGTCGTCGTCGTCGACCCGCCGGCCTAAATACGACGCCAAACAGAGCGTACCCAAAAAAGCAAAAGGCCGCCCCGGGGGCGGCCTTTGATCGGCGCGCAATGCCGACGGGGCATACGTTCCGGAAAGCTACTTGATTTTCGCTTCCTTGAATTCGACGTGCTTGCGCGCCACGGGATCGTACTTTTTCAAGACCATCTTTTCCGTGATGTTGCGCGGATTCTTCTTGGTGACGTAGTAGAATCCGGTGTCGGCGGTGCTGACCAATTTGATCTTAATACTGGCGGGTTTGGCCATAACGGCGTCTCCGGCTTTGATAATTCATTCGGTGAGCGGCGAAAATAGCCAGATTGGCGGTGAAGTCAAGGCTTTCCAAGACCCACGACGTGCGGGTGCCGGATGCCTGCCATGACCAGGAAGCAGGCGCAGGCGATGGCGACCATGAACAGCAAGCCGTGCGGTCCCGCGGCATCCATGGAGATGCCGCCAACCCAGGGACCGATGATGCCGCCCACGCCCCACATCAGGCTCGACGTGGCGTTGACCGCAACCAGTTCCGATCCCTTGTAGCGCTCGCCCATCAGGACCAGGGCGACTGTATAGAGGCCGTATGCCATGCCGCCCCACACGAACAACAATGGCCACAGGATGTAGGGCACGTCGACGACAAAGGGAATGGCGAAACTGCCGGCCAGGCCCACGGCGCCGCACAGAAACAGCACGCCATAGCGGTTCATCCGGTCGGCCAGCATGCCGATGGGAATTTGCATGACCACGTTGCCGACGGCGACGGCGGTCAGCATCCAGGTGGCGGTGGTGATGTCGAAGCCGATCTTGATGCCGTAGACTGGCAGTAGCCCGAAAGCCGAAAAATCGATTAACGCGACCAGCGCGATGGCGCCCATGATGGTGGGCACGCGAAAGACATAGCGAAAGATATTGGCACCCGGCGGGCCGGTGTGCAGGTCGGGTGCGAGATTGCGTGCGGCGATCAGCGGCGCCATGGCCATGACGGTGACGCCGGCGCAAAAGAGGTAGGGCAGCCAGCCGGTCACGCCGAGCAGGGGAACGAGCGGCGGTCCAGCGGCGAAGGAAACGGCGAGAACGGTGGCATAAATGCCCAAAAGCCGGCCCCTTGTCCGCTCGTCGGCGATGGTGTTGATCCAGGCCTCGCTGATCAGGAACAGTCCATTGATGGCGACGCCGAGGAAAAACCGGATTGGCAGGCCGAACATGACGTCCTGGGAATACCCGAAGGCGACAAGGCAAAGCACCGTCAGCAAAAGGCAGCCGAGCATGATGTTGACGGCGCCATAGCGGTTTGCCGCAGGCGGAATGAGCGGCGAGGACACGATCAATCCAAGCGCGACCATGGCGCCCGACAGTCCGATCATCGTGTTGCTGACGCCCTGCGCTTCCAGGGCCAGTCCCAGCATCGGCGGCGTGATGCCGATGACGAAACCGAAGACCGCCGTCGCCGCCATCACGGCGGCCATGCTTCGCCGGCGGCTATGCTCTTGCGCGGTCATCCACGGCTGACCCGCGAACGTCCCCGGATAAAGTGAAAGAAAGCGATCTCCCGGTTGGGATCGCGCGACGCCGGCGCGTCGAGGTACTTGGGCAGATATTCACCCAACAGGAACTCGGTGATGTCGACCAGCGGCAGGGACATGGTGTCCGCCAGCGAGCGCCAGGCCAGTTCCTCCAACTCGCCGCTGCCGCCAAGTTCACCTTCGGCGCGTTCACCGTCCGTGACAAAGAAACGTCCGTCGAAGCGGATCGGCGATTGGGCCGGCGTAATCGCCCGGGCGACGTAATCCAGGTTGCCGAGATCGGCCGCTTTGCCGGTGTCGAGAAAGTGCGACCAGGCTGCGGGTTGTCTTGGGTTTGACGCCGGGTCGGGAATGGCGCCGCCCAGTATCAGGCCGGTTTCCTCGAAGGTCTCCCGCACCGCAGCCATGGCCAGAGCCCGGGCGCGCGCCGTCGAACAGCTTCGGCTGACCATGCTCAGAACGTCGCTGCGCATCGGCCGTGCCGGTATGGCGCGCGCATCGGCGGCATCCACCCTGCCGCCGGGGAAGACGTAGTAGCCTGGTACGAAACTGTGTTTGGTATGCCGGCGGCCCATCAGGACCTCCACCGCACCGCCTTTACTGCGGCGATAGAGGATCAGGCTGGAGGCGTCCTTGGGCCGCACCCTGGCGTTCGACGCGGTTTCGGCGGTGCTGCTCATGTAAAGTCATCCTCGCCGCCGAAACCGTGCATGCGCAAGCTCCATTGCAGACCTACCACGGCGCCTTTGACAAACGGCAGCAGACCCAGCGAGAGGATCAGTGTAAGCGGCAGCCAGATCGCCATCTGGAGCCACATGTCGGGCGAAAAGAGTCTCTCCGCCAACAACATACCGGGCACCACGATGTGGCCGACGATCATGATGGTGATGTAGGGCGGGGCGTCGTCGGCGCGCTGGTGATGAAGTTCTTCGCCGCAGACCGTACAGTGATCGGCGACCCGGGTGTAGCCCGCGAACGCGGCGCCCTCGCCGCACCGCGGACAGCGGCGGCGGAAACCTCTGGCGATCGAGCGGAACCAGGGCCTGGCGGAATCGGATAGCTGCGTTGAGATCATGAAGGGCGGGACCGAAGCTGTGAAGGACGTGACTTATATGGAACGGATTTCGGGAAACCGCAATGCCCGACGTGAACCAGGCGGGTTGGGAATTATTGCCTTTTACCAATTCGGTAATATCTGTCTAAATTGGCAGTGACGCGGGCGGGCTTGATCGGGCAGGGAGGAAACTTTGATGGCTGCTGCCGAAGATCCGATGCAAGACATGATAGCGCGCCTGCGTCGCGAGTTTCTCGACACTGCCGAGGACCGTCTGGCGTCGATGGACGAAATAGTCGATGGCGTGCGGCGCGGCGGAATCGGAAGCGGCGATGAGCTTCCCGATATCCGGCGCATGGCTCACAGCCTGAAGGGGATGGGCGGCACGTTCGGATATCCGCTGGTTTCCGTTATCGCCCATCGTCTTGAGGATTATCTGGCCGACAGCACCAGTCTGGCCAACAACATCGTCGGCGATGTCCAGACGTTCCTCGACCGCATGCGCGATGTGGTCGACGGCGTTCTCGGCGCCGACGATCCCAGGACGGCGGAAATCGTCCGCGAATTGCCGGCCAAGCGGGCCGACTTCGATATGGAGGGAATTCACCCCCTTGATATCGAGGTGATGACGGTGATGCCCAAAGGTACGGCAACCACCATCGTGGAAAGGGAGCTGAAGGCTTGCGGCTACCGGGTCGTGAACCTCGAAAGTCCGTTCGAGGCCATCGAATATGCCGTGCGTACCAAACCCGACATGGTGATGTTTGCCGGCGTGCTGAC
>CAYOAD010000094.1:0-15070 GCA_964401845.1 uncultured Rhodospirillaceae bacterium | reverse complement strand
CCTTAGCGTAGGCCTTCAGGTCTTCGGCCTCGACGGCCGTGTAAACGGTCAGGTCGACCGCTTGGGCGACGCTTGCCGCCACCATCATCCCAGCCGCCGCCATCAGGGTCGGAACGGTCCGGGTTACTTTGAACTGTTGCAACATCGCTCTCTCCTTAGTCCTCCAGTTGACGATATCAGCCGTTATTAGCGACCGATTGTGATGGCCTTGTGACGTCCTCGCCTTGCCGGCGTATTATTCGTCATAAGACCGGTCTCTTTGCCGCCGCCGGGCGGCCAACTGCTATGCCGTCTTGGACGGAATAACCAGCTTCTCAATCCAGTTACGTACCTCCGCTTGTCTGACGTCCTTGTTCATGACGTCGTCATCCAGACCCAGCTTCCAGGCAATGTCCTTTCGACTGGGATCCTGATGCAGGGCTTCCAGTTGATCAACGAACTCGACCGCCGCGTCGACGTCCTTGAAAAAACCTTTGGTCGTGAGCTTGTCACGGCGGCAATAAACCAATCGCGCCAGTTCGTGTAGGTCGTATTCGGGATGATACTGCAGTCCCCAGAATACGCCCCCCTCGTGCACGACCGATACCGCTTGAACACGCGTATAGTCGTTCCCCGCCAAAAGCGTGCCGCCTGGCGGCAGGTGGGTGATTTCGTCATCATGGCTGATAAAGCCGTCGAAGACCGACTTTTTGTTTGTATAGAGGGGATGTCCCCGCCCTTCCGGCGTCAGGGCGATCTTTCGGGCGAGGCCCATCTCCCGGCCCTTCGGGTGTGCGGCAACCACGCCGCCGGCTGCGACGACGGCGATCTGTGCGGCCCAGCAGCTGCCGAAGCCCGGTACGCCGGCCTCGAACGCGGCGCGGGCGAACTCGATCTGGCGGGTAACTCTTTTCTCGTCGTGATAGATCGTCAGGCTTGAACCGGTCCAGGCAATCCCGTCGTATTGGTCGAGCGCCTTACCGTTTTCCAGTCTGGTATCGGGATCGGCGGGGAAGACGACGTCAACCTCGGCACCCGACGAATGTTCCCTGAGCATGCGCTCGTAAAGCTGCCCGGCGGACGAGGCGCCGCCCGCCTGAAGGTCTTCACGGCCTTCCTTGGCATAGCCGTCAACGACCAGGAAACGGAGCGTTGTCGTCATGTACGTAGGTCCCCCCGGATCATGGCGCTTCAGGCCGACGCCAGATGGTCGATGAGTGCCGGTAGATCCGCCGCCCGCTCGCAGATGGCGTCGGCGGTCGTGCTGCCCTTGTCGTCCGCCCGCGCTGCCGTAAACAGGATCGCCTTGGCGCCCAGAGCATGCGGACCTTTGATGTCGTTGTGATCGCGGTCGCCGATGTGAACGATTTCCGAAACGTCGACGTCCAGCTGGCGAGCTGCCGAATCGAACATGGAGCGATGCGGTTTCGAGTGCCCGACTTCGTCGGAGAAGGCAAAACCCTGGAAGTAGCGGCCGAGGTCGTAGGTGTTGAGAATTTCGCGCAAACCCGTGCCAGGCGTCACGATGGCATCCGACACTATGCAGAGCTTGTAGCGGCGCGAGAGCTCCTCCAAGGCATCGCCGATGCCGTCGATCGCGTTGGGTGGGATATCGACCTCCATGCGCCCCGTATCCTCAATGAGCTGCGCCATGATTTCGCCCGGCAGCGTGCGGCCAAGGCCGTTAAGGACCACCCGCAATCTTTGTTCGACGGTCCAATTGATGTGGTTCTCGCGCCAGACCACATTGAAACCGGCGTCAGCGACGTCGTAGGCGAGGTCGACCTGGTCCTTGTCGATATGAGCGACCGACTGCAACGCCTCCAGCATCAACCTGCGGCGCTCTTCCTTTTTGCTCAATAGCCCATGGGCTGCCCGTTTGGGCTCGTCGGAATCGTCATCGACGATGGTATCCCAAAGATCGAATGTAACGGCCTTGATGCTCATAAACGAACCCGCGTCACAAAAAGAATTGACCGAATGGTAGTTATGATTGCCTGAACAGTCAAACTAGAATCCGTCCTATTCACCGGATTCCACCAATCTGCTGGCCGCCAATTCGCCCGCCCGATCGAGAATCGGGTAGGCCACGGAAGTGAGGTGACCGCTGATTCTTTTCAGGTCGCGCAGAATATCGACGTGAAGCGAACTGGATTCGATGGACTCGGGCCGGCCCTGGCCGATCCGGGTGTAGTGGTTTTCGACGTACTCGCGCTCAAGGTCGCGGATCACCGTTTTTTCCCGCAGCAACCGGCGGGCCAAATTCAAATCGTCCGAAATGAAAACGTTGAGCGCCAGCTCGAGGTTTGCCAGCACGCGCTCGTGAAACGCCGCCAGTTCGCCCGACCCTTCGCTGGAGAAGCTCAGACGTCCCTTGATCTTCTTGTTTGCCAGATCCATCAGGTTCTTGTCGATGATGTCGCCGATGTGCTCGAGGTTCGTCGTGAAGCTGAGGATTTCGATGTTGCGGGCGCTTTCCTGCGCGTCCAGCTCCTCTTTGCTCAGCTTGGTCAGGTAAAGCTTGATGGCCTCGTGCAGCTGGTCGACGACGTCGTCGCGGCGTTCGATCTCCTGCATTAGGGCGGCATTGTTGCGCTGCATAACTTCCATGCAGCCAACCAGCATGGTCTTCACTTCATCGCCCATGCGCAGCGTCTCGCGCGTCGCGCAGGCCAGCGCGACGGTGGGCGTATCAAGCGAGGCGGCATCGAGGTACTGGGGACTGCCGCTATCGGCGTCACCCGCTTTCTCAGGCAATATCCGGCGGGCCAGGGCATCGACCGCACCCAGGAGCGGAAGGAAGAAAACCGCCAGCGCCAGATTAAAGCCGGTGTGGAAATTGGCGATCATGCGTTCCGGAGCATCGCCGACCATCATCAGGTAGGGCTGCAGCAGCGCAATAGCCGGCAGGACCGCGAAGACCCCCAGCGCCCGCATGACAAGGTTGCCAAAAGGTATTCGCCGCGCCGCGGGGCTTGATCTTACGGTTGCGCCGACCGCGATCATGGCGCCGCCGAGATTGGCGCCCAGCACCATCGCCAGGGCCAATTCGATACCCAGTACCTGGCTCGACGCCAGGGACATCAGCAGAAGGATGACGGCCAAGCTGGAATGGGCTGCCCAGGTGATAATCGCCGCGACGATAACGGCGAGCAGCAGTTCGTTGGCCAAGGGCTGGAGCAGAACCAGCAGGGTATTGCTTTCGCGGAGCGGCGCCGAGGCGCCGACGATCAGTTGCAGCGCAAGCAGAATAAGTCCCAGCCCTATGGCCGAGCGCGCCAGACTGCGCCGCTTGCTTTTTTCAGAACCCAGGAAGGTGAAGACCCCGAGTGCGATAGCCAAGGGGGACAGCCAGCGAAGATCGAATGAGAGCACCTGGGCCACCACAGTCGTGCCCACATCCGCGCCCAGCATGATGGCCAACCCGGCCGCGCCGGCGATCAGGCCCCGTCCGGCAAACGAGGCAACCATCAAACCCGTGGCGGTACTGCTTTGGATCGCGGCGGTGACGCCGAAACCGGCCACGAAGGCGACCATTCGGTTCTTCGCCGATAAGGACAGCGCCTTGCGGAATTCGGCGCCGAACGACCGCGTCACGCCGGTCCGTACCATGCGGATGCCCCACAACAGCAGCGCGATGCCACCGACAATGCTTATGAGGGTCTGCACCCGCCTCTACTCCGCCGCCACCACGACTTCAACATTGGCCTTGCGCAAAGCCCTGCCGAATTCGCCCTGGGGCTTTTCCTCGATGACCAGGCGGTCGATGCGGTCCAAGGGACAAATTTCGAAAAGCGCCGTGCGCCCGAGTTTGGTGGTATCGGCAAGGACCGTCACGGTGCGCGCTTGGCGCAGCATGGCCCGCGCTATTTCCGCCTCGTCCACCAGATAGCTGGTAAGACCGGTTTCCACATCCAGGGCACCTACCGCCAGCACGACGTCGGACGCGTGGAACACGTGGATTTGCTCAACGGCAAGGGCCCCGAAGGTGCATGCTCCCTCGCCCGACTGTTGGCCGCCGATCAGGAACACCCGGTTGTTGGTTTCCGCCGTCGCCAGCGTGTTGGCGATGACACTTGAATTGGTGATGACGCTGACGCCTTCAACCTTCGCCAGGTCTTCGGCAAAAAACACGGTGGTCGTCCCGGTATCGATGAACAGGGTATCGCCGAGTTCGAATAGCTGGGCGGCCCGCTTGGCAATCTTGCGCTTGGCCCGCACGTTTTCGGTCATGCGGACGTTGTAAGCGCTCTCCCCGTCGACGTGCGGCAATTCGGCGCCGCCGTGAAACTTGCGGATCTGACCCTGGGTCGACAGCAGGTTGAGGTCGCGGCGGATGGATTCGCGGGAAACATCCAACAGACCGGCAAGTTCATCGACCGTAATCCGCCCGCGTTCCCTGACGAAATCCATGATCCGGCTGCGCCGGTCGGCTGGCCGCATGCGCCCTCACTTGCTATGATTCTTGAGTTCACACCATGACCGTTCGGGCAAACTCATTTCCATATTTGGTCAACCAATACTGACAAAACACTGGCGCATTTGCAAATTTCCATGAAAAACAGGCGGGGGAAATGATGATGGCCGCCTTTGATCCCGACCAATTGCGCTCGGAAGTTTGCAGCGCTTGGCTGTGGCCGCCTGAATTCTTCTCAAAAGCCAAGGACGACGGACGCCAACCGATCGAGGCTAGCTTGGCGGACAATTTCCATTAACTAAGATTATCGAAAGTTGGCGGAGGGTGAGGGATTCGAACCCTCGAAGGGCGTTAACCCTTACTCCCTTAGCAGGGGAGCGCCTTCAGCCACTCGGCCAACCCTCCGCAAAGCCGGGCCGATCCCTCAACCCGGCAGCATTTGCCCTATGTACCCATGCACCGGTGTTTCGTCAATGGGCGGAACCCAACAAACAGCCGGTCAAGCGTACTCACAATATTTTGAAAAATACTGGAAAATAATGGAAAGAGTACCTAAGTAAATACACTAGAGAGATGTAATAGATAAACAATTGGTAAAATTATTCATAAAATTTACTATTTGGTAATAAATGTAGAGTGGAAATAGAATCGGTTTTTAGTACCTGGCACGGTAATTGCCAGTTTTTAAGCGTACCGCCTTTTATAAGGCAATTTCGGACCAACAGGTCCAGGAGGTGAGCAATGTTACGGATATTAACGGTAGCCACCGCTCTGATCACCGCGGCGTTCTTGGGCGCTTTACCTGCCGCCGCGCAAGCGGTATGCAGCGAACGGGCAAAGTTCGTCGATCAGCTCTCTGGCAATTACTCGGAAAATACCGTGGCGCTCGGCCTCGTCAACAACGGCAGTGTTTTGGAGATTCTCGCGTCGAAAGAAGGTTCTTGGACGATTCTCGTCACCGAGGCCAAGAACTTGGAAATGGAACTGCGCCGGGCAAAAGACACCGCCGAGATGGCGAACACCGCTAAATCCGACTTCCTCGCCAATATGAGCCATGAGTTGCGCACCCCGCTAAATGCCATCATCGGGTTCTCGGAGGTGCTGGACGCCGGCATTCCCGGCAAGATGAACAGCAAACAGACCGAGTACGTCAGGGATATCCACCGCTCCGGTGATCACTTGCTGGAATTGATCAACGACGTTCTCGATATTTCAAAGATCGAAGCGGGCAAAGGCGAAGTCATCAACGAACGAATTGAGATCGCGGCGATGGTCGAGAGTGCCATCGCGTTCGTCAAGGAAACGGTCGATGCCAAACGGCTCCGGCTTGAGGTTCAAATTCCGGCGGACGCGCCCGATCTGATTGCCGACCGGCGCATGATCAAGCAGATTCTGATTAACCTAATCAGCAACGCCGTTAAGTTTACCGAGGATGGCGGGCGTATCGTGATCGGCAGCAACGCTGCGGAGCATGGTGCCGAAATATTCGTGAAGGATACCGGTATCGGTATCCACAAAGACGACATTCCCAAGGCGCTGGCCAAATTCGAACAGATCGACGAAGGGATGGCCAGGGAATTCGACGGCACGGGGCTCGGCCTGCCGCTGGCAAAAGCCATGACCGAACTTCACGGCGGCCAGCTGATCCTCGAAAGCACGTTCGGAGAGGGCACAACCGTGACCGTCACCTTCACCCCGGAACGCCTCTACGTGCCTCCGCTCAGCGCCATCAGCTAACCTTCAAGACCCACCGAACCATCAAGCGGCGCGCCCGTCATGGCGGCCAGCGCGTCAACCGATGTGCCGAACACGCAATGCGGATGGCCGGCCGCGGCAAAGACCCGCTCAAACCGGGCGAGACTGGCATCGATGACGATCGGCAGCGATTGCGGATGCCCGACGGGCGCCACCCCGCCGATGGAATATCCCGTGGCGTCGCGAACGACATCGGCATCGGCCCTCTTCGCCTTGCCTTCCAATCCCAGGGCACCGGCGAGAGCCTTGGTATCGCAGCGCCGGTCGCCGGCGACAAGCGCCATGACCGGTTGGCCGCCGACCGTGAACACCAGCGACTTCACGATAGCGCCGAGCGGGCAACCCAGGCTGCTGGCCGCATCCTCCGCCGTCCTTGCCGTTTCCTCAAGCGCGATGACTTCGGCCCCGTTCCCCGCCTCCGCCAGGATCGCAGCAACGCGCTTTACCGCGGGTCGCGTCAGCAGATCCTCGCTCATGGTACTTCACAGCCTTTCTGCATGGCGGGGCGGGACCAGATGTCATCCATCCAACGGCTGACATGCTCAAATTCCGCCATGTCGAATTCGATCATGCCAAGGCCCTTGACCCAGGGAAAGGTCGCCACGTCGGCGATCGAATAGTCGTCCGACGCCAGGTAGGCGCTGACCTCAAGACGGTCATTCAGCACGTCCATGATGCGTTCGACCTCGGTCCGGTACCGCCGCTTGGCGTAGGGAATATCTTCCTTGGCGAACTTCTCGAAGTGACCGAGTTGGCCGAACAGCGGACCCACGCCGCCGATCTGGAGCATCAGCCATTTCACGACATCGTAGCGCGCGCGCAGGTCTTGGGGCATCAAGAGACCGGTTTTTTCCGCCAGGTACATCAGGATCGCGCCGGATTCGAAGACGTTGTAAGGCTCGCCGCCGACGGCCGGATCGTGATCGACGATGGCCGGGATCTTGCTCCAGGGGCTGATCTCGACGTAGTCCGGGTGGAATTGCTCGTCCTTGATGATGTCGACCGGGAAGACCTGATAGGGCAGAGCCGTTTCCTCCAGCATGATGGAGGCCTTTTGCCCATTGGGCGTGCCGAATGTGTAGAGATCGATCACGATGAATTCCTTCTTTTGGAGGAGAGGTCAGCGGCGTTCGTATTGACCCTTGCCGAACAACAGGTCCTTGGCCTTGGCATCGAGATTCGCCGGGTCCTTGCGGCGCTCGGCCAGTACCTGCAAGCCGCGTTCGACCGCCGGGCGGGCGCGGATTTCGTCGAACCAACGCTTGAAATTCGGATAGTCGGCGAGATCGACGCCCTGGCGTTCGTGGCTGATGGTCCAGGGGAACGAAGCCATGTCGGCGATGGTGTAGTCGTCGCCGGCGAGATACCTGCTATCGCCCAGACGCCTGTCCATCACGCCATAGAGCCGAGCCGTTTCGTTGGTGTAGCGATTGACGGCGTACTCGATCTTCTCGGGCGCGTAGATACGGAAATGGTGCGCCTGGCCGAACATCGGTCCGACGCCGCCCATCTGGAACATGATCCAGCATAGTGTGGTGTAGCGCATTGCCGGATCGGCTGAGAGGAACCGGCCGGTCTTTTCCGCCAGGTATATCAGAATGGCGCCCGATTCGAACATGCTTAGAGGCGTGCCGCCCGGGCCGTCCCGGTCGATGATGGCCGGCATCTTGTTGTTCGGGCTGATCTTCAGGAATTCGGGATCGAACTGGTCGCCGGCACCGATGTCGATGGCGTGAACGTTGTACTCCAGACCCGTCTCCTCAAGCATGATGTGGACCTTGTGGCCGTTGGGCGTGGGCCAGGTGTAGAGATCGATCATCGCGGGAAACCTTCCAGAGTGAGCAAGAGGCGAGAAGTTTAGAGAGACGGCAGCGCCGGAGCAACGCGGCCTCACGCAAAGTTCATATGGTCAGCTTTCGCGCGAGTGCAACCGGTCAAGCCGAAGGCGGTGGCGTTCGTCGGTCAGGCGCCAGACCCCGCCCATCACTGCCGTCACGGCGCCCAGAGTCGTGCCGCCGGCGATCAGGAACATGATCAGGATTTGGTATTTGGCGGCCTCGACAGGCTCGACGCCGGCCAGAATCTGGCCCGTCATCATGCCCGGCAACGAAACCAGGCCCGTCGCGGCCATGGCGTTGACGATCGGCATCAAAGCGGCCGTCAGGGCGGCCCGGGAGACCGGCCGGACGGCTTCGAAACGCGTCGCCCCGAGCGCCAGCTGCGCCTCCACCCCGGTGCGTTCGCGCACCAGTCCAGTGGTCAGGCTGTGCAGCCCGAGGCTGATGCCGGTCATCGTGTTGCCGAGGATCATGCCCAAAAGCGGTAGCGCGTAGCGCGGGTTGTACCAGGGATCGGGCTGCACCGGCACGCCGAGCGCGAAGACCGTAACGATGCCCGCCGCCAGCAGCATGCAGGAGGTGCCCAGGCCGTACGCCCAAACACCGCTGAGCCGGCGCTCCTGCCGCGCCATGATCTCCCGCCCGGCAAACAGCACCATGGCCAGTGCCGCAACCCCGGTCCAAAGCGGCGAGGTCAGGGCGAACAGGACTTTGAGCACCAGTCCCACCAGCAGGAGCTGGACCACCATGCGCGCCGCCGCGATCAGGACGCGCCTGGCGAGACCGAGTTGCAGCAGAACGGAAAGGCCTGCATTGCCCAGAACCAGCAGCGCCGCAATCGCGATATCGACATATTCTAGCCGTACGTAACTCATGGGTCCGGTACCTTGAGGCGGCCCGCTTTGATGGTTAGCGAACGGGAGGCCACGCGCGCCGCCTGCTCACCGTCATGGGTCACCCACAGGACCGAGGCCCCTGCCCGCCGGCGTTGCTCGATCAAGGCTTCCGCCTTGGCCCCGGCTTCATCATCGAGACCGGATGTCGGTTCGTCCAACAGCAGCACCCGTGGGTCTAAAGCCAGGGCGCGGGCCAGGGCCAGACGCTGGCGCTCGCCGGTGGAGGCCCGGGCGACGGGCCAGTCCCGCGCCTCCCGCGGCAAACCCAGATCCGCAATGATTTTCTCAGCCTTCGCCCAGTCGGAAAAATGATCGCCGACGGTATCGCTCCACCAACCCGGTTCTGCGGGAACATAGGCGACCTGCCGCCGCCAGGCCGGGGCGCCCATGGCGGCCCGTTCGTCACCGTCCAGCGACACCTGGCCGGAATTCGGATCAAGATCGGCGATGGCCCGCATCAGCAGCGTCTTGCCGGCGCCCGACCGACCGCGCAACGCGACGCATTCCCCGTCGGCGACGGTGAAACTAGCGGGCTCGAGGCCGCTTCGGTTGAGGTTCTCGACGTCAAGCATGGCCCGAGAGTGTCACGGCTTCGTTTGCCGAGCCAGTTCGCCGAGATAGCCGAGGGCATCGATAGCCCGGCTGCCGTACCACGACGTCATCTCGCCGTCGATCAGCGTCGCCGGCACACCCGGATGGGCGGCTTGGAATAGCGCCAGTTCAGCCTCGTCGAATGCGAAGGGTTCCGAGGGCAGCAGCACAAGGTCGGTTTGGGGCAACACCGCCGCCATCTCGACTTCGGGATAGCGCACTTCGGGATCAGCGCCAACGATGCGCCAGTTCACCAGTTCGAGCATGCGCGCGATGTAGGTGTCGCCGCTGACCGTCATCCAGGGGTCTTTCCAGATCAGATAGAGCACGCGGCGGACGGGCAGACCGGCCGCCGCCTCCATCAGCGCCGCCAGCGCTGCCTCGAACCTGTCCGTCAGATCTTCGGCCGCCGCTTCCGCCCCGAAAATGCCGCCGAGCAGATGATAAAGCGCCGGATTGTCCGCCGGCGCATTGGGGTGCGTCACCACGACGCGATAGCCGCGGGCGGTGATTTCGTCTGCCAGTTCCTTGGGGTTTTCATCAATGTTGACCAGCACGTGGCTGGCGTCGAGTTCGGCCAGGCGGTCCAGGTTGATCTTCTTGGTGCCGCCGACGCTGCGCACGGCGGAGAGCTTGTCCGCCGGGTGGACGCAGTAGTGCGTACGCCCCACCACGTGGGTTCCCAGCCCCAGATCGAACATCAGCTCGGTCAGGCTGGGCACCAGCGACACCACCCGCGCCGCCGGCCCGGCCGGTTCGTGTTCGGTTTCGGCAGCGTCTAGCAAGCGCTCCGCCAACCGGTCACTTCTTCTTTTTTTTCAGCGTGGGAATGGAGAAATCATACTTCTTGATGAACTGCTGCATCTTGATGTGGGACTGCAGGATCTGGGCCCGCGTCATGTTTTCCTCGGCCACAATTCTATTCTGCACGCTGAACCCCCGCAGGTTGGCGAGCTTGAAGTACATATTGCCGGTAACGATGTCCTGCGGCGCGCCCCTTCCGGTGACGTGCGCCACACCCATCTGGTCGAGCGAATAGCCGTTGCCCTGGCGGGCGGATCTCAGGAACCAAGGGATCGCCGCGTTGAGGTTCTTCTGAACTCCCAGGCCCCTCATGAGCATGCGGCCGACGAACATCTGGCCCCGGTGGTCGCCTTCCTGGGCCAGGATCATCCATTCCTTGAAGGCTTCCTCGTAATCCTTGGCGAGGTAAAGCGCCCGCGCCTTGATAAAATCCCCGGCCCCCGCGGGAGCGGCCAGGACGAAGGCGAGGCCGAAAGCCAACAAGGCTGTGCGCAGTTTTTTCATGATCGGAATCCTACCATAAACATCTACGAATTTGACAACTCCAGAAGCTTGCCGTAGCCGGTCACGGGTTCCAGCCCCAGGGCCGCCACAACGGCCCAGTAGGTTGCTTGATTGCTTGTCACGACGGGTTTGCCCAGTTGATCTTCCAGCTCCGCCGCCAGTCCCAGCACCGGCAGATCGGTGCAGCTCACGAACATGGCCTCGGCTTCGGGATGATCGTATCCCAGGACCAGGTCCCGGATGGTGTCGGCGTCCAGCCGGTTGATGTCGGCGCCGCCTTCCTTTTCCAGTCCGCCGATGGAGAGAACCTCGAAGCCCGCCGCCTGGAGAAATTCCCGTTCGGCCTGCCAGACCCATTCGAAATAAGGCGTAGCGACGGCGATACGTCGGACGCCGAGCAACTTGAGCGCCGCCACGACCGCCGATGCCGTACACACCGCCGGTACGCCCGAGGCCGTTGAAATGGCATCGGCAATCGCCGCATCCGAGCCGGGTCCCCGGTAGAAGCTTGCGCTTGTGCAGGCGAAGGCGACGGCTTCGGCCTCCGCTTTCACGAGTTGGACCGCTAGCGAAGGGGCGGCATCGACCATCTGGCCGAACTGCTCGGCGACGGGTAGCGACCGGGTGACGTCGGCACGGGCGAAATGCACCGAGGCGTGATCCCGCGACAAGGCGATGAAGTCCTGTTCGGCCACCGCGTTGAGCGACGGCACGATGCAGCCGATGCGGCGAAGGTAATAACCGGGCGTCATTCTTTTCACCTTGTTGATCGCGGTCGCTTTCGGCAGTTATGCTGGCTTCGGCAGCGTATCACCGCGCGGCCGGCTCAGGGAGGGGGGTCATGTATCTTACGCAAATGCTTCGGCGCGCCGTCCAGGTATCAGGGCACGACATCGCCACCATCGACGGCGAACGCCGCCACACCTACGTTGAACTGGCCGACCGCGTGCAAAGGCTGGCCGGCGGCATCCGCAATACCTTAGGCTTGGGCGACGGCGCCCGCGCCGCCATCCTGGCGCTGAACAGTGACCGCTACCTCGAATTTTCCTTTGCCGTGCCCTGGGCGGGCTGCGTCTTCGTGCCCGTCAACACCCGGCTGGCCCCGCCCGAAATCGCCTATTGGCTGGAGGATTCAGGGGCCGAGGCGCTGTTCATCGATGATGCCTTCGTCGACGCGGTCAAGGCGCTGGATGGCAAGATGCCGTCGGTGCGGGAGATCGTCTATCTCGGCAGCGGCGAAAAGCCCGAAGGCATGCACGGCTACGAAGATCTCATCGCTCAGGGCGACGCCATCGAGGACGCCGGCAAGGGTTACGACGATCTGGCGGCGCTTTATTACACCGGCGGCACGACCGGCGTCTCCAAGGGCGTGATGCTGAGCCACAAGAACATCATCACCAACGCGCTTAACGTCATTCCGCTGATCGGCATGAGCCGGAATTCCATCTGGCTGCATGCTGCGCCGATGTTCCATATCGCAGACGGCCTGGCGATTTTCGGCATCACCATGGTGGCAGGCCGCCACGTCTTCATTCCGGGCTTCGAACCGGTGACGGTGATGAAGGCGATCCAAAACGAGGGCATTACCGAATCGCTCTGGGTGCCGACCATGATCAACATGGCGGTCAACCACCCGGAGATCGGCGATTACGACCTGAGTTCGCTCAAACACCTGACCTACGGCGCTTCCCCCATGCCGGCGGCGGTCATCCGCAAGGCGTTGGAGGTCCTGCCCGGCTGCGAATTCACCCACGCCTATGGCCAGACCGAATGCGCACCGCTGGTCACCACCAACGGCCCGGATGCGCACCGGGGGGCGGGCCTGGAAGCGGAGCTGTTCAAATCGTGCGGCCATCCCGGTCTGAGTGTAGAGGTCAAGATCATCGACGAGGACGGCAACAGGCTGCCAGCCGGCGAAATCGGCGAGGTCTGTTCGCGTGGCGCCAACATCATGCTGGGCTACTGGAACAAGCCCGAACAAACCGCCCAAGCGCTGCACGACGGCTGGATGCACTCCGGCGACGGCGGTTATCTCGACGAGAACGGCTACCTCTATATCGTCGACCGGGTGAAGGACATGATCATCTCGGGTGGCGAAAACGTCTATTCGGCGGAGGTCGAGAACGCCGTCTTCCAGCACGCCGCCGTCGCCGAATGCGCCGTGATCGGCGTGCCCGACGAGCAATGGGGCGAACGGGTCCACGCCATTGTCCGGCTCCACGAAGACGGCGCGGCCGACGAGGCCGTCATTATCGCCCACTGCCACGACCTGATCGCCGGTTTCAAGTGCCCGCGCAGCGTCGATTTCCGCAGCGATCCGTTACCGCTGTCGGGTGCGGGCAAGGTCCTCAAAACCGAACTGCGCAAGCCCTATTGGGAAGGCCGCGAAAAGGCGGTGAGTTAGGGCCCGGCGCTTAGGCAAAAAAGAAGCCCCGACGGGGCTTCAGTTGTTTGTGTTGAGAGAAGGTACTACGCGTCGATATCGATACTCAGGCCTCTGCCTTCACCGGGGAAGCTGCGCGGACGGGGAGCCGTCGGCTGACGCGACGCCGACACATCCTGAACGCTCAACGCCGGATCGCGGGGAGCCGGAAAGAAGATGGCGGGGCTGTGTGCGGCGGCGGTGATGGCTTCGACTGACATTTGTTTCTCACGGGCGTTTGAAACTGTTCAAATAAGTGGTAGGAACAGTATTAGAGAAAAGAGCAAATAAATCACCAACTATCGTTTCGATTTTCTTTCAGATTAAAAACCAATTTCTAATGAATGCTTGAACAATTTCATTTTAATTATCCGACAATTTAATTACAATTTTAGGCAATACCATATTGTGCCGAAAAACGGGCTGGATTCTGCGGTTTTCTGGATGATCGGGCCCACCGAACAGCTCGAACCGAAGGCCATTCGGTTCAAGGCGCGGTAGTTATTTCAAGCCGAAGGCTGGGCCGGAAATAGTACCGTAACCTGGGTACCCGCGCCGATATCGCTGTCCAGGTCCAGGGAGCCTTTTTGCAGTTCAACCAATCTGCTGGCCAGTGGTAAGCCAAGACCGGTTCCTTCGTGATCCCGGTTGTCTGCGGACGCGACCAGGCCGAACGGTTCCATAACTTTCGCCACGTCCGTTTTGTCAATGCCGATGCCGGTATCGCCGATCCGCACCATCACGCGGCCGTCCGCTTCGATCGCGGTGGTGATGGTGACCGTGCCGCCCTCGGCCGTGAATTTTACCGCGTTGGTGAGCAGGTTGAGGACGATCTGCCGAACGGCGCGCCAATCCCCGATGATGGTCGGCGAAGCGGCATCGAGTTCGACGTCCAAACAGATCTGTTTCCCGATCGCCCGGTCTTTGACCATTGGCAGGGTCGACTCGATCGCCGCATTGATATCCACCACCTCTTCGCTCAGGTCGAATTGTCCGGCCTCGATCTTCGAAAGATCCAGGACATCGTTAATGAGCTCCAGGAGTTGGGAACCGGCGCCGTGAATGTCCGACGCGTATTCCCGGAACTTGTCGGTTTCGTAGGCCGCTTGGTTCTGCCTCTCCAGAACTTGCGAAAAACCCAGAACCGCGTTGAGGGGCGTGCGTAGTTCGTGACTCATATTGGCCAGGAATTCCGATTTGGCGCCGTTGGCGGCCTCGGCGATTTCCTTGGCTTCGATCAGCTCCCTTTCGGATTTGCGCAAGTCGCTGATGATGGCGTCGTTCTCCTTTTGCAGAAATATGGAGCGCTCAATGAAGCGGGTGAGGTCGCGCGCCGAACTGATCAAAAGTGCAGCATAGACGACGGCCATCGGCGCAAAGAGGAACGGCAGCTCGTCATCAACGGAGAACCGCAGCGCCAGTGGCGCCAGGAGAAAGGTCACGAAAATCACCACAGAGGGAAAGTGCGCCGAAAGGCTGAAGGCCCCGCCGGACGCGATACCCATGATGATGAGGATGAGAAACACCTGGTAGGTCGTGTCGTCGGGCGGGTAGATCAGCCAGTTCGCCAAACTGTACAACACCGCGTGGATGATCAGGGTGCCGACGAACCAGTTCATCCAGTAAGCGGCATTCGCGGTTTCTTCCGATCGCCGGCGGTAGGCGACAAGAAGTCCGTAGCGGGCCAAGGTCAGAGCAAAATTCGCGGCGCTCCAGCCGATCAGATAGGTATGGGGAACGGCGGGCCAGAAAACGGCCAGAATGACGCCGGTTACGGCAAGCGTGGCGAACAGGGCGAACGGTAGCGACTTAAAGAGAAGCGCGACCTGTTCTGATTGTACGCGTGCGTCAACCATCCTGTCTC
>CAYOAD010000093.1:0-15089 GCA_964401845.1 uncultured Rhodospirillaceae bacterium | reverse complement strand
CTCGAAGATGCCCTGGTTCTGGTAATCCTCCAGGAAGCGGGCGGAATCGTCACGGCTGATGCCGAAGGTGGTCTGCGTGAGATCATTGGTTCCGAAGCTGAAAAACTCGGCCACTTCGGCTATCTCGCCGGCCCGCAGCGCCGCGCGCGGCAGTTCGATCATGGTGCCGATGAGGTATTCCGGCTCGGCGCCCTGCTCCGCCGCGACCGCTCCGGCCACACCGGCAATCTTGTCCTTGAGAATTTCGAGCTCCCGGCGCGTCGCCACCAGCGGCACCATGACTTCCGGCACCACCGTTTCGCCGGCCTCACGGCCGACCTCCAGCGCCGCCTCGAAGATCGCGCGGGCCTGCATCTCATATATTTCGGGGTATGAAATACCCAGACGGCAGCCGCGATGCCCCAGCATGGGATTGCTCTCGGCCAGTTCCTTGACCCGCAATCCCAGGTGTTTGGCCTCGACCCCGGCGGCCTCCGCCACCTCGGCGATTTCACTGTCCGTGTGGGGCAGGAATTCGTGCAACGGCGGGTCCAGCAGGCGGATTGTCACCGGCAGGCCCTTCATGATCTTGAAGATGTCGATGAAATCCCGGCGCTGCATGGGCAACAGCTTGTCGAGGGCCTGGCGGCGGCCCTCCGTGTCCTCGGCCAGGATCATCTCGCGCACGGCAATGATGCGCTCGGCGTCGAAGAACATGTGCTCGGTGCGGCAAAGGCCAATGCCTTCGGCGCCAAAATCACGGGCAACCTCGCAGTCTTCCGGTGTTTCGGCGTTGGTGCGTACGTTCAACCGGCGGGCTTCGTCGGCCCATACCATCAGCGCGGCGAAATCACCCGAAAGCTCGGGCTGCACCGTCGGCACCTCGCCCATCATGACGGTGCCGCTGGCGCCGGCGATGGTGATGTCATCGCCACGCTCGACCGTACGACCGGCCACCGTCAGGAGGTTCTGGCCGTAATCGATGGTCACCGCGCCGGCGCCGGAGACGCAGGGCCGGCCCATGCCGCGCGCCACCACGGCGGCGTGACTGGTCATGCCGCCCCGGCTGGTGAGAATTCCTTCCGCGGCGTGCATGCCGTGAATGTCCTCGGGACTGGTTTCCACCCGCACCAGGATGACGGACTTGCCGGCGGCGGCCTCTTGTTCAGCTTCGTCGGCGTTAAACACCACCTGGCCGCAAGCTGCGCCCGGCGAGGCCGGCAGGCCCTTGGTCAGGATATCCCGCTCGGCGTCCGGGTCGAGGGTGGGATGCAAGAGCTGGTCGAGTGAATTGGCGTCGATGCGGCAGACAGCCTCTTCGTGACTGATCAGGCCCTCGTTGGCCATGTCGACGGCGATCTTCAGAGCCGCCTTGGCCGTCCGTTTGCCCGACCGCGTCTGCAGCATCCAGAGCTTGCCCTGCTGGACGGTGAACTCGATGTCCTGCATGTCGCGGTAATGCGATTCCAGGTTCTGGTAGACCTCGACCAACTGGCCGTAAACCTCGGGCATGACCTCTTCCATGGCGGGCAGCTTGGAGCCGTTGGCCGCCTTGGCCTTAACGGTGAGGTGCTGGGGCGTGCGGATGCCGGCGACCACGTCCTCGCCCTGGGCGTTGATGAGGTATTCGCCGTAAAATTCGGCGGTGCCGGTCGATGGATCGCGGGTGAAGGCGACGCCGGTGGCGCAGTCCTCGCCCATGTTGCCGAACACCATGGCCTGCACGTTGACCGCCGTGCCCCAGGAGGCCGGGATATCGTTGAGCCGTCGATAGGTGATGGCGCGGCGGTTCATCCAGGAGCCGAACACGGCGCCGACCGCGCCCCAGAGCTGGGCCGAGGGATCCTGCGGAAACGGTTCTCCCAGTTCGTCCGCGACCTTCTGCTTGTAGGCGTCGACGATGATCTTCCAGTCGTCGGCGTCAAGGTCGGTGTCCAGCGTGATCGCCTTGCCTTCCTTGTGGACTTCGAGGATCTCCTCGAAATGATAGTGATCGACCTCCAGTACGACGTCGGAATACATTTGGATGAAGCGGCGGTACGAATCATAGGCGAAGCGGACATCGCCGCTTTTGGCCGCCAGACCTTCGACGGTCTCGTCGTTGAGGCCGAGGTTGAGCACGGTGTCCATCATGCCGGGCATGGACGCGCGCGCGCCGGAACGGACCGACACCAGCAGGGGGTCCCTAGGGTCCCCGAACCGGGCGCCGACGGTCTGCTCGATGGCCGTCATCGCGGCGTCGACTTGCGCCCCAAGGTCATCCGGGTAATTGCGGTCGTTGTCGTAAAACCAGGTGCAGAGCTCCGTCGTGACGGTAAAACCCGGCGGCACAGGCAAGCCGAGGCTTGACATCTCCGCGAGGTTGGCGCCCTTGCCCCCCAGGAGGTTGCGCATCTCGGCGCTGCCGTCGGCCTTACCGTCGCCGAATGAATAGACCCACTGAGTCATCCGCATATTATCCTTCGATTTTGGAGAAGTCCGCGACCGCTCCCAGCGCGGTTCTGATCTGCGACAACAAGAGCAACCGGTTGCGTCTGAGGTCGGCCTCGTCGGCGTTGACCGTCACTTCGTCGAAAAAGTCGTCGACTGGGCCCCGCAGTTTGGCCAGGGCCGCCATCGCGGCGGTAAAGTCCTCTTGGCCGGTCGCCGTAGCAATTTCGGCGCCGCTTTGCATCAGACCGTCGTGGAGGCGTTTTTCCTCCGCGGCGGTCAGCAACCCCGCGTCGGCCGATCCTGCATAAGTCGCCTCATCCTTCTTTTCTTCGATGCGCACAATGTTGGTGGCGCGTTTGTAGGCCGCCAGCAGGTTGACGCCGTCGTCGCCGGAGAGGAACTTGCCCAACGCGCGGACGCGGGCGACCAGCCGCACCAGGTCGTCCTCACCCTCAAGCGCAAACACCGCATCGATATGGTCGTGGCTTACGCCCTCCTCCCGGAGGTGGACCTTGAGCCGGTCGGCGACAAAAGCCATCAGAGCGTCGGTCACCTCACCCACGTCGACTGATTCCGGCACTTCGTTGGCGTAGTACGCGAACGATTGGCCGATGGTGTCACGGAGGCTCAGGCGGATGCCGTTCTGCAGGATCAGGCGGATCACGCCAAGGGCGGCGCGGCGCAGGGCAAAGGGATCCTTGGAACCGGTGGGCTTTTCGTCGATGGCGAAGAAGCCGACCAGCGTATCGAGCTTGTCGGCCAGAGCGACGGCGACGCTGACCGGCGCGCTGGGGCAATCGTCGTTGGGGCCCAGCGGCGAATAATGCTCCGCAATAGCCTCGGCGACGTCCGCCGGTTCGCTGTCGGCCAGGGCGTAGTAGCGGCCCATGATGCCCTGCAATTCCGGAAATTCACCGACCATGCCGGTGGCGAGATCGGCTTTGGCCAGCTTGGCCGCCTTGCGCGCCTTGTCGGCCAGTTCACCCGTCTCAGGCCCGCTGGCGCCGGCCGCCTTGGCGACGGCATCGTTGATCTGCCCGCCCGCCAGGTCGTGAACGCGGTTGACGCGTTCGGCTAGCGAGCCGAGCTTGGCGTGGAAGATGATCTTCTCCAAGGCCGGCAAGCGCGTATCGAGAGCGGTCTTGCGGTCCTGGTCCCAGAAGAACTTGGCATCGGCCAGGCGCGCCCGCAGCACACGCTCATTGCCCGCGGTAACCGCCGTGCCGCCATCGGAAGCTTCAATGTTGGCGACGACGATAAAGTGCGGTGCGAGATTGGCGTCATTGTCCTCCAACGAGAAATATTTCTGGTGCGCCCGCATGGAGGCCGTCAGGACCTCGTGCGGCAATTCCATGAATTCGGCGTCGATGGCGCCCATCAGGGGGACCGGCCATTCCACCAGACCGGCGACCTCGTCCAGCAGACCGTCATCGGCCTTGACCGAGAGCCCTTCGGCTTCGGCAAGTTTGTCCGCGCCCGCGCGGATGAGGTCACGGCGTTCAGCGGCTTCCAGCAGAACCTTCGCTTCGAACAACTTTTCCCGGTAATCGGCGAAGTTTCCAACCGTGAAGGCATCGGGCGCATGGAAGCGGTGGCCGTTCGTCCGGTCGCCGGAACTCAGACCGGCGAATTCCAGCGGCACGACGGCGCCATCAAACAAGGCAAGCAGGCTGTGCAACGGCCGGACCCAGCGGGTCGTGCCGCTGCCCCACTTCATCGATTTGGCCCATGGCAAGGCACCAAGAGCCGCGGCGGATACTTCACTCAGCACCTCCGCCGTAGCACGGCCTTTTTTCTCGACCACCGCGAACAGCACGTTACCCTTGGGCGTTTCACGCTCCTCCAGTTGATCACGGGTCAAGCCGACCGAACGGAGAAAGCCTTCAACGGCTTTCCCCGGCGCATCGGCCTTGGGGCCCTTGCGTTCTTCGCGCACGTCGGGCTGTTCGGTGGGCAAACCGTCGATCACCAGAGCCAGGCGCCGGGGCGTGGCATAGGCTTCGGCGGTCTCGAATTCCAGTCCGGCATCCTTCAGGCCGTCGCAGACCAGTCGCTTGAGGTCATCCGCCGCGCGGGCCTGCATGCGGGCCGGGATTTCCTCCGACAGCAGTTCGAGGAGAAACTCAACCATCCGCCGTGTCCTCGCCTTGGCTGGCCAACCAGGCCTCGCAACAGCCCTTGGCCAGCGCCCGCACCCGTCCGATGTAGGCGGCGCGTTCGGTGACGCTGATGACGCCGCGGGCGTCCAGCAGATTGAAGATATGGCTGGCCTTGAGGCACTGGTC
Organism: uncultured Rhodospirillaceae bacterium; assembly: GCA_964401845.1. Lineage (GTDB taxonomy): Bacteria > Pseudomonadota > Alphaproteobacteria > UBA2966 > UBA2966 > CAYFKJ01. Next base: position 10,392 of record CAYOAD010000093.1, on the reverse strand, counting down.
GTAGGCCGGCAGCGCCAGCTTGGCCTCCAGCGCCACGGCGCATTCGGCTTCGGCGTCCTCGAAATGGCGCAACAGGCGGTCGGTGTCGGCGTGCTCGAAATTGTAGGCCGAGAATTCCCGTTCGTTCTGCAGGTAGACGTCGCCGTACTTGACGCCGGCGCCGTTCCAGTCGAGGTCGTAGACGTTCTCGACGCCCTGGACGTACATCGCCAGGCGCTCCAGCCCGTAGGTGATCTCGCCCGACACCGGATTGCAGTCGAAGCCGCCGACCTGCTGAAAATAGGTGAACTGGCTCACTTCCATGCCGTCGCACCAGACCTCCCAGCCGAGCCCCCAGGCGCCCAAGGTCGGGCTCTCCCAGTCGTCCTCGACGAAACGGATGTCATGATTGGCGGCGTCGATACCCAGCGCCGCGAGGCTTTCCAGATACAGCGCCTGAATGTCGTCCGGCGAGGGCTTCAGGATCACCTGGAACTGGTAGTAGTGCTGCAGGCGGTTGGGGTTCTCGCCGTAACGCCCGTCGGTCGGTCGCCGCGAGGGCTGCACGTAAGCCGCGTTCCAGGGCTTGGGCCCCAAGGCGCGCAGGGTCGTTGCCGGATGAAACGTGCCGGCCCCCACTTCCATGTCATAGGGCTGCAGCACGACGCAGCCCTGATCCGCCCAAAAACGTTGCAGGGTCAGGATGAGGTCCTGGAAGGAGGGTGGAGAGGGAGTGGCGGCCGCCATCGGCGGGTTCCTCGGGAATGACTGATCTGGCTTCGAAATCGGCTTATTGTGCGCTGCAAAATAGAGGCCGCGCCGGGTACGGTCAAGCGCCGTAGGGACAGCCCGCTTTGCCGCAGTTGTTCGCCGACGCGGGCGCGACGTATACGCCGCAGACCGAACACGCCGTCATGTCCTCGGTATCGCTGTCGGCGGCCTTCGCGGCGGGGCTCGATGCCCCCCCCTTCCCGACCTTGTCCTGTTTGCGTTCGCCCAGGCGGTTGAGCATTTTGAAGCCGTACCAGACGGCCGCAATGACAACGACGGTGAAAACAAGTTTTGAAATGCTGAAACCGAACATGCCGGACCTTACCAATAAATGGTGACAGGTACACTTTTTGATATCTGAAAAAGTGTACCTGTCACCATTTAGTTCAAAGTCCGAAGCGCGACCACCAGGCGCGGTCCTCGACGGCAGCAATCAGGTTGCGGGGCCAATCGGCAAAGGCGTCACCGATACTCTCGAATTCGGTTCCGCCGCGCCCCGTCAGGCGTTTGAGCAGCGATGAGCGGCCCTTGATGAGGCGTAGTTTGACGCGGTCGCCGAACTTGGCGTGCAATACCTCGCGGATCTCGCCGAGGCCATCGATCAGGCCGGCCTCCAGCGCCTCCCGTCCGGTCCAGATGTCGCCGGAAAAGAGCTTGCGGTCGGAGATCGTAATCTTGTCGCCGCGGCGTTCCTTGACCAGGCGCTTGAAGTTGGCATGGATGTCCTTCTGGATGGCGTTCAGACGCTTGACGTCGGTTTCCTTTTCCGGACTGAAGGGATCGAGCATGGCCTTGCGTTCACCCTGGGCATGGAGACGGCGTTCGACGCCGATGCGGGCCAGCAGGTCGTGAAAGCCGAAGCCGGCCGAGACCACGCCGATCGACCCGATGATGGAGTTCTCGTCGGCATAGATTTCGTCGCCGGCGCAGACCAGCCAATAGCCGCCGGAGGCCGCCACGTCTTCGGCGAAGGCGAGGACGGGGATTTCCTTCTCGGCGGCCAAGGCCCGAATGCGGGTGTAGATGAGATTGGACTGGGTCGGCGAACCGCCCGGCGAGTTGACGGCCAAAGCCACGGCAGTCAAGCGTCTCAGCTTGAAAGCAGCTTCTATCTGGCCGGCTAAACCCGCCAGGTCCAGGCCACCGCGCAGTCTTCCCGACGGCGCGATCACACCCTTCAGCCGCAGCACGGCGACCACCGGTGGCGGGTCGCGGAAGCGTTCCACCGGGAGCTTGGCCAACAGGGATGCGATATCGAATTTCATGATCTGAGTTTAATCCTATTGAAAGCTTGCTCAAACCGGGAGTTCAAGCTCACCCTTCTCATTGATCTCGAAAAAAGGGTTGTAGGCGACTTCCCAGGCGTAACCGTCAGGGTCGCTGAAATAGCCCGAATATCCGCCCCAGAAAACCTTCTCCGCCTTTTTCAAGATGGTCGCGCCGACGCTTTCGGCTTCGCGCAGAATTTCATCCACTTCGGCCTCGCTGCGCGCATTGTGGGCCAGCGCTATTCCGGCAAAACCGGCCTTTTTTCTAGCCGGCACGTTGGCGTCCTCGGCCAGGGCCTCCCGGCCGTATAGTCCAAGAGCAATGCCGCCCAACTTGATGAAGACGACGCTGTCGTTGCTGGCGGACGACGCCTTCCAGCCCAACCCTTCGTAAAACGCGCGGCTGGCCGCGATATCCTCGACGCCCAGCGTGACAATGCTCAATCGTTGTTCCATATGATCGCCCTTTCCAGTTCTAGATGGGCAGTCCTTCTGCGTCCCACAAGATGCGTCGTGCCGCCTCGGTATATTCGCCGTCCTGCTGGTGGAGGACGAGGCCGGGGTGCATCACCAAGGACGCGCGACCGCCCTTGACCGCGCGCACCACAATTCTCTTGGCGGGTCGGTCGGCTTTCGGCCAGAGCGGATAAACCTCCGGACTGCCGGCCCGTTCGCCAAGCTCGGACAACAAGTCATCCAGCCTGTCGGCGCTATGGGTGACCGTGATGCTGCCGCGATGGCGCAGCCGCTTGATCCCCGCCTCCAGCCAGTCACCCAGTCCAAGATGGTTCTCCGTATTGGCCAGTGCCTTGGAAGGAAGCGGTGAAGCTCGGGAACTCCGAGGCTCGAAATAGGGCGGGTTCATCATCACGTGATCATAGGTCTCGGCGCGGATCTCCTTGGGTAGGTCGGCGATGTCCGCGGCCCACACCTTGACCCGGTCGGCAAAATCGTTCGCTTCGATGTTGCGGCGGGCCAAATCGACGAAGTCTTCCTGCAATTCGACGCCCGTGACCGAGACGCCCTCGACCCGGCTGGCCAGACACAGCCCCGCGGTGCCCACGCCGAAACCCAGTTCGAGAACGGTTTGCCCGGCCACCGCAGGCACGGCGGCGGCGAGGAAAATCGGATCGATGGCGGCTCGGTAACCTTCTGCAGGCTGACGCAGGTGCAGGCGTCCGTCGAGCAAGCCGTGACCGGCGTCCGCTTCCGACTCTGGCTTAGGAGAGGCCGTCATCGATGTTCGCCTCCGCCATCAGTTGCCGTGCGGTCTTCTCGTGCTGTTCCGCCACCACCAACCGGCGCTGTAGCGCGCCGATGCTACCTTCCAAAACCGACGTGTGGGTATCGAGGATCACCGCTTCAATCCCCGAATCGGCCAGCAAGGCCGTCAGGAACGACAGCACGACCGCGTCATTGGTTCTCAGTATTTCAACCACGATCCATTGGTCCCGCACGCGACAATTTGACACCCGACCTTGACCCGGGTTCCGGCCCGCTTTTATGCTCGGGCATCCGGGCGAGGGCTAATCTACGCCGCTTTCGCTGCCGTGTAACGTTTAGAAAGGTCAAATGACGTGGGCGTTGTCGTTCCATTAGGCGGTCAGAACGAATCCTCCGGCAAGGCGTCGCTGGATGCTCTTCAGGCGTTGGTCGCCGAAGACCTGATCAAGGTCAACAAGGTCATCGTCGACCGCATGGACAGCAAGGTCCCGCTGATCCCCGAACTGGCCGGCCACATCGTGGCCTCCGGCGGCAAGCGTCTCAGGCCGCTGATGACGCTGGCGAGCGCCCGCATGTGCGGGTATTCGGGCGAACGGCACATCCAGTTGGCGGCCTGTGTGGAATTCATTCACACCGCGACATTGCTGCACGACGATGTCGTGGACGAGAGCGATCTCAGGCGCGGCAACGCCACGGCCAACGCGCTCTGGGGCAACCAAGCCAGTGTCCTGGTTGGAGATTTCCTGTTCAGCCGGGCCTTCCAGCTCATGGTACGGGTCGGTTCCCTGCGTGTGCTGGATATCCTGTCGACGGCTTCCGCCATCATCGCCGAAGGCGAGGTGCTGCAACTGGTCACGACCAACGACACCAGCACCTCGGAAGACGCCTACCTTGAAGTCATCAGCAGCAAAACGGCGGCCCTCTTTGAGGCTGCCTGCCGCATCGGCGCCGTCGTCGCCGACCGGCCCAAGGCCGAAGAGGAGGCGCTTGTCTCATACGGCCGCAACATCGGCGTGACCTTCCAACTCATTGACGACGTTCTGGATTATTCCGCCAAACAGGCGACGCTGGGCAAGACGGTGGGCGATGATTTCCGCGAGGGCAAAATCACCCTACCGATCATTCTCGCCTTCCGGCGCGGCGACGAGGAAGAGCGTGCCTTCTGGAACCGCACCATGGCGGACGCCGAGCAAAACGACGGCGACCTGGAGCACGCCATGTCGCTGCTGGAAAAACACAATGCCTTGAGCGACACGGTCGAACGGGCGCGTCACTACGGTTCGAAAGCGCGCGATGCGCTGGGCATATTCGGCCAATCGGACGAGAAGCAGGCGATGATCGACGTTATCGATTTCTGCATTGAGCGGGCACACTAACCCAGCTTGGAAGTCAGCTCCCCCAGGTGCGTCTCGTAGTTCCGCCAACGTCCGATATCGCGATCGTAGACGTGGCTGACATCCAGTTCGCCTTCGATTTCAAGACCGCAAAAATCAAGCAACGCTGCGGCATAGGCCGCTGGCGCCCGCACCAGGTCCTCGTATCCGACATGAAAAATCCGTTCTCCGAATAATTCCCTCCAATGATCCTGGAGGCCGATGTAGTCGGCATGATAGGAGGCGATATCGGCCAAACGATATGAATATTCATGGCGCCGCCGGTAACGGGAGAAGTAGATGGCAAGGCAATTGTCCAACGGATCACGCCGGCAGAAGATGACTTTGGCCTGGGGTAGCGCCCGGAAAATCAGTCCGACATATTCGTAGTTTACCGGCGATGTATTGATGAAGAACCTCGATTGTGGCGAGCGTGAAGAGATGTCCGCCATATAGCATTCGCCGATCTCGCGAACAATTTCCGGGGCCAGGTCCGGCGCGCTGGTGACCGGGCTTTTTGGGATATCATGCCGGCGCACCACGGCTTCAACGGCCTTGCCAAATTCGACGTTTTCGCCCGCTCCGTGGACGCTTTTACCCTGCGTCAGCAGTGATTCGACCAGGGTTTTGCCTGAACGCGATAGTCCAACAGCAAAGATCGGGATCTGCCGTTCAGGGGCTATGGTTTCGCCGGCGTCTGTGTCGGTTCGTTGAAATGCGTTCCGAATTTCCTTGATGACAAGGCGATGAGCCGGACGGCTGAAGGAATACTGGGCCGCCACCACATCGTTGGCCGAGGCAAAAAGCCCGAACGCGGAATCGTATTCCCCGATTTGGTCAAACGCCCCGCCGAGGGCAAATTCGAGCAGGCTTTCGTCGTCCCCTGCCAGCTTTGAATTACCAAGCGCTCGTCGCAGCCGGTCGAGGGCGGGATCGCCGGCGACAAAGCGATGGACGAGGGCGTGCATATACAAGGCATCCACGTAATCCGGCTTCAAGGCCAATGCCTGGTCGAACGATCGCTCAGCCTCCGCGTTCAAGCCGCACTCCCGCAGCGCCGCACCGAGGCTGCAGTGTGCTTCCGCCAATTCCGGATCGATGGCCAGAGCCCTCCGGTAGGTTTCAATGGCTTCGTCGGGCCGGCTCAATTCCCTGAGGGCAAGCCCCAGATTGGCAAGCGCACCCGCATGACCGGGATCTAGCTCTGTGGCGCGGCGCCAGCAGTCAAGGGCATCGGCCATCATTTCCAGCCGGGCATAGGCGGCGCCGAGGTTGTTAAACCCGCCGGCGCTGTCACCGTCCGTCTTGAGAGCGCGCCGGAAGGCCTCGACGGCTTCGGCCGCCTCGTCCAGATCCATCAGAACGCGGCCGAGCTTGGCGTCGACCCCAGCCAATCCCGGAGCAAGCTTGAGGGCGTGGCGAAATTCCGCCGCCGCTTCGTGCCATCGACCCGCGTGGCGATGAACTTCACCCAAATTGCTGAGGTATTTTGCATTGTCCGGCGCCGCCGACACGGCGCCCGCAATGAGCTGCAGGGCCTCGGCCATATCACCCTGTTGCAATCTGGTCAGACCCAAGAGATTCTGCGCTTCGGCATGACCGGGTTCCGCTCGCAGGACCGCCTGATATATTTTCCCGGCTTCCTCCAGCTTTCCGGCCTGTTGCAGTTTCAGACCGATCCTCAGGTTCTTGGATTGGTCGGCTGCGGTCATGGCGGGTCCGGTTCAGCTATCCGTGAACGCCGTCGATGAAAACGCCGATAATGGTTTCGATCACCTTGGAAATCGAGGCCGATGGTTCACGGCCGTGCCAAATCGACACCGAATTGCAAAGCCCGACGAGGCTGAGAGCGGCGAGGCGGCATTCGAGGTCCGCCCGGACTTCGCCGCTTCGAACGCCCGCCTCAAGCATTTCCTCGATCATCTCGACATATCTGCGGGACTGGGCGGCGATGTCGCGCCGGCGTTCGTGGGGCAGGTGCTGGCGCTGGTCGAGAAACACCACGACGAAATCGCGCTTGGTTTCCAGTGCGCCGATATGCGCCGTGACGGTTTCGCTGATCTTGTCCCGAAAAGGACGGCCGCTGGCGGCGATGGTTTCGATATTTTGCACGAAACCCTGGACGCCGATCAGGCAAACCTGCTCCAGCGCTTCTTCCTTGGAGCGGAAGTAATAATAGAGGCTGCCCTGCTTGATGCCGAGGCGCGCGGCAATATCGCCGGTCGTGGCGCCGTGATAGCCCTTGGCGGCAAAAACCGCCGCCGCCGCATCGAGAAATTCCTGCTGGCGCCGCTTGACCTTTTCGTTTTCCGTCTTCATGCCTCCACCGGTCCCGTTTTCTTTGGGACTATAGGGGATGGCGGGGGCATTTATCCAGCGGTGCGTCTCGCCCGGGCGCGCGATGCATCTCAGGCGACGGATTTCCCCGGCGCCTGCCAGGTGACGTGGATGTCGTCCCAGCGAATCTGGTCACCGTAGCGTTCTTCCTTGGCCCGCATCAGCGATTTTACGTCGAGCTTGCAGATGCGCGCCATGTTGAGGCCCAAGATCTTGGCCCGGTCGTCCTCGGACATGTCGATCGCATGAACCTGGCGCAAGTTCCAGTCCATGTGGAGCGGCAGGTCTGTCGGCGGCGCATCCCAGGTCGTCGCGGCATAGGTCGTCTTTTCGCGGCCGTAGTATTTGTAGGCTATGGAGGCGCCCCAATCGGAACCGAAGACCAGTTTATCCGGGCCGATGTTTGGATCGAACAGCGGACGCTCGATCTGTTCCTGCTGGCATTGGGAGAGCTCCAGATAGACGTTGGGGTGGCGTGCCGCGACCATCAGGGCGTGCTCGGCTTGGCTTTTGTACCAGCCCATCTGGACGCCGCTGTGGCCGACGATGATCGAGACGTCGGGAAAATCCAGCGCGATGTCGTCGAGCAGGATGGGATCGACGGCGCGCAGCCGGCAAGTGTCCTGGTAAGCGATGCAACCGGTGTGGAACAGCACCGGCGCCTTGTGCTTCTGGATGACTTCCATGATGGGATACAGCAGCCGCATGTTGGCGTCGATGGAGAGGTCGCGCCGCTTGCTCGGCAGCATGCCGAGCACCTCGCCGACGCCGGTAAATCCGTTGCTGAGCCAGAAGTCGATTTCGTCGGCGGCCACTGCCGGATCGAATTCCGCCTCGCCCACCCATTCGGAACGGGCGGTATCGACATAACCGCAAAAGCCGATGAAACGGTCTGGGTGACGGCGAACCTGCTCGGCGATCATTTCGTTGCGCATGGTGAAGGCCGTCAGAATACAGGCCATATCGATGCCGAGACGGTCCATGTCCGCCAGCAGCATGCGTGAATTGTCGAACGGACGGCCCGTCATGATGACGTCCTCCAGCCCCTTGTAGGTGAAAGCTTCGCCGCGGGCGAGAAAGCCCGGCTTGAAGCGCTGGGCGTGAACGTGGGCATCGATAATCAGGCGGGACATGGGGCACCTCTTTGTCAATCCGGCGGGCCGGGGCTGCGAAAAAATCTATAATTCTATTGATTTATAGATTTGTCAATAATATTATAGAATTTACATATCCGGCGGGACGTTTAAACTGCCCGCGGACGGCCAAGGCGATGCTAAAGAGGGAGATCTCGGAAATGAGCGGCGACCGGAAAGAAGCGACACGCAATCATTGGCTCGACACCTTGAAGATCCATCAAAGGGACGCCGACGCCGCGGCGTCCGAGGCGCATTGGTCGCCGTCGCTCGACACAGCATCGCGCGACGAACTCATCGCCATCCAAAACGCCAAAATCGAAGCCGTCACCCCCTTCCTGTACGAAAACAGCCCCTTTTACCGCCGCCGCTTCGACAGCCTCGGCCTGGCGCCGACGGATATCCGCAACGTTGACGATCTCGCCAAATGGCCCGTCGTCGACAAGTCGGAAATGATGGAGGACGCCCTGGCCAACCCGCCCTACGGCTCCTATTCCGGCATGGACGACGAGCTTTGGCGCACTCGAGGCTGGATGATGTTTTCCTCTTCCGGCAGCACCGGCGTGCCGCGGGTCTTCCGGTATTCGCAGGTCGACCGCGAGATGTGGTCCTGGGCCAACGCCCGCGCCATGCATTCCATGGGCATCCGGCCCAGCGACAGCGTGTTTATCTGCTCGGGTTATGGTCCCCACGTGTTTGCCTGGGGCGTGCAGTATGCCTTGGCCAAGATGAACGTCGCGATGATCCCGGGCGGCGGCATGGACAGCGCCATGCGGGCCATGATCGTCGAACGCTTCAAGCCCACCGTGCTGACCTGTACGCCGTCGTACGCCCTGCATCTCGGCCGCGTCATGCAGGAAAAGGGAATGGATCCGGCCGCCAGTTCAATCCGCCTGCTGTTCGTCGGCGGCGAACCCGCCAGCGGCATCGGCAACACCCGTCGGCGGCTGGAGGAGCTTTGGAACGCCAACCTGGTCGAATTCTACGGCTGTACCGAAGCAGCGCCCCACGCCGGCGGTTATTCCTGTCCTGCCTCCGCCGACGGGACACCCGTCACAACCCACCTGATGGAGGACATTCAGGTTTGGGAACTGATCGACCCGGACACCAAGGAGAACGTTGCCATTGGCCAGCGCGGCCTGACTGTCTGCACCAATCTCAATACGGAAAGTTCGCCCCAACTACGCTTTTTGGTCGGCGATTTCACGACGTTCGATGACAGCGTCTGCGCCTGTGGCCGTACCCACGTCCGCGCCGTCGGCGCCTTTTCCGGGCGCAGCGACGATCTCATCAACCTGCGCGGCATTAAGATGTACCCGACCCAGATCGAGGAAGCGGTGCGCGCGGTGCCGGGCGTTGGCGATGAATACGAAATCGTCATCGCCGCCAACGACGACGGCTTGGACGTCATGACGGTACGCATCGAACATGGCGACGATGGGGTCGGCGGCCAGGCGGCGGAAGAAATCCGCACCCGTTGCGAAGTTCGGGTCGATGTCGAGGTCCTGGCGCCGGGAACGCTGCCAAAGACGGAATTCAAGGCAAACCGGGTCAAGGATCAGCGCGAGCGCTGATCAGCGGCACTACCGGCTGGCGATAGCGCTCCGCGGCAGGCTGTTCAGGCCGTAGGAACCGAATGTTTTGATCCCCCAGTTGGCCCAGTTGTTGACGCTCTCCCGAACCGATAGGGGCAATCCCAAGACGGGACTGTAGTCGAAAACCCACTTGACCTCCGCGACGTTCGAGCGCCGCGGCGTATCCAGGTTGGCCACTGCCGTGATACGCCAAACGTCGATGTCGACACCCGAATACCTGATGGTCCGCCGGCTTTCGACCGTCATCGATACGGCCATGGGGTCCTCATGATTGTCGTCGCCAGTAAAGGTGTCCACCAACTCGAATTTAACCCGCTTGCCGACCTGCAGGGGGAACAGACGGGACGCTTTGCGCAATTCATCGCTGGAAATGTCCAGAATGTGCTGAACCTGGAACACCTCCTTGCCCGTGCGGATCATGCCGAGCAGAAGCTTTTCGGTTCCCGTCGGCGTACTGATGGTGACGATATTGTTTTCGTAGTTTTGGATGCTGACGGCGCGGTTGGTGTAGTTAAACGAGCTGCCCACCGGAGGCCGAATGAGACGCGGTTTGGGTTTGGGCGTGGTTGCCGGCGCCACGCGGACCACTGTTTTTGGGACAGGCTTGGTTTTCACCGGCTTCGGCTTGGTTACGGGCTTCACCGCAGCGGCCTTGGCCGGGCGGCTGGCGCCCGGCGGCGGCGTCGTCAGCACCGCGTGGTCTTCGCCATTG
>CAYOAD010000092.1:0-15113 GCA_964401845.1 uncultured Rhodospirillaceae bacterium | reverse complement strand
ATTCGCGCCGCCGCGATAAGCGCCACAAAGCCACGGGCCCCAGGCCGACGATCAAACCGGTGAAGGCGAAGGCGATGCCCCAGGCGGCGGGGTCTTCCGAACCGCCGGCCAGGCCGAGCACGTAGCCGAAGGCAATGGGGCCGATTGCCGAGCCGATGAAGCCGATGGTGGCGTGCATGGCCAGGGTGGCGCCGCGCTGGCCTTCCTTGGCGGCGGCGACGACGCCCGCCGTCACCGAGGCACTTTCACCCGTAACCGTCGCGCCGTAAACGAAGAGCAGCACGACGATGAGCCAGAACGGCCAGGCGGAAATGAAGCCAATAAAGCAGGCGACCAAAGTCGATATCCACATGACGACGGTGATGACCCGGTTTCTTCCCCAACGGGCCGCCGCCTCGTTGCCCGAGACGCTGGCAGCCCAGCCCGACAGGTTGACCAACGCAGCAATTGTAGCCGCGTTCCACCAAGTCGCCGGATCCGTCTGCCGATCGTAGCTAAACGTGAGATAGGCGACAATGAACGAACGCAGGGCGAAAAGCTCCCAATTGTGGACACAGTAGGCCAGCGTGTAGCCGACCGCTTGGCGATTGGCTAACACCGGCCGAAAATCGAGGAAATGCCCCTCGCTTTCTTCCGTCCGTGGTGGCTTTTGCGGATTCAGAACCAATACAACGACAATGCCCGAAAGCACGGAACCCACCGCGCCTGCACCCACTGCCCAATCCCAGCCACCGAGTTGGAAGACCTCCCCCGTAAGGTAGTACGAGAGGCTAGCACCCACGCCGAAGCTGGCGGTATAAAATGCCACGGCCCGTGACTGACCCGGACCTTCAACCCGGTCCGACAGCATTTTGAGGCCCGGCATGTAAGTGCCGGCCAAACCGAATCCGGTGACGGTGCGCAATATCAGAGCGCTCCAGAAACCTTCCGCCCATAGCGCGAACGCCAAAGCGGAAACAGCGGTTAGGGCAGAGCACCATAAATATACCGTGCGCGCGTCAATGCGATCGGTAAGCCGCGGCAAGGTTGGCGCACCCAATACATATCCCACAAAATAGAACCCGGCGATCCAGCCCAGATCGGAATCGCTTAAACCCCACATGCCCTTGAACTCGGGCATCAGGGTCGGCCAGCTGGCGAAGCTCGACATGCTGAGGATCTCAGCGAAGCACAGCAGGAAGGTGAGGCGGCGGGCGCTCATGGTTTAAATGCGAAGGGGACGCGCGTTGCCGTGCGTCCCCGTTTTTGCCCTATGCCCATGCCGGCAATCAGGTGTGGATCACCCGGCCGCCGGCGTCGAGGGCCGCTTCCTTGACCGCCTCGCTCAGGGTCGGGTGGCCGTGGCAAGTCCGCGCGATATCCTCGGCCGATCCGCCAAAGGCCATCACCGTGGCAGCCTCCTGGATGAGTTCGCCGGCGTCGGAAGAAATCATATGGACGCCCAGCACCTCGTCGGTTTTGGCGTCGGCCAGGATCTTGACGAAACCGTCGGTCTCGGCGTTGGCCCGGGCCCGGCTGTTGGCCGTGAAGGGGAACTTGCCCTTGACGTAGTCGATACCGGCCTCCTTGAGCTGTTCCTCGGTCTGGCCGACGGCGGCCACCTCGGGCGCGGTGTAAACGATACCGGGCACTAGGTTGTAATCGACGTGACCGGCCTGACCGGCCATGGTCTCGACCGCCGCGACGCCGTCCTCCTCGGCCTTGTGGGCCAGCATCGGGCCGGGGATGGCGTCGCCGATGGCGTAGATGCCGGCGACGTTGGTCTGGAAATCGTGGCCGACCGTGACGAAGCCCTGTTCGTTGCGCTCCACCCCGACCTCGTCCAGGCCGAGGCCCTCGGTGTAGGGCCGCCGGCCGATGGAAACCAGCACGACATCGGCCTTGACGGTTTCGGCGTCACCGCCGGCAGCCGGTTCGACTGTCAATGTGACGCCGGACTTAGCGGCCTTGGCGGCGGTTACCTTGTGGCTGAGCTTAAAGGTCATGCCCTGTTTCTTGAGCGTGCGCTGCAATGTCTTGGCGAGTTCGTTGTCCATGCCGGGGATCAGGCGGTCGAGGAATTCGACGACTTCGACCTCGGCGCCGAGGCGCCGCCAGACGGAGCCCAATTCCAAGCCGATGACGCCGCCGCCGATCACCACCATCTTCTTCGGCACCTTCGTCAACGCCAGCGCGCCGGTGGAGGAGACGATGGTCTTTTCATCGATCTTGACGCCGGGCAGCGGCGTGACCTCGGAGCCCGTGGCGATGAGGATCTTGCCCGCGTTAAGCGTCTCCTTCTTCTTGCCCTTCTTGACCTCGACCGAGCCCGGCGCGGTGATGCGGCCCTCGCCCACGACGTAAGTCACCTTGTTCTTCTTGAAGAGGAATTCGATGCCCTGGGTCAGGTCGCCGACCACCTTGTCCTTGCGTCCCATCATGCCCTTGAGGTCGAGCTTCACGCCGCTGACCTTGATGCCGTGATCGTCCAGGCCGTGGGCGGTATGCTCATAGATCTCCGACGAATGCAAAAGCGCCTTCGACGGGATGCAGCCGACGTTGAGGCAGGTGCCGCCCAAGCTGCCCCGTTTTTCGACACAAGCCACGTTCATGCCCAGCTGGGCCGCCCGAATGGCCGCCACGTAGCCGCCAGGTCCGCCGCCGATGACGACGAGATCGAATGCGTTGTCACTCATATCGTGTTCCTAAACGTTGCTCTCAAAGGTCGAGCATGATGCGTTGGGGGTCCTCGAGGCACTCCTTGATGCGCACCAGCGCCGTGACGGCCTCGCGCCCGTCGATGATGCGGTGATCGTACGACAAGGCCAGGTACATCATGGGCCGGACCTGCACCTCGCCGCCCACCACCATGGGCCGTTCCTGGATTTTGTGCATGCCGAGGATGGCCGACTGCGGCGGATTGAGGATGGGGGTCGACATCAGCGAGCCGTAGACGCCGCCGTTGGTGATGGTGAAGGTGCCGCCCGACATTTCCTCCAGCGAAAGTTTGCCGTCGCGCGCCTTGCGGCCGAGCTGTCCGATGGTTTTTTCAACGTCGGCAAAGCCGAGCTGGTCGGCATCGCGCAGCACCGGCACGACAAGGCCGTTGGGCGTGCCGACGGCGACGCCGATGTCGTAGTAATCCTTGTAGACGATGTCGTCGCCTTCGATTTCGGCGTTGACCGCCGGCAACTCCTGCAAAGCCACGACCGAGGCTTTGACGAAGAACGACATGAAGCCCAGCCGCACGCCGTGCTTTTTCTCGAAGGCGTCGCGGTATTCGACCCGCGCCGACATCACGGCCGTCATGTCGACCTCGTTGAAGGTCGTCAGCATGGCCGCGGTGTTTTGCGCGTCCTTCAAGCGTTCGGCGATGCGCTTGCGCAGCCGCGTCATGCGCACGCGTTCTTCGCGGTCGGCGCGCGGACGGCTCCCCGGCGCAGCGGCAGCGGGCGCGGCGGTCGGAGCCGGGGCGGCGGCTCCGCCGGATTCGATATACGCCAGCACATCGCCCTTGGTCAGGCGGCCGCCTTTGCCCGTGCCGGGTATGGCCGACGGATCGAGGTTCTTTTCCGTCACCAGTTTCTGCACCGCCGGCGAGAGCTTGATGTCCGCGGCGGGCGCGGCGGGTGCGGCGGGAGCGGCTGCCGGAGCGGGGGCAGGTGCAGGAACGGGTGCGGGTTCAGGGGCAGCCGGCGCCGGAGCTGCCGCTGTGGCGGGTGCGGCGGCGGGCGCGCCGGCGCCTTCGGTGATCGTCCCCAAAAGCGCGCCGACCTCGACGGTGTCGCCTTCGTTGGCCAGCATTTCGGCCAGCGTGCCGGCGGCGGGCGCGGGAACCTCCAGCGTCACCTTGTCGGTTTCCAGTTCCACCAAAGGCTCGTCGGCGGCAAATGCTTCGCCGACCGCCTTGAACCACTTGCCGATGGTCGCCTCGGTTATTGATTCGCCAAGTGCCGGAACTCTGATTTCGGTGGTCATGGCTCGGTTATCCTTTTCGGGCGAAAAACTTTTTTGTTCGAATTAGACCGTCAGCGCTTCGTCGATCAGTTTGGATTGATATTTCTGGTGCAATTTCATCGATCCGGGTGCGGGCGCGGCCATCTCGACGCAGCCGGCGTAGACAAGATCCGTGCACTTGTGCTTGATCGCCTTGAGCACGGCTTCGATGCGTGGCTGGACGAAGAACCAGGAGCCCATGTTGTGAGGTTCTTCCTGGCACCACACCATGTCGGCGTTGGGGAAGCGTTTGAGTTCCGTGAAGAGCGCCCGGCCGGGGAAGGGATAAAGCTGCTCCATGCGCATCAGGTAGACGTCCTTGATGCCGCGCCGTTCACGTTCCTCATAGAGATCGTAATAGACCTTGCCGGAGCACAGCACGACGCGCTTGACCTTTTTGTCGGCGGCCAGCTCCTGGCTGTCGTCCCACAGCACGCGGTGGAATGTACGGCCGGTGCTGAAATCATCCAGGTTCGACGTTGCCAGCTTGTGCCGCAGCAAGGATTTCGGCGACATGACGATCAGGGGTTTGCGGAAATCGCGGTGCATCTGGCGTCTGAGCGCATGGAAGTAGCTCGCCGGCGTGGTCGGCTGCACGACCTGCCAGTTGTCCTCGGCGCAAAGCTGCAGGTAACGCTCGAGGCGTGCAGATGAATGTTCGGGGCCCTGCCCCTCCTGGCCGTGCGGCAGCAGCATCACCAGACCGGACATGCGCAGCCACTTGCTCTCGCCGGGGCTGAGGAACTGGTCGATGATGACCTGGGCGCCGTTGGCGAAATCGCCGAACTGGGCTTCCCACAGGACCAGCGACATCGGTTCGGCCAGACTGTAGCCGTATTCGTAACCCAGCACGGCGGCCTCGGAGAGCATACTGTCGATAACCTCGTAGTGCGCCTGGCCGTCCTCGATATTGTTGAGCGGCTGGTAGCGCGCCTCGGTGGACTGGTCGACCCAGACCGAATGGCGGTGCGAGAACGTGCCGCGCCCGCAATCCTGGCCCGACAGACGAACCGGCACGCCTTCGCATAGCAGCGAGCCGAAAGCCAATGCCTCGCCGGTGGCCCAGTCGAGGTTGGTGCCCTCGCTGATCATCTTTTCCTTGGCGGAGATCAGACGCTTGAGGGTGCGGTGCAGGTTGAAATCCTCGGGCAGTTTGGTCAGCGCCTTGCCGACCTGCTTGAGTTTCTTCTTCGATACCGCCGTCCGGCCCCGACGGTCATCGCCGGACGCAACCTTGAGGCCTTTCCACTTGCCTTCCAGCCAATCGGCCTTGTTGGGCTTATAGGTCTTGGCGCGTTCGAACTCGCCCTGAAGAAGGTCCTGATAGGCAGTCACAAGCTGTTCGGTTTCGGCCTGGGTCATCTCGCCCTCGGCAGTCAGCTTGTGGGCATAGATCTGCCGCGCCGTCGGGTGCTGGGCGATCTTGCGGTACATGATGGGCTGGGTGAAGGCGGGCTCGTCGGCTTCGTTGTGGCCGTGGCGGCGGTAGCAGAACATGTCGAGCACGATGTCCTCGCCGAACTCCTGCTGGAAATCGGCGGCAATGCGGGCGCCGTGCACGACGGCCTCCGGGTCGTCGCCGTTGACGTGGATGATCGGCGCCTGAACCATCTTGGCGACGTCCGAGGGATAGGCCGACGAGCGCGAATAGCTCGGCGCCGTGGTGAAGCCGATCTGGTTGTTGACGATGACGTGGATGGTGCCGCCGGTCTCGTAACCCTTGAGCTGCGACATGCCGAAGCATTCGGCCACCAGCCCCTGACCGGCGAAGGCGGCATCGCCGTGCATCAGGATGGAAACCACCTTGCGCCGTTCGGTGTCGCCCTTCTGGTTCTGCTTGGCCCGGGTCTTACCGATCACCACGGGATCGACGGCCTCCAAGTGCGAGGGATTGGCGGTCAGCGAGAGGTGAATGCCGATACCGTCGATCTCCCGGTCCGACGAGGTGCCGAGGTGGTATTTGACGTCGCCCGATCCCTGCACGTCGTCGGGATGCGCCGGTGTGCCCTCGAATTCCGAGAACATCTTGACGTAATCCTTGCGCATGATGTTGGCCAGCACGTTGAGACGGCCGCGGTGCGGCATGCCGATGCCGATCTCGTCGACCTCGTGTAGCGTGGCGCGCTTGATCAACGCCTCCAGCAGCGGGATCAGGGTTTCGCCGCCGTCGACGCCGAACCGCTTGGTGCCGGGATACTTGAGGTGCAAAAACCTCTCGAAGCCCTCGGACTTGGTGAGCTGGTGCAGGATCTTACGCTTGCCCTCGGAGGTGAAGCGCATGGCGAATTCCTTGCCCTCGATGCGCTGCTGGATCCAGGATTTCTGCTCCGGCGACTGGATGTGCATGAATTCATAGGCGATGGTGCCGCAGTAGGTCTGGCGCAGCACGCTCTGGATCTGCCGCACCGTCGCGGTCTCCAGGCCCAGCACGTTGTCGATGAAAATCTCCCGATCCATGTCGGCTTCCTCGAAACCGTAGGAACGGGGATCGAGCTCGGGATGATAGTCGCGCTTCTCCAAACCCAGCGGATCGAGATTGGCGATCAAATGGCCGCGCACGCGATAGACGCGGATCATCATCAGGGCGCGGATGGAATCCAGAATGGCGTCGCGGTTGTCCTCCACGGCCAGCGGTGCGTGGGCCTTGCCGTTTTCCTCTTCCAGGCCTTCGTAGGCGAACTTGCGGCCCCAGCTCGGGCCGTCGACTTCCTGGATGACATTGGCGGCATCGTCGCCGAGCTCGGCGAAAAAGCGGGCCCACTCGATGTCGACCGATTGCGGGTCGTCAAGGAAACGATTGTAGAGACGCCCGATAAAGTCCGTGTTGGCGCCGTAGAGGGCCGTCGACTTGTTCAGTTCGCCCATCGTTAACGTATCCCCCGCATCTGATGGCCGGGAGGCCGCCACAGCCGGCAGCGCCCTCCCCTGTTCTGTTACCCGTTCAGCACGTCCTTCAGCGTCGTGCCGATTGCCGCCGGCGAGTCCGAGACCGTGATCCCCGCCGAGCGCATTGCTTCGATCTTGTCGTCCGCGCCGCCCTTGCCGCCGGATATGATGGCGCCGGCATGGCCCATGCGGCGGCCCGGCGGCGCCGTACGGCCGGCGATGAAACCGAAAACCGGTTTCTTGACCTTGTGCTGGGTCAGGAACTCCGCGGCTTCCTCCTCGGCGCTGCCGCCGATCTCGCCGATCATGACGATGCTTTCGGTCTCGTCGTCACCCAGGAACATGTCCAGGCAATCGATGAAGTTGGTGCCGTTGACGGGATCGCCGCCGATGCCGATGCAGGTCGACTGGCCGAGACCAACCGCCGTGGTCTGCGCCACGGCCTCGTAGGTCAGGGTGCCCGACCGCGAGACGATGCCGACTGAGCCCCGGGTGTGGATGTGGCCCGGCATGATGCCGATCTTGCATTCGTCGGGCGTGATGACGCCGGGACAGTTGGGCCCGACCAGGCGGGTCGACGAGCCTTCCAACGCGCGCTTCACCTTCACCATGTCGAGCACCGGAATGCCTTCGGTGATGCAGACCGCCAGTTCGACGCCGGCGTCGATGGCCTCCAGGATGGCGTCCGCCGCGAAGGGCGGCGGCACGTAGATCACGCTGGCGTTGGCGCCCGTGCTGTCGACCGCGTCCGCCACGGTGTCGAACACCGGCAGATCGAGGTGCGTCGTGCCGCCCTTGCCGGGGGTGACGCCGCCGACCATCTTGGTGCCGTAGGCGATCGCCTGTTCCGAGTGAAAAGTGCCTTGTGCGCCGGTAAAGCCCTGGCAGATGACTTTCGTTTCGGCGTTAACCAGGACCGCCATTACGCCGCCTCCTTAACCGCTTGAACCACCTTTTCGGCGGCATCGTCGAGATCGTCCGCCGAGACGATGGGAAGTCCCGAATCGGCGAGAATTTGTTTGCCCAACTCGACGTTGGTGCCTTCGAGCCGCACCACCAGGGGCACGTGCAGGCTAACCTCGCGGGCCGCCGCGACGACCCCTTCGGCGATCACGTCGCAACGCATGATGCCGCCGAAGATGTTGACCAGGATGCCTTCGACGTTGGCGTCCGAGAGGATGATCTTGAAGGCTTCGGTGACGCGCTCCTTGGTGGCGCCGCCGCCGACGTCGAGGAAGTTGGCGGGCTCGCCGCCGTGCAGCTTGATGATGTCCATGGTCGACATGGCAAGGCCCGCACCGTTGACCATGCAGCCGATGGAGCCGTCCAGCGTGATGTAGTTGAGGTCGTGCTTGGCGGCTTCCAGTTCCGCCGGGTCTTCCTCGTCCTCGTCGCGCAGCTCAGCCACGTCCTTATGGCGGTAAAGCGCGTTGTCGTCGAAGTTCATCTTGGCGTCGAGCGCCATGACGTCGCCCGCACCCGTGACGACCAGCGGGTTGATTTCCACGAGACTGGCGTCGGTGTCGTTGAAGGCCTGATAGAGCGCCATCATGAATTTGACGGCCGACCCGATCTGCTTGCCTTCCAGTCCCAGGCCGAACGCCAGCTTACGGGCGTGGAAGGGCTGCAGGCCGACGGCCGGATCGATGGGCTGCATGAGAATCTTCTCGGGCGTCTTGGCCGCCACTTCCTCGATCTCCATGCCGCCCTCGGTGGAGGCCATGACCGTCACCTGGCTGGTGGCGCGGTCGACCAGCATGCCGAGGTACAATTCGCGCGCGATATCGCAGCCGTCCTCGATGTAAACGCGTTTGACCTCCTTGCCCGCCGGGCCGGTCTGGTGCGTCACCAGTTGCATGCCGAGGATCTCGCCGGCCGTCTTTTCCACCTCTTCGACGGATTTGACGACCTTGACACCGCCGCCCTTGCCGCGGCCACCGGCGTGGATTTGCGCTTTGACGACCCAGACCGGGCCGCCCAGTTTCTCGGCCGCCTCGACGGCCTCCGCCGAAGTATAGGCCACACCGCCTTCCGGCACGGCGACGCCATACTTCTTCAACAGGCCCTTGGCCTGATATTCATGAATATTCATTTTGCTCTTTGGACCTCCGGTCCCTTTGGTGTTTTCCGGACCAGCAGCCCTGAAAACGTTTCGTGGACGGATCGGTAATACTCGATTTACGTCAATTTCGCCCTTGGACAAGTTTTTCCGCCCATTCCGGCGGTTTTGCGCAAATCGCCGTCCCCGGGGTGAAATCCCCAGGCGACAGGCGAATTGTGAAAAAGTTTAGCACTCCGGCGTTGGGCCGCAAGCGGCAAAACCCGAATAACCGGCTATTTCTTTTTTGCCGCTTTCTTAGGCGCTGCCTTGCGTTTGGCCGCCCTGCGCTTCTTCTTGGGCGCCAGCGTGGGGTCCAGTTTCTGGACGATTTTGATCAGCCCCTTGACCGCGTTGACGGAGTTCTTGAAGGCCGCTTTTTCGGTTTTATTGAGCTCGATCTCGACCACGCGTTCGACGCCGCCGGCGCCGATCACCACCGGCACACCGCAGTAGACGCCCTTCTGGCCATACTGGCCGTCGAGGTGGGCGGCGCAGGGCAGGACGCGCTTTTTGTCCTTGAGATAGGCCTCGGCCATCTGGATGCCGGCGGTCGCGGGGGCGTAGTAAGCCGACCCTGTGCCCAGCAGGCCGACGATCTCCGCGCCGCCGTCACGCGTGCGCTGGATGATGTCGTTGAGACGTTCCTTCGTGGTCCAGCCCATCTTCACCAGATCGGGCAGCGGAATGCCGGCCACCGTCGAATAGCGCGCCAGCGGCACCATGGTGTCGCCGTGGCCGCCCAACACGAAGGCGGTGACGTCTTCGACCGAGACATTGAACTCCTCGGCCAGGAAGTAGCGGAAACGCGCCGAATCCAGCACGCCGGCCATGCCGACGACCTTTTTGTGCGGCAGACCGCTGGCCTCGCGCAGCGCCCAGACCATGGCGTCGAGCGGGTTTGTGATGCAGATTACGAAGGCGTCGGGGGCATACTTCTTGATGCCCTCGCCAACTTGCTTCATGACGCTGGTGTTGATGCCGATCAGGTCATCGCGGCTCATGCCGGGCTTGCGCGGAATGCCGGCGGTGACGATAACGACATCGGCGCCCTTGATGGCCGTATAGCGCTGGGCCCCGCTGAGCTTGGCGTCAAAGCCCTCGATCGGTGAGGACTGCGCCAAATCCAGGGCTTTGCCTTGCGGCACGCCCTTCATGATGTCGAAGACGACGACATCGCCCAAATCCTTCAAACCAGCCATATGGGCGAGGGTGCCGCCGATGTTGCCGCCGCCGATCAATGCGATCTTGTTGCGCGCCATGATATCAGTCCTCCAGTGATCGTTTTATAAGTCGTGATTATCAGGCCGGTGAAACCGGCCCCCGCGCCGAACGCCGCGGAAAATGGGGTAACGGAAAGGGTACTAGCGCCATTCCCGGCCGCTCGCAAGGGCTGAGATCAAGCGGCTTCGAAACCGGGGCATTGAACTTCGGCCCGGCATCGACTACATCCCCGTCTGAAATATCATTCACAAGCATATTACCAAGGCACTCATACAGATGACCGAAGAAACGCTTACCTTCCAGGCCGAGACGGCCAAACTGCTGCATATCGTGGCCAACGCGCTCTACAGCGACAAGGAAATCTTCCTGAGGGAATTGATTTCCAACGCCTCCGACGCCTGCGACCGCCTGCGCTATGCCGCCCTGACCGAGCCCGAAATGATGGCGGAGGGCGTCGAACTGCAGGTCAAACTGGAAACCAATGAAAAGAAAAAGAC
Organism: uncultured Rhodospirillaceae bacterium; assembly: GCA_964401845.1. Lineage (GTDB taxonomy): Bacteria > Pseudomonadota > Alphaproteobacteria > UBA2966 > UBA2966 > CAYFKJ01. The sequence continues at coordinate 4,433 of CAYOAD010000092.1, read as the reverse complement.
GCTGTCGGTATCCGACAACGGCATCGGCATGAACCGCGATGAGTTGATCGAGAACCTCGGCACCATCGCGCGCTCCGGCACCAGCGCCTTCGTCGACCAGCTGACCGGTGATGCCGAAAAGGACGTCGCCCTGATCGGCCAGTTCGGCGTCGGTTTCTATTCGGCCTTCGTGGTGGCGGACAGCGTCGAGGTCACCAGCCGCCGGGCCGGCGAAGAACACGCCTGGACCTGGTCCTCCGACGGCAAGGGTGAATTTTCCATCGACGAGGGCAAGCGCGAGGAGCAGGGCACCACGATCACGCTGAAGCTCAAGAAGGGCGAAAAGGAATTCCTTGAGGACCAGCGCCTGCGCGGCATCGTCAAACGCTATTCCGACCACATCGCCATTCCGGTGCTGCTGGTCGGCGCGGAAAAGGGCGAGGATGGCGAGGTCTGGGACGAAAAGCTCAATGCCGCCTCGGCGCTGTGGGCGCGGCCCAAGAGCGAGATCGAGGACAATCAGTACACCGAGTTCTATCACCACGTGGCCCATGCCTTCGACGAGCCCTGGTCGACCATCCACGTCAAGGCCGAAGGCAAGATCGAATACACCATGCTGCTGTTCATCCCGGGCACGCCGCCGTTCGATCTCTTCCATCCCGAACGCGCCAGCCGGCTGAAGCTCTACGTCAAGCGAGTCTTTATAACGGATGACTGCGAGGGCTTGCTGCCATCGTATCTCAGGTTCCTGCGCGGCGTCGTCGATTGCGAAGACCTGCCGCTCAACGTCAGCCGCGAGTTGCTGCAGAACTCGCCGGTGCTCAACCACATCAAGAAGGCCCTGACCAAGCGGGTGCTGGGCGATCTTGAGAAAAAGGCCAAGAAGAAGCCGGACGAATTCGCGGTCTTCTGGAAGAACTTCGGTGCCGTCCTCAAGGAGGGCATCTACGAGGATCAGGAGCAGCGCGAACGACTGTTGAAGATCGCTCGCTTCCAGTCCACCACCCAGGGCGACGACCTGGTGTCGCTGGAAGACTACGTCGGGCGCATGAAGGACAAACAGTCCGCCATCTACTACATCACCGGCGAGGAAGCCGGCGCCGTTCGCCAGAGCCCGCAGCTCGAAGGCTTCGCCGCACGCGGCATCGAAGTGCTGCTGATGACCGACGCGGTGGACGATTTCTGGGTCCGCGCCATCACCGATTTCGACGGCAAACCGCTGAAATCGGTCACACAGGGTGGGGCGGATCTAGACGATGTCGCCGAGGCGGATACTGGGGACGAAAAAGAAGACGCGGCGACCGAATCACAGACGGCGACCCTGATCGTTCTGCTCAAGCAGGAACTGGGCGAAGCCGTCAAGGACGTGCGCACCACGGATCGTTTGGCCGACAGCCCGGTCTGCCTGGTGGCCGACGAAATGGCCGTCGACATGCACCTGGCCAAGTTGCTCAAGGCGCAAGGACAGGACGCCGGACCGACGGCGCCGATCCTGGAGATCAACCCGCGCAATGAACTGATCAAGTCGCTGGCCGCCAATGCCGAGGAAAAAGGCGCCGCCGACCGACTGGCCGACGCCGCCCACCTGCTGCTCGATCAAGCGCGCATCCTGGAGGGCGAAACCTTGCCCGACCCGGCCGCCTTCGCGCGTCGCATGGCGACTGTCATGACGGGGTCGTTTTCGAAGTAGTTGGATTAAAACCCGTTGAACGAGGCGAAATCCTCGACTTTTTCGCGTTCCGTGGTGAGGGCGTTTTCGGGGGCATTGTTGTCGGCGTAGCCCAGCGACATGCCCGAGGCCAGCGCGTCGGTTTCAGGTAAGTCCAGGAACTCCGAAACCACGTCCTCGTAATGCAGGAAGGCGCCCTGGGGGCAGGTGTCCAGTCCTTCCTGGCGGGCAGCCAGCATGACGTTCTGCATGAACATGCCGAGGTCGAGCCAGCTGGCGGCGTGGAAATCGCGTTCGATCACGAACATCAGGCCGACCGGGGCGCCGAAAAACTCGTAATTGCGCCCGTGTTGGCGCCACATGGCCGGCTTGTCTCCGCGTTCGATGCCCAACAGGCCGTATAAATCCCAGCCGATCTTGCGCCGGCGCGAGATGTAGGGCTCTTCCCATTTGCGGGCGGTGCCGCGGCCTTTGTAGTCCGGTCCCTCAGCCTCCCGCACATCCAGGATCGCCCGGGTCAGCGCCGCCCGCCGTTCGCCGGCGAGCACGTGAACCTTCCAGGGCTGGATATTGGTCCCCGACGGGGCGCGGGAGGCGATTTCAAGAATTCTGGCGACCGTCGACTGCGGCACAGGTTGGGGCAAAAAAGCCCGGACCGAACGCCGACCGGCTATCGCTTGTTCGAGTTCCATTCGTCAATTTCCGTGGATGGTGGAAGGGTGGAGGGGCTCCGTATTGAACCCGACCACGCCGATAAGTCAAACGGGAATGGGCGTTCGCGTCAGAACCAGACCTTGGCAGCCCCCAGCACCGGCCCCTGCCCCGGCGGCTGGACGACGACAACCAAACCGTCCCGGCCGGCCTTCTCGGCCCGGGCGGCATCCAGTTTGAACGCCTCCGCCTGACCGGAGCAGCGGCCGAGGTGTTCGATGCGCCGGACCACGTGGTGGTAACTCAACTTGCGTCCCGTGTTTTCGCCGCGTTCGACGGCTACCGTGTGTTTCCGGTCGATGTCGAACAGCCAGACGTCGGCGCCCTTTATCGGCCCCGCGGCCAGGCGGACTTCCAGTTCCCCGCCGGTCTTGGCGATTTCGATCTGCGCCGCATCGGGTTGCCCGGCCAGCGCCGCCTTGATGGCGCGTTCGATGCCACGGGCGTCCGATCCCGTCATGTGCCGCGCGCCGCCGACGACGATCTCGGGCGTATAGACGTATTTCTGGTTCAGCGCGCGGCCGTACGCCTTCTGCCGGTCCGTCGTCTCTTTCGAGGCGAAGGTGTCTTTCCAGCCGATGTAGTCCCAGTAATCGACATGAAAACTCAGGGCGATAACGTTGTCACGCTTGGCGAATTCGCCCAGCAGGGAATCCGCCGCCGGGCATGAAGAACAGCCCTGGCTGGTAAATAGTTCGAGGACGACGTTCCGGGTGCTGTTGCCGGCCGATGCGGCCGAGGCCGTCAGGGCCAGGAGGGCGGCGGCAAGCAGGCCTGTCCGGGCCCCGTCGATGAACTCATGGATAGGCCGGACGAACATTCCATCTTTCTGTCGAATTCGCATCTTCTGTCCCCGAAACGACGATCAACCGGGTCATTCATAATCCCCGTCCGGGACACCTGCGAATCACGATGGAGTGAGCACCCTTTCCGCCAGCGGCCAGGCCGTCACCGCCGAAGTTTCAGGCCGCCAGACTGCGCAGGACGTACTGCAGAATGCCGCCGTGGCGGAAGTAGTCGACCTCGTCCTCGGTATCGATGCGGCACAACAGCGTCACGTCCTCGCTGGAACCGTCGGCGCGGGTGATCCTGCAGGCCACGTCCATGCGCGGCGTGATACCGTCGGCGATGCCGGTGATGTCGAAGGTTTCCGTGCCGTCGAGGTTGAGGGTCTGGCGCGTCTGGCCGTCCTTGAACTGCAGCGGCAGCACGCCCATGCCGACGAGGTTGGAGCGGTGGATGCGCTCGAAGCTCTCGACGATGACGGCTTTGACGCCCAGCAGCACCGTGCCCTTGGCGGCCCAGTCGCGCGACGAACCGGTGCCGTATTCCTTGCCGCCGACGACGACCAACGGCACGCCCTCGGCGGCGTACTTCATGGCGGCATCGTAAATGGGCATCTGTTCGCCGGACGGCTGGTGGCGGGTGATGCCGCCTTCGGTGCCCGGCGCCATTTCGTTGCGCAGACGGATATTGGCGAAAGTGCCGCGCATCATCACTTCGTGATTGCCGCGCCTCGAGCCGTAGGAGTTGAACTCCCGCGCCGGCACCTGGTTGCTGACCAGGTACGCGCCCGCCGGGCTGTCCTCCTTGATGGCGCCGGCCGGCGAGATGTGATCGGTGGTGATGCTGTCGCCCAGCAGGCCGAGTTGGCGCGCACCGGTGATATCGGCGAAGTCGCCGGCTTCGGCCGCCATGCCCTCGAAATAGGGCGGCTTCTGCACATAGGTCGAGCCCATGTCCCAGCCGTAGGTCAGCCCTTCCTCGGGCTCGATGGCCTGCCATTCTGGCGTGCCGGCGAAGACGTCGGCATAGCGCGAACGGAAACTTTCACGCGTCACGCTGGCGGCGACCGCCGCCTTGACCTCGGCCGTGGTCGGCCAGACGTCCGACAGATAAACCGGATTGCCGTCCTTACCCTTGCCCAAAGGCTCGGTCATGATGTTCTTGCGCATGGAACCGGCCAGGGCATAGGCCACCACCAGCGGCGGCGAGGCCAGGTAATTGGCCTTCACGTGGGGGCTGATGCGGCCCTCGAAATTGCGGTTGCCCGACAGCACGGCGGTGGCGACCA
>CAYOAD010000091.1:0-15295 GCA_964401845.1 uncultured Rhodospirillaceae bacterium | reverse complement strand
GCAGCGCCGCGGATGCCGTCGCCATCTCCAACATCTACATCAACACCAACATTGCGGCGGCCGGCGGCGTCGTCGCGGCCATGATCCTGACCCAGCTAGTCTACAAGAAGGTCGACCTCACTATGGCGCTCAACGGCGCGCTGGCCGGTCTGGTCAGCATCACCGCGGGGCCCGATACGCCGACCCTGGGCTCGGCCCTGATCATCGGCGCCATCGGCGGCGTCATCGTGGTCTTCGCCATCCCGCTGTTGGACAAGTTCAAGATCGACGACGTGGTCGGCGCCATTCCCGTCCACCTACTGGCCGGCATCTGGGGCACCATGGCCGTGCCGATCACCAACTCGGACGCCAGCTTCGTCACCCAGGCCACCGGCGTGATCGCCATCGGCGCCTTCGTGGTGGTCGCAAGCTCCGTCGCCTGGTTGGCGATCAAGGCGACCATGGGCCTGCGCCTCGACGAGGAGGACGAGGTTCTGGGCCAGGACCGCACCGAGCTGGGCCTGGAAGCCTACCCGGAATTCGGTCAGGGCTCGCACACGGTCTAAGGCCGACCGGCAATACGGGGGAAGGCAGCCTCACGCCCCAAATGCCTTCCCCCGCAACGGCGGGCCCAACATCGAACCGGCACTGCTCAAATTTTGTTCAATTGTCACGGTTCTGCCTAATTCAAAGGCAGAGCCGTGATAATTTGCACCTGACCGGCTTCTTCGACGGATCCAATAAACCTTTTACTTACAGAAACTTAGCGCCCCAGGGAGCGGCCCGCACCGGTTGGCACGGCGCTTGATATGAAAGGCCAAAACAATCGACCACGCGGCGGACGCTGAGCAAGCGGCGATGTCCGGCGGTCGAAATATGCTTTGGAGGCAACAATGGACGTGATCAAGACGGGCGCAGACGTATTTTTCGTTCTCATCGGGGCCATCCTGGTCCTCGCCATGCACGCGGGATTTGCTTTCCTGGAGGTCGGCACGGTCCGCAAGAAAAACCAGGTCAATGCGCTGGTCAAAATCATGGTCGATTTTGCCGTCTCGACCATGGCCTATTTCTTTATCGGCTACATGATCGCCTACGGCGTTAACTTCTTTGCCAGTGCCGGCATCATCAGCGGCGCCGTCGAGGGCAGCCCGTTCGCCGGCAGCGGCCTGGATCTGGTCAAGTTCTTCTTTCTCGTGACCTTCGCGGCGGCCATCCCCGCCATCATTTCCGGCGGCATCGCGGAGCGCGCCCGGTTCTGGCCGCAGGTCGCGGCGACGGCCATCGTCGTCGCCCTGGTCTATCCGTTTTTCGAAGGCATGGTCTGGGGCGGACGCTACGGCCTGCAGGGCTGGATCGAAGGCACCTTCGGCGCCCCCTTCCACGATTTCGCCGGCTCGGTGGTGGTTCACGCCATGGGCGGCTGGCTGGCGCTAGCGGCCGTCGTCATGCTGGGCGCCCGCATGGGACGCTACCGGAAGGACGGCGGGGTGATCGGCATCCCGCCCTCCAACATCCCGTTCCTGGCGCTGGGCTCCTGGATCCTTTCCGTCGGCTGGTTCGGCTTCAACGTCATGAGTGCGCAGGGCCTCGAAGGCGTGACCGGTCTGGTGGCGATGAATTCGCTGATGGCCATGGGCGGCGGCATCATCGCGGCCCTGGTGATCGGCAAGAACGATCCGGGTTTCGTCCACAACGGCGCGTTGGCCGGTTTGGTCGCCGTTTGCGCGGGCTCCGACATCATGCATCCGCTGGGCGCGCTGGCGACCGGCGCCGCGGCCGGCGCCCTGTTCGTCTGGGCCTTCACGACCTGCCAGAACAAGTGGCGCATCGACGACGTGCTGGGCGTCTGGCCGCTGCACGGCCTGTGCGGCGCGCTGGGCGGCATTCTCGCCGGGGTGTTCGGCATGGAAGCGCTGGGCGGCATGGGCGGCGTCTCATTGGGCGCGCAAGTAGCCGGAACGGTTGCCGGCGTTGTCGTTGCCACGGTGGCGGGTTTCATCGTCTACGGCGGTTTGCGCCAGACCATCGGCATCCGCCTGAGCCAGGAGGAAGAGCACGCCGGGGCCGACATTTCCATCCATTCCATCTCGGCCTATCCCGAGGATGACGTGCCGGCACGGTAATTGAAATAATCCGTCGAAAACCGGCCCTCCGACAAAATTTGATTTGGTTGCAATCGGGACCGGCGGGAGCCAAAATAGGAAATAGGAAGAATTGTTCTAAACTGGCGTTGACGACTGCAGGGCATGACAAACACGGTGTCATTGGGGAGAGCTTTGATAGTCAATTGGCCTAGCGCAATCCGTATCGGCGGCTTGTCGATGGTCCTCGCCTTCGTGCTTGGACTCACAGGCCCCGCCTGGTCCCAGGAAATTAACGGCAAGGCGCGCGTGATCGACGGCGATACCATCGTCGTGGGCGGCAAACGCATCCACATATTCGGCATCGACGCACCGGAGAAAAAACAGTTCTGCAAGCAGCCGGACGGACATTTCGGCTGCGGTCTGAACGCCGGCGATGCCATGAAGAAATTCATCACCGGCGATCAGGTGAAATGCCGGCGGCAGAGGAGCGCCAGGGAAGGCGGCATATTCGCCGTCTGCTATGCCAACGGCACCGACGTCGGGGCAAAAATGGTCCGGGCGGGCTGGGCGCTGGCCTACAAACGCCAGTCAAAACGTTACCTCGGCGCCGAGGCGAACGCCCGCAAAAATCAGCGCGGCATTTGGGCAAGTTCCTTCGTGGCGCCGTGGGACTGGCGCGCCGGCAAGCGCAAAATATCCAAATAAGCCTCTCCGGATTTGGCTTTTGTTGGAGCCAAGAACGCAATATCCTGATAACTAATACGTTTATACCCACTAGGTATTGTGGGTATGGGCCGGATTGGCCGTCTGCACGTATCGTGCGGAAGGGTCTCCGGCAACGCAATCGTTTACGTTTTGTACTCAATTTCGGGTCACTATTCGGGCGAGTTGATTAATCCCCGCCGGCGGGAAAGTTGGTAAATGCAGAACGACCGTCTCGAGAGCCTGGGCGCAGGACCCTTCGACCGTTTGAGAAGCCTGTTGAGTCCGATCGAACCGCCGTCCGGCGTCGAGCCCATCGTCATGTCGATCGGCGAGCCGCAGCACGACTATCCCGATTTCGTCGGCGACGTGATCGACGCCAACCGGCACCTTTACGGAAAGTATCCGCCCCTGCTGGGAACGGACGAGTACCGCGTTGCCGTCGCTGACTGGCTGACGCGGCGCTACCGGCTCGAACAGGGCATGATCGATCCCGACCGCCATGTCGTGCCGCTGGCGGGAACGCGTGAAGGGCTTTACCTGATGGCCCCCGTCGTGGTGCCCGAGGCGACCCAGTCCGGCGGCCGCAACGCCCGGCCGGTGGTGGTGGTGCCCAATCCGTTTTACCAGGTCTATCTCGGCGCCTCGGTCTTTTCCGGCGCCGAGACGGTGTATGCCCCCTGCACCAAGCAAAGCGGCTTCCTGCCCGATCTCTCCGACCTCGACGAGGACGCCCTGGAACGGGCCGCCATGGTCTTCATCTGCACGCCGACAAACCCCCAGGGCGCCGTCGCCGAATTCGACCGGCTTTGCGGTTATGTGGAGCTGGCGCGGCGCTACGATTTCCTGCTGGTGGTCGATGAATGCTACGCCGAGATTTACGACACCGAGCCGCCGCCCGGCGCCCTGGAGGCCTGCCGGCATCTGGGCGGGTCGATGGAAAACGTCGTCGTCTTCCACTCGTTGTCGAAGCGCTCCAGCGTACCCGGATTGCGCATCGGCTTTGCCGCCGGTGATCCCGACATCCTGCAGAAATACCTGCAGGTGCGGGCCTATTCCTCGCCCCAGGTACCGCTGCCGATCTACGCCGCCGGCGCGGCGCTGTGGCGCGATGAGCCGCACGTCGTGGTCAACCGCGATCTCTACCGCGAAAAATTCGACATTGCCGAACGGATTTTGGCTGGCCGCTTTGATTTCTTTCGGCCCCAAGCCGGTTTTTTTCTCTGGCTCGACGTGGGCGACGGCGAGGCCGCGACGGTGAAATTATGGCGCGAGGCGGGCGTGCGCTGCGTGCCAGGCGGGTATCTCGGCCGGGCCGGCGCGGACGGCGTCAATCCCGGCGATCGTTACATCAGGGTGGCGCTGGTCAACGACGCGGCGACAACCGAGGCGGCGCTGACGCGGATCGCCGAAACGCTGGAAGGCTAAGAAGGAGGGAGTCATGGCGCGCGACCGAAATACGGCCGGTAAACTGACGATCCTGCCTGCCGGAGCGACGGCCTTCATGTCGCGCCGCGCCATGGAAGCCGTCGGCATCGCCGTCGTCATCGCCGCCATCGTCCTGGCCCTCGCCTTGGTTTCATACAATCCCGACGATCCCAGCGCCAACAACGCCACGGCGGCCGGGCCCACTAACCTGGCCGGTCTGCCGGGGGCCTATGCCGCCGACGTCATTCTCCAAACCATCGGCGCGGCGGGCGGCATCATCTCGTTGACCCTGATCGCTTGGGGCTGGCGCATCCTGTCGCATCGCGGCCTGCCCTGGCTCTGGCTCAATCTCGCCGCTTTGCCCCTGGCCATGACCTTTGCCGCGGTCACGGCGGCGGCCCTGCCGGTACCGCAAACCTGGCCCTTGGCCGGCGGGTTGGGCGGCTGGCTGGGCGACACCCTGTTACGCGCCCTGATCGACTTCGACCAGCAACTCGGCCTCGACATACCTGCGGCGGCGAATCTCCTGCTGACCGCTCCGCTGGCCCTTGCCCTGACGGCCTTGTCTTTCGGTTTGGCACGGTCGGAATGGTGGGGGCTGCTGCGCGCAACGGGACGCGGCATCGGCCGGGCTTGGGCGTTCGGCCGTGCCCTGGGGAATGCCGGTGCTCACCTTGAGCGGCGCAAGGCCGCCCGGGAAGAAACGCCACCCGAGGCGCCGGCTAGATCCGCCGGTTCGGAACGGCGGGAACCGACCCTCGGAGGCAATCGCACCCCTGCGGCGGAGGCGCGCGTCGCAGCCGTGACCCCGGACGCGGCCCCCAAACGGTTACGGGACAGGATCGCCAAGACGGCGAAAAAATCCCGCAGCGGCAAGCGCGCCGCCGCCGAGCGTCAGCCGACCCTCGATCTCGGCCCGGTCGGCGACCATCAACTGCCGCCGCTGTCGCACCTGGTGGAGCCCAAGGGACGCCGTAACGGCGAAACCGTCAGTGAAGACGCCCTGGAACAAAACGCCCGGCTGCTGGAATCGGTGCTCGACGATTTCGGCGTGCGGGGGGAGATCACCAAGGTCCGGCCCGGACCCGTGGTCACACTTTATGAACTGGAGCCGGCGCCCGGCACCAAGACCTCGCGCGTGATCGGACTGGCCGACGATATCGCCCGGTCGATGAGTGCCGTTTCGGTCCGCGTCGCGGTGGTGCCGGGGCGCAACGCCATCGGCATGGAACTGCCCAATGTCGAGACCGAATCAGTCTATTTGCGCGAACTCCTCGGCAGCGAGGAGTACGAGAACACCGCCGCCAAACTTACCCTGGCGCTGGGCAAGGATATCGGCGGCGAGCCCGTCATCGCCGACCTCGCGCGCATGCCCCACCTGTTGATCGCCGGCACCACCGGCTCGGGCAAGTCGGTGGGCGTCAATTCGATGATCCTGTCGTTGCTGTACCGTCTGCCGCCCAGCCAATGCCGACTGATCCTGATCGATCCCAAAATGCTGGAGCTCTCGGTCTACAACGACATCCCCCACCTGCTGACGCCCGTAGTGACCGAGCCCGGCAAGGCCGTCGTGGCGTTGAAATGGGTGGTGAGGGAGATGGAAAACCGCTACCGCGCCATGTCCCAGCTCGGCGTGCGTAATATCACCGGCTACAACCAGCGCCTGACGCAGGCGGCGGAACAGGGCGAGGAAATCAAACGCACGGTGCAGACGGGTTTCGATCCCGAAACCGGCGAACCGGTCTACGAGGACCAGACCCTCGACCTCACCGTGCTGCCCTACATCGTCGTCGTGGTCGACGAAATGGCCGATCTCATGCTGGTGGCAGGCAAGGATATCGAGGCCGCCGTGCAGCGTCTGGCCCAGATGGCGCGGGCGGCCGGCATCCACCTGATCATGGCGACGCAACGGCCGTCGGTTGACGTCGTCACCGGCACCATCAAGGCCAACTTCCCCACCCGCATCAGTTTCCAGGTGACATCCAAAATCGACAGCCGGACGATCCTGGGCGAGCAGGGCGCCGAGCAGCTGTTGGGCGCCGGCGACATGCTGTTCATGGAGGGCGGCGGCCGGGTCCGCCGGGTACACGGCCCGTTCGTTTCCGACCGCGAGGTCGAAAAAGTCGTCAAGTTCCTCAAGAAACAGGGCCGGCCCGAATACCTCGACAGCGTCACCGAGGAAAGCGAAGAAGATGCCGCCCTGGTCGGCGGCCCCGGCGGCAGCGGCAGCGGCGGCGACGAGCTCTACGATCAGGCCGTGGCGCTGGTCTGCCGCGAACGGCGCGCCTCGACAAGCTTCGTGCAACGCCACCTGCAAATCGGCTATAACCGGGCGGCTCGGATTATCGAGCAAATGGAGCGGGAGGGCGTCATCAGCGGCGCCAACCGGGTCGGCAAACGCGAGGTCCTGGCGCGGGATATAGATGCGATCGAGTAAGTCTTCTTTTTTCAGATCCCTGTGGTTCCTCCTGGCGCTGGCGTTTTTCACCGCCGGAGCGCCCTTGGATATGGCCGGCGTCCGCGCCGCCGCCCTGTCGCAGGCCGACAGGAGCGACATTGCCCGGGTGGAAAAGTATCTCAATACGGTCAAGACGATGCGCGCCCGGTTTTTCCAGGTGGCGCCCGACGGCCGCCTGAGCGAAGGCGGTTTCTGGTTGCGCCGGCCGGGCCGATTGCGTTTCGAATACGATCCGCCGACGCCCTATCTGGTGATCGCGGACGGCTTTTGGCTGGTGTTCTTTGACCAAGAGCTCGACGAGCCGCAGCGTTGGCCGATTTCCGACACGCCCCTGGGCGTGCTGGTCGCCGAGAACGTCCGTTTTTCCGAAACCTCCGGCATCGAGGCCGTCGAGCGCGGGCCCGGTAAGCTTGAGATTACCCTGCGCGACCAGAAGCGGCCCGAGGACGGCACTCTCACCCTGGTTTTCAGCGACCGCCCGCTGCAGCTTCGCCAATGGCACGTAATCGACGGCCAGGGGCAAATGACCTCAGTGACGCTGGACAAGATCGAAACCGGCATGCCCCTCAAGATCGATCTCTTCGTCCCACCGGATCAAACCCGCCAGGCACCCCAAAGCCAATGAATGAGGCGGGCGAGCCTTCGCATACATTGGCCTGAGGTTCGTGTTAGAATTGTTGCGACAGGCCGAAGGGGGAGACAACGGCGGGGAGATGTCCGAGATGCACCTTGTTGCCATCGATGACGATGGGTTGTTCCTGCAGCTCTTGAGCGGGGCGGCCGAAGCCGCCGGATTCGAATGCACCGTGACGCACGAGGCGGATCGGTTTTTCGAGGCGGTCGAGCAAACGTCGCCGCAGGTCGTCGTCGTGGACCTCGTTATGCCGGATCACGACGGCATTGAAATTCTTCAGCAAATGGCGGACCTGTCCGTGAAGGCGAAAGTTCTGCTGATAAGCAGTTCCGAGGCCGCCATCGTCGAACGCGTGACCTCCCTGGCGGTCGCCTGGGGTTTGGACGTCGCAGGCTATCTCCCAAAACCGGTTTCCATGGAGCAGGTTCAAGACCGGCTGGTGCAAATCAAAGCGACATTGTGATGGCCAAAGGTCCGGTCGCCAATGATTCGCAAGCCGCTAAAGTCAGCGAACCGTCATGCGTTTGAGCATACCGACGAGCGTCTCGACTTCCTTGTCGCTCAAGTCCTTTGCCATATCGCGCTCAAGCCCCTGGACCAGCGGAACCAGTTTTGCCAGAAGCTCGTCGCCCTCATCGCTTAGGCGCAGCGCATAGGACCGCCGGTCCATGGGCGAGGGGTCCCGGACGACTAGGTTGCGCTTTTCCAGACGGTCGATCACCGCCACGACGGTTGAGCGGTCGACGTTCATGGCGTTGCCAAGCTCGCTCTGGTTAAGGCCCGGGTTGGCGTTGATGATAACGAGCACGCCGAACTGTCCCGGCGTGATGTCGAAGGCGCCGACGGATTCGCCGATCATTTGAAAATTTCGCACCTGCGCCCGGCGAAGATTGTAGCCGATCAGCTTCGGCAGGATGCCGTAATCAACCGCCCGCTTAGGCCGGCGGCGGCGCGTTTTTGTCCCCGTTGCGCCGGCGCCCGTTTCGCCGCCCTCCGGCTCGTTACTCCCACTCACCCCGAATATTCCTTAATTGTTGAGCTACCAAACTATTTCAATTTGGGCTGCCGTCAAAGCACTTTCGCTTGGTGCGCTCAACCTTTGCGATACAGGTGGTAGCGCCCATCCGCGACGCCCTTTGGCAGATCGAGAACTTGCCATCCCGGAACGTGCAGCGCCTGGTCCGACACGATCACCGCGCCCGACGCCAGCAAGGCATCGACCGGCGCACCCAGCCAGTCGGCCAGCGCCCGCGTCGCGGCCCGGTCGCCGCTGCCGGTGTCGCAGTGGGCGAGCACGGCCGGCGCGCCGATGGTCGGGGCTGCTGTGGGCAGGGTGTCGCGAAAATCGCCGATCAGGGCGTGTTCGTCGTCCGGAATACAGTCGGGGTGGGCGGCGATATGGCGGTCGAAGACGAAAACCTCGCGCTCCGGCAACAGGGTGCGCAGATGGTCATAGGTCCGGCCGTTGCCGAGACCCAATTCAATGACCGGGCCGGGCTGACCGGCGATCAGTTCGGCGGCCAGTTGCAGACAATCACGCTGCGCTTCAAGACGCCGGATGGCGCTGTCGAGGCGGCTCAAAACAGGGCTTTCGCGACGATGGTTTCAGACGGCATTACGAGGTATTGCCCATGGCCCTCAGGAGCTGGTCGTTGGTGCGCTCGAGGCGGTCCGCCAGTTCGCGCATGATCTCGACCGCCATTTGCGGGAATTCTCCCACCATGCGGAAGAACAGATCCTTGGTGATCTTGAGAACTTCCATGTCCTCCGTCGCCACGACCGAGGCGGTCCGCGGCACATCGCACAAAATGGCGACCTCACCGACGATGTTGTTGCGTTTGACGGTGTTGACCACCATGTCGCCGGAATCCGTAGTCAGGATGACGTCGGCCTTGCCGCCGATGACGATGTAGGCGGAATCGCCGACATCGCCCTGATGGAACAATTCCTCGCCGTCGCGAAACGTCAGCCGTTCGCTGGTGAACGCCAGCAACTTGAGCTTCGACGGCTCGATTTTCGCGAACAGCGGAATCTGCCGCAGGAGTTCGACTTCCTCGTGGATACTCACCCCGGATGTCCTCCGTGGTTCAGGGCGGTCGCTCTCGGCGCGTCACTCATTACCTACCAACTCCGTAAAGCGTGTACCATCCTGATCGAGCGCCGAAACCTCACCCTGCTCCGAAATTGCGCCATTTTCAATGACAATGACCCGATCAAAATCCCGCGCCAATGCGGCACGGTGTAGCACCCAGATTAGAGTGCGCCCCTCGAATTCCTTAAGAACATTCTCCATTATCGTAGCTTGCGACGGACTGTCCAGCGCCGCCGTCGCTTCCGACAGGATCAAAACGTCGGGATGTTTGACCACGCTGCGGGTGATGGCGAGCTTTTGCCGCTGCGCGCCCGACAGCCTGGATCCCGCAATACCGACATCATACCACATGCCGACCTCGCATACCGCATCGTAGAGACCCAGCGAATTGATGACCTCGGTGATGAGTTCACCGATCCGTTCCGCCGCACGAGGGACGCCATAGGCGACCTTGCCGAAAAGGATGTTGTCCTGCAGGTTGGAGGCGCTGTTGTAGGCGTCGGCGTCGAAAAATTCCACGGCATGGGCCAGATCTTCAGGCAGATCCGCGTGGAACACCTGCCGGGCCTCCAGGATTTTGGCCTGCAGCGCATCGTCGATCAGGCCCAGGCGATGGCGGGCGACGACCAGCTTGAACGGCAACGACATCAACCGCGCCCTGTCGTCGTCGCTGGCTTCCCTGAGGCTTTGTCGGTCCACCCGCGCCAGCAGGGCCTGGAATTCAACGAGTTCCTCGGCGCTGATGAAGGCAAACTGCTGGAACAGTTCATGGTCCGCCGGAACGTCGGCGAATATCTCGGCCATGGTCGATGCCGCCGCGTGGCCGATCTCCAGCACCTGCTCGGAAAGTCCGACTTTTTCGAGAACGGCGTTGACGTAGTCGTTTTCACCCAGCTTTTCCATGTCGAAGGTGCTGCCCACGACATTGCCGAACAAAAGATTTTCCCCCATCGTCGCATTGAGATTGTAGCTGCCGCAATCGAACATCTCGATCAGGCCGGCGATATCCGGCTGTTCCAGTCTGTCGCGCAGTTCGGCTCGCGCCGTCAGGATTTTTGCCGCCAGATTCTCCTCGCTGCGCGGATCGATGGTGCCGCGCAGGCCGAACTGGTATACGTCGGCGTCGAGACCGACGATTTTCAGAACCCGCAGGCCCTCGCTGAGAAGATCTTCGGCCCCCGTGGCATTAGCCGCTTCGTAGTTGGTCCAGTCGGCATTGAAATCATGGACCGAGTTACCGGCCTCGTTCGCCTCCTCGATAAACCAGGCGCGCTCCTTTTCACCTTCCTCGTCGTATTCGACCGGCTTCAATGGCCGGTTTTTCAAACCATAAAACAGATTGTCCGACAGCGTCGCGTTGTAGATAAATCCCTGCGGCCCGACATAGGAGATGCGGCGGCCCGTAACGGATTCGGGAAGATCGGCGATATCGCGGTCGTCAAACGAAATGCTGCCCTTGCTGGGATCGAGCAGGCGCGCCAGCAACAGGGCCAGCTCGTTCTTGCCGCTTGCCGCCGTGCCGACGACGCCGATGCGGCCGGGCAGTTCCAGCGAGGCCGAAATGCCGTTGACGATGGGCTCGCCATGGTCGTCGGAGAGCGTCAGGTTCGACATGCCGACGGACCGGGAAAAGCTCTCGCTGCCGTCGGGCTCGTCGCTTTGCGAAGCGGCGGCCCTCATGCCTGGCGGAGCGAACTGGGTGATGACCGATTCATACTTGATGCGGGCGTCTTCGCGGCGCTGGTAGAAGCCCAGCAGTTCCTTCCAGGGCGCGCCGAGATCCTTATGGGCGGCGATGGCCGCGACCAGCGTGCCGATTTCCAAGCCGCCGGTGATCACAAGATAACCGCCGATCGAATAGAAGAAGAACGGTCCGAGTTGCTGGATGAAGTTGTTGAGGAATTTGATGAAGAACTTTTTGCGGTAGATCTGGTAGCGCACCACAAAAATTTCGCCGAGGCGGTTCGAGAAATCGGCCAATTCCAGTTGGGCTGTATCGTGAGCGTGAATTTCGTTGACGCCCTGGACGGTTTCGCCGATGCGGTCGGACAGCCGGCGGACCAGCTTGACCCGTTCCTTGCCCAGCAGGTTCACTTTGCTCTGCAGCCGGGGAATGATGTAGAGCTGGATCGGATAGAGCGCGACGGCGGCCAGCGCCATCATCCAATTCTGCACCATCAGAAAACCCAGAATGACCAGCAAAGTGCCGCCCTGGAAGGCCGGCAAAGAGAAAGCCTCGCCGACAAATCCGCCCAAGGGCTCCACCTCCGCCGTCACCATGGGGATAATTTCACCCTGGGACATGTTGCGGAAGGTCGGTAGAGGAAAGCGCAACACCCGGCTGAAGAGGTCGAAACGCAGGCGGCGGAGCATGCGTTCACCCGTCAGGCCGCGGTAGACGTTGATGTAATATTTGAAGCCCTGATTGACGACGACCAGGATCAGGAAACCGATGCACAAGGCGAACAGAAACGGCACGTGGTCGATTTCGAAGCCAAAATATTCCTCCGGAAAATCTCCCGGATCACCTTGAATCGCTTCGTTGATGATAAGTTTCGGCAGTTCGTAAAAAGCGTAAAGGAACGGAAAAGAAAGAACGGCCAAGATCGTCAGCCAGATCTGCTGCCGTTTGCTGTACTTCAGTATGTATTTATATACCGTCGGTTCCATTGCCACTCTGCGTAACCGATCCGTTCCCCCGAGGGCAATGCAACAGAATAAGCGCCCCACCCGAAATTCCACCCGAACCGTGCCGGAAAACCGCTGTCGGGCGCAATACAAAATTTCAAAATGACCAAAATAAGCTGTTTTACGCAAACCCGCGCCTATGCCATAGTCGGCAAATGCTGAAGGAAGTAGAGGGGGCAACCGGAGGGACTGTTTCCGGTCGCGGGGCCCGTGTCTTAATTTACAGTCACGATACCTTTGGGCTTGGTCATTTGCGCCGGGCACTGACGATCGCTCATTCCCTGGTCGATACACATAAGCAGCTTTCCGTTTTGATCCTGTCGGGCTCGCCCATCATCGGCAGCTTCGATTTCCGCGCCAGGGTTGATTTCGTCCGCGTCCCGGGCGTGATCAAGCTGCGCAACGGCGAGTACACGGCGCTCAACCTGCTGATCGACCTGGATGAGACGTTGTCGATCCGCTCCTCCGTCATCGAACACACCGCCGAAATCTTCGATCCGGACGTCTTTATCGTCGACAAGGAACCGTCGGGCTTGCGCGGCGAAGTGTTGCCGACGCTGGAAATGCTCAAATCCCGCGGCACACGGCTTGTCCTTGGCTTACGTGACGTGCTCGACGAACCGGCCGCGCTGGCGCCCGAATGGGAACGCAAGAACGTCATGCCGGCGCTGGAAAATCTATACGACGAGATCTGGGTCTACGGCCTGCCGCAGATTTGCGAGCCGTTGGCCGACATCGATCTGCCGTCCCAGGTTGAGCGCAAGATTACCTACACCGGTTACCTGCCTCGGCACGTGCCGGCGGCGGCGCCGTCGACGCCCCCACCCGATATCACGCGTAATCCGTATCTGCTGGTCACCACCGGCGGCGGCGGCGACGGGGAAGGCCTGATCGAGTGGGTTTTGCGGGCGTATGAATCCGACGCCATGCTGCCTTATCCGGCCCTGCTGGTGCTGGGACCCTTCATGCAGCCCGAGCGGCAAAACGAATTCATTGCCCGCGCTGCCAAGCTCACCCGGGTCGAGGCCATCACCTTCGATCCCCACATGGAAAGTCTGGAAGACAACGCCATGGGGATCGTCGCCATGGGCGGCTACAACACGTTCTGCGAAATCCTGTCGCTCGACAAGAAAGCCATCATCGTGCCGCGCACGGTGCCGCGCCTGGAGCAGTTCATCCGCGCCCAGCGGGCCGAAGAACTGGGTCTCGTGCGCATGCTGGAAGACGACGGCCAATACGATGCCGACGTGATGGCCCAGGCGTTACGCGAAATGCCGCGTCAATGGAAGCCCTCCGAAGTCGTCGTTCCGGGTCTGCTGGAGGGACTTGTCAACGTCGGCCGCCTGATCGAACCCTGGCTGGACCGCCATGCCACGCGGGAGAGCGACGACACCGTAACGACGGTGCTGGGCGGTCACCGCTAATCTTTCCGGATCATGGCCAAGACCGCCTTTATCCTGAAAGGCTATCCCAGGCTTTCCGAAACCTTCATCGCCCAGGAAATCCTGGCGCTGGAGCGGCGCGGACTGGAGATCGAGATTTATAGTCTGCGCTTTCCGACCGACGGTGCGGTCCACCCGGTTCACGAAGCCATCACGTCAAGCGTCACCTATCTCCCGGAATACCTTTACCAGGAACCGATAAGGGTCATCCGGGCCTGGTCGGCGGTGCGTAAGCGGCCGGGATTCAAGAAGGCCTGGGCGGCCTGGCACAGCGATTTGATCCGCGATCCAACGCCCAACCGGGTCAGGCGTTTCGGCCAGGCGCTGGTTCTGGCCCATGAAATGCCGGCGGATATCGGCCATATTCACGCCCACTTCATCCACACCCCGGGATCGGTGGCGCGCTACGCCGGTATGATCGCGGGCCTGCCCTGGAGCGTGTCGGCCCATGCCAAGGACATCTGGACCTTGCCCGAATGGGAAAAACGCGAAAAGCTGGCCGATTGCGCCTGGGCGGTCACCTGTACGGCGGCCAATCATGCGCACCTCTCGGCCCTGGCCCCCCATGGCCGGGTCGAACTGGTCTACCATGGCCTGGACTTCAGCCGTTTTCCCGTGATCGACGAGAAAACCGCCGGCCCGGCGAACGGCGGCCCCGTCACCCTCCTTTCGGTGGGCCGGGCGGTCGACAAAAAAGGTTATTCGATCCTGATAGAGGCGTTGTCCACCCTGCCGGCGGAATTGGACTGGCGCTTCGTCCACATCGGCGGCGGGCCCTTGCGGGCCAAGCTGGAAGCCCAGGCGGCGGCGGCGGGCATCGCCGGGCGCATCGAGTGGCGCGGCGCCCGGACCCAGGCGGAGGTGCTGGCGGCCTGCCGCGAGGCCGATCTCTTCGTCCTGGCCAGCCGGATCTCGAAGGACGGCGACCGCGACGGGCTGCCGAACGTCCTGATGGAAGCGCAGAGCCAGGGTCTGGCCTGCCTCAGCACCGCCGTGTCGGCCATCCCCGAACTGATCGAGGACGGCGAAACCGGTTTGCTGGTGCCGCCCGACGATGCCGCCGCCTTGGCCGACGCCCTGGCCCGGCTGATCTCATCACCCGAGGAGAGGGCGCGGCTGGGTCGGGCCGGTGAAGCGCGTGTGCGGGAACGCTTCGATATGAAAGGCGGCATCGATCAACTCTGCGCCCGGTTCGGGCTGGCGCCGGGAGACCGCCCATGCGCATAGCCTTCTATGCGCCCCTGAAAGCGCCGTCCCACCCCGTCCCGTCGGGCGACCGGCGCATGGCGAAGCTGCTGATTTCCGCCCTGGAACAGGCCGGGCACCGCGTCGGCGTGGCTTCCGATTTCCGCAGTTTCGAGGGCGCTGGCGACCAGGCGGAGCAGGCGGCCCTCGCCAAGGCCGGGGAAGCCGAGGCCGAAAGGCTCATCGCGTTCTATGGCGATCAGGCCGCCGGCAATCGACCGGAAATCTGGTTCACCTACCACCTTTATTACAAGGCACCCGACCATCTCGGACCCGCCGTCGCCACGGCCCTGGGCATACCCTATGTCGTCGCCGAAGCGAGCCATGCGCCGAAGCGGGCGGAGGGCGCCTGGCGCGACGGCCACGCGGCGGTGGTCGTGGCTCTCGAGCGGGCCGACGCCGTCCTTTGCCTGACAAAACTGGACATTTCCTGCGTTGAAAATATTTTGAAATCGCCGGAGCGGTTGGTCTATCTGCCGCCCTTTCTCGATCCAACGCCCTACACACAGGCCGGGCGCGGGGAGCGGTCGAATTTGGCCGACC
>CAYOAD010000090.1:0-15397 GCA_964401845.1 uncultured Rhodospirillaceae bacterium | reverse complement strand
GTACATGCTTTTGAGAACATGCCCTCATCCAATCGCCTTTTCAGGTGCCGATTGAATTTGTCGAACAGGGTTTTGTTCACCGACTTTTTCGAAAAGATGAAGTGAAGCAGATCAATATCTGCGCGTATGAGTTTGTAGTTTGACCGGAAATTCTGCTTTCCGATATGGCTGGCAAATTCGCTCGGGTTTCCCAGCGTGCCTTCAACCCGCCCGTGCTTCAATATTTCAGGCAGCAATTCCGACCTCGGCACCACGAGGATCTGTTTCCTGTATGCCCGATCATCGATCAACGAACGGATCTTGTCGGAGTAATGCCAGCCGAGAACCACGCCCAGCCGATTGCCGTTTTGCAGGAACTCCCTCAGATCGCGGGCGGCAAGCTGAGTTGACTTGAGGGCGATGACAGTATGAGGGTGCCCTCTGTAGGAATGGGAATAGTGGGCAAACCCTGTTCGCTCGCTTTTGAGACTGGCGCCCATGGCAATATCCAGTTTGCCGTTCTTAAGTTCAAGCAGAGTGCGGCTCCAGGGACGGACGGTAAATCCCACGGTGCAACCAACGTCCGCTAGAGCGGCTCGGAGGATATCAACATCGACGCCGATCATGCGGCCGCTCGCGTCGGGAAATTGGAACGGGTCGGCTTCGTAACCCACCATCAAATGGCATTTTTCTTCCGCCACGACGTGTTGTGTCGCCGCGAATACCGCGAGCAAACCGACCAGGAGGGACGTCCTTCCGAAGATCATCTGAACCCACTCCATCTGCAAGTGATGGACAGCAGTAAATCATAGCAGTAATTTTCTCTCTTCGGCGAACCTTCGCCGGGCCGACGGGTTTCCTCTAGCTCTGACGCCCATCCAGGAGGTCGGCAATTTCCGGATGTTTGGACATCGCGATGTCGGCGGGCGTACGCCTTTTGCCATCCTCAGCGGCTGGATCGGCGCCGGTCTCGAGCAGCGCCAATATGACGTCTTTGTCTCCGCGCGCGGCGGCCCAATGGAGAGCGGTTCCGCCATTTGCGTCTACGGCGGCGGCGCTGCCGCCCTTGGCGATGAAGGCATGAACAATGGGTGCGTAGCCCTTTTTCACCGCTTCGATGACGTTGTCGTCAGCGGAAAGGGAGGTGTTCCAAGCGCCGTACTCCAGATACTTCACGGCACCGTCCTCCACGATTTGGGCGATGGGGTGGTAAACCTGGGCGACAGTGTCTACGACATGAGCGCCGTCGCCGTGGGCCAGTGCCGCCGCTTCCGCGCTAACGCGGGCGTCGAAGCCGTCGATGCGGCCACCGCCGGGCGAGATAACAAAGAAGCGTTTCCGCTTGCCGTCCATGGTCAGAGAATTGGACCGTGGGCATGTCGCGTCAAGCCCGGTCAACGCCGTGTATTTAGGTTATGATGCCCGGTGTTCAAACTGGAATGTCAGCGGAGAGGGGGAGGTCGGAAATGGAAACCGTCGAATTCGTCCATATGGAGAATGGCACGAAGGAAGAGTACGAATTCCTCGATGTGCTGGAGCGCGAATATACTTCAGGCGTGGCTGACAGGGTACTTGGACACCTGCGCGGACTGGATGAGTCGGTCGCGGGTTACAAGGTCACCCGGCTGGGACACAGCCTGCAGACCGCCGCCCGGGCGGAACGCGACGGCGCCGATGAGGAGATGGTCGTCGCCGCCTTGCTGCACGATATCGGCGATCAGCTGGCGCCCTACAATCATGGCGATTTCGCAGCCGCCATCCTCAAGCCCTACGTGTCGGAGAGAACCCACTGGATCATCCGCCACCACGGAATTTTCCAAAGTTACTATTACATTCACCACTTCGGCGGAGACCGTAATATCCGCGACCGCTACGCCGGTCACGAACATTACAAGGCGACCGTCGATTTCTGTCACAAGTGGGATCAAACGGCGTTCGATCCCGACTACGACACACCGGATCTCGGTTATTTCGAACCCATGGTGCGCCGCCTGTTCGAACGTGAAGCCTTCGTGGAAGACCGGAACTGAGGGTCACGCCTGGGTGGCGTAATAGGCTTTCAAAACCGCAAGCACTTCCGGGCGGCTGAATTCCTTCGGCACGTCCTCGTCATTGGCGAACATTTCGCGCAGGCGCGTGCCCGAGATGTTGAGGCGGTGTTGTTCGTCGTGTGGGCAGGTCCGGTTGGTTGCGATGCCGTCACACACCGCGCAATGGAAAGTGATGTCGATTTTCATCGCCTCCGTTTCCAGCGCGTCCGACGGGATTTCATCGAAAATGTGGTGGGCGTCGAAGGGACCGTAATAGTCGCCGACGCCCGCATGATCACGCCCGACGACCAGGTGCGAGCAGCCGAAGTTCTGCCGGAAGAGGGCATGCAGCAACGCTTCGCGCGGGCCGGCATAGCGCATTTCGATGGGATAGCCTGCCTGCACGACGGTGCCGGGTACAAAATAGTTCTCGACCAGCGCGTTGATGGCGTCGACCCGCACTTCCGCAGGAATGTCGCCGGGTTTCAGAGCGCCAAGAACCTGGTGGATCAGCAAGCCGTCGCATATTTCCACGGCAATCTTGGCTAGGTGTTCGTGGCTGCGGTGCATGGGATTGCGGGTCTGGAAGGCGGCCACCTTTGACCAGCCCTTGTCGTTGAAAATCGCCCGCGTTTCGGCCGGGCGAAGATATAAGCCCTCATAGGTGTTCGGGAAGTGGCTTTCGGAAAAAGCACTGACGCGTCCGGCCAGATTGACCTCGCCCTGGGTCAGCACCTTCTGAACGCCGGGGTGCGCCTCGTCCTTGGTGCGGTAAACTGAGGAGCATTCCAGGTCTTTGTCGATGCGATATTTCTCGGCCACGGTCATGACACCCATGATCTCGCCGGTTTCGCCGTCGGTGAGGGCGACGTCCTCGCCCAGATTGACCGAATGGGCCAGGGATTCAGCGGCCGAAAGGGTGATGGGGATGGGCCAGAACGTGCCGTCGCTTAAGGCCATGTCGGTGCAGGCGCCGCGCCAATCCGCCTCGCCCATAAATCCGTCAAGCGGCGTGTAGGCGCCCATCGCCAGCATCACGAGGTCGGAAACTTCGCGGCTGCTCATGGGCACTTGCGTTAAGGTTTTCGCGCGCTCGAGACCGGCCGAACGCTCGGTTTCCGCGACCAACAAAGGTTTCAAAGCGCCCCCGCCATGGGGGTTGACCAACTGTGACATAACTCTCCCTCTCCCCGTGCATGCTCCGTCTGGCGGCACGCACCTCACTGTTCTAACAAATCATCCCCACCTCGCGCCATGCTTAAATTACGTTTTTCTAATAAACAAGCATTTGTAGAGCCTTGCAATGGCTGCGCGGCAGGTATGAGTATGCGGAAAACGCAAAAACTTGACGTTGCGGGCGGGATTTGGTCATCTGCCCGTCGAGGAATTCACACGATCTGCGGCGTTCCGCCTGACGGTGCCACTTCGGTGTCGTCTTAGGGGGAGATTCGCCGTCAAAAATCAGCCAAAAAAGGAACAGTAACCATATGCGGTATGAAGCTCCTGATTCGCTCGAAGCTGCGGCATCATTGCTCGCGGGCGAGAGCGGCGAAGCACGCGTTCTGGCCGGGGGGACGGACCTGCTGGTGCAATTGCGCGCCGGCATGGTCGAGCCCGACCTGGTGGTCGACATCAAGAAAATTTCGGAGGTTCGCGACATCACGGAGGAGGACGGCGGTTTCCGCGTCGGCGCCGCCGTGACGGGCGCCGAGCTCGGCGAACACGAGGCAGTTAAGTCGGCCTGGCCTGGCGTCGTCGAGGCGGTCGAGCTGATCGGTTCGACCCAGGTCCAGGGCCGCGCCACGGCCGGGGGCAACCTTTGCAACGCCTCGCCGGCGGCGGACAGCGTGCCGGCGATGATCGCGGCGGGCGCCACCGTTTCCATCGCCGGTCCCGACGGCCGGCGGGAAGCGCCTGTCGAGGACATCGTCACCGGACCGGGACAGACCAGCCTGGCAAAGGGCGAAATCGTCGTGTCGTTCAAGTTACCGGCGCGGCCCGACAATTCCGGTGACGCCTATCTTCGCATGATCCCCCGCACCGAAATGGACATCGCGGTGGTCGGCGTCGGCGTCAGCCTGACCCTGGACGGCGACGGCACCTGCACCGACGCCCGCGTCGGCCTGGGCGCGGTCGCGCCGACGCCTTTGCTGGTGCCGGAAGCGGCGGCGGCCCTGATCGGCACCAAGGTCGACGACGGGGCGCTGGAAAACCTGGCGGCGGCGGCCTCGGCGGCCTGCAACCCGATCGACGACAAACGCGGCACCATCGAATACCGGACCAAGGTCGCGGGCGTCCTGGCGCGCCGTGCGGCACTCATCGCAGTTGAGCGGGCAGGGCAGTAAAAATGGCGAAAATACATGTAGAGACAAACATCAACGGCGATGACGTCGAGTTCCTCTGTGAACCCGAACAGAGCCTGCTTGACGTTTTGCGCGACGAACTCCAGTTCACTGGTACGAAGGAAGGCTGCGGCTCCGGCGATTGCGGCGCCTGCAGCGTCACCATCGACGGACGGCTGGTCTGTTCCTGCCTGGTGCTGGGCGCGGAGGTCGGCGGCAAGAAGATCGACACCATCGAGGGCATGGCCGACGGCGACGAACTGCACCCGCTGCAGACCAAGTTCATCGAACACGCCGCCCTGCAGTGCGGCATCTGTACGCCCGGTATTTTGGTGGCCTCGAAGGCGCTGCTGGAAAAGAACCCGGACCCGACCGAGACCGAAGTTCGCTACTGGCTCGCCGGCAATCTCTGCCGCTGCACGGGCTACGACAAGATCATCCGCGCCGTACTCGACGCGGCCCAGGAAATGAGGGGGGCGTAAATCATGAGTGTCCAGGAACAAGCACCCAAGGATCCCGCCGAGATGAAATACGTCGGCACCCGCATCACGCGGCCCGACGGCGTCGATAAGGTGACGGGACGGGCCCGCTACGGCGCCGACCTCAGCCTGCCGGGCATGCTGCACGGCGCCACCTTGCGCAGTCCGCACGCCCACGCCAATCTGATCTCCATCGATACCTCCAAGGCTGAGGCCCTGCCGGGCGTCAAGGCCGTAGTGACGCGCGACGATTTCGAGGACCAGCCCTCGGAGATGGTGGCCGCCGGCGAACTGCCGGTGAACTACCGCGATGTCGTGCGCAACATGATGGCGCGCGAGAAGGTTCTCTATGACGGCCATCCCGTGGCCGCCGTGGCGGCGACCTCCATGGCCATCGCCCGCAAGGCCCTGAAGCTGATCGAGGTCGAATACGAAGTGCTGCCGCACGTCATCGAAGCGGCGGATGCCATGGAACCCGGCGCGCCGATCCTCGATCCCGACATGAAGACGGCGGACGATCCCGATTACGACGGCGGCCAGACCAACGTCTCCAAGCGGGTGCAGACCGGCTTCGGCGACGTCGAGGCCGGTTTCGCCGCCGCCGACGTGATCGTCGAACGCTCCTACGACACCAAGCCGGTGCACCAGGGCTATATCGAACCGCAGGCCTGCGTCGCCAGCTATACCGAGGACGGCCAGGGCGAGGTTTGGGTCTCGACCCAGGGCCACTTCCTGATCCGCTCCTTCACCGCCCGGCTCTGCGGCATCGATGTTTCGAAGCTGAAAGTCACGCCGTCGGAAATCGGCGGCGGCTTCGGCGGCAAGAACAACGTCTACGGCGAGCCCGTCGCGTTGGCCCTGTCACGCAAGGCCCATCGTCCGGTCAAACTGGTGATGAGCCGCAACGAGGTCTTCCGGGCCACCGGTCCGACCTCGGGCGCCAACATGTGGGTCAAGATCGGCTGCACCAAGGACGGCAAGATCACCGCCGCCGAGGCCAACATGAAGTTCCAGGCCGGCGCCTTCCCGGGCTCCCCGGTCGGACCGGCTTCGATGACGGCGTTCGCCTGCTATGAGCTGGAGAACGTCAAGGTCGTCGGGTACGATGTCATCTCGAACCGGCCCAAGGTCGCGGCCTACCGCGCGCCCGGCGCCCAGGTCATCGCCTTCGCCGTCGAAAGTGCGATGGACGAGATGGCCAAGAAGCTGGAGATGGACCCGGTCGAGTTCCGCCTCAAGAATGCCGCCAAGGAGGGCACCAAGGCCTCGTTCGGCCCGACGCTGGGCCCGGTCGGCCTGGTCGAAAGCCTGGAGGCCATCAAGGAACACCCGAACTACAACGAACCCTTGGGTCCCAACCAGGGCCGGGGCGTCGCTTCGGGTTTCTGGTTCAATATCGGCGGCGAGACCTGCGTCACCATGAACGTCAGCGAGGACGGCACCGTCGCTCTGATGGTCGGCACGCCGGACATTGGCGGCTCCCGCGCGTCCATGTCGCTGATGGCGGCGGAGGAATTGGGCATCGATCCCGACCAGGTCAGCGTCGGTGTCGGCGACACCTCCGCCTTGGGCTTCAACTTCCTGACGGCGGGCAGCCGCACGACGTTCGCGTCGGGCAAGGCCACCGTCGAGGCCGGCCGCAAGGTCATCCAGGAGCTGCGCGAGCGCGCCGCCAAGATCTGGGACATCCCGGTCGACGCCGTGGTGTGGGAGGAGGGCCAGGCCCGGCCCGCCAGTTCCAACGCCGGCGACTTCGAGCCGTTGTCGCTTAAAGAATTGGCCAAGATGGCGCCCAAGACGGGCGGTCCCATTGCCGGCCATGCCGAGATCAACGCCCAGGGCGCGGGTCCGAGCTACGCCAGCCAGGCCGTCGACGTCGAGGTCGATCCCGAAACCGGCCACGTCAAGATCCTGCGCTTCACCGTGGCCCAGGACGCCGGCAAGGCGGTGCACCCGTCCTACGTCGAAGGCCAGTACCAGGGCGCCACGGCGCAGGGCATCGGCTGGGCGCTCAACGAGGAATACATCTATGACGCCGAGGGGCGCATGGAAAACCCCAACTTCCTCGACTACCGCATCCCGGTGGCCTCGGACCTGCCGATGATCGACACCGTCATCGTCGAGGTGCCCAACCCCAACCACCCCTTCGGCGTCCGCGGCATCGGCGAGACCTCCATCATCCCGGTGACGGCGGCGGTGGCCAACGCCATCGAAAACGCCGTCGGCATCCGCATGGAAAACCTCCCCATGTCCCCGCCCAAGGTCCGCAAGGCCCTGGACGAGGCGAACGGGGGATAAGTCGTTAGCCGAATTCGGGCTTCAACCAGAAAGGGCGGTCTCCGGACCGCCCTTTTTTTGTTGCCACGGTAAAGACCTTCACTTGCCCCCGCCCACCTTCCACGTTACTCTGCGCTTTAAATCATAGTTTGCTAATATAACCGCGTTGACGTCGGGGTTTTGGGCTTACGCGTCGCGCGGCGAGGAATTTCAGGGAAGTTTTTTCGATGACGGCAAAAGGTGTGGAAAGCCAGACGATTCTGGTCGTCGGCGGCGGCATTGCGGGTATCACGGCGGCGGTCGAGGCGGCGGAAGTGGGTTACGACGTGGTGCTGCTGGAGCAGAGCCCGACGCTGGGCGGCAGGGTCGCCCAACTGAACAGATATTTCCCCAAACTCTGCCATCCCACTTGCGGGCTGGAGATCAACTATCAGCGCTTGCGCCGCAATCCGCGGGTCCGCGTCATGACCATGTCGACCGTGGCCAACGTGGAAGGCGGGCGCGGCAACTACACCGTGACCGTGGCGACCGAGCCGCGCCACGTGAAGGCCAACTGCACGGCCTGCGGCGACTGCGCCAGGGCCGCGGAGACCGAGATCGCCAATCCCTACAACTACGGCCTCGACAAGATCAAGGCGGCCTACCTGCCGCACGAGATGGCGTATCCCATGCGCTATGTGGTCGATCCCTCGGTGGTCGGCACGCCGGAAGGCGAGGCCATCAAGGCCGCTTGCAAGTACGACGCGGTCGACCTGGAGGCGCAGGAGGAAACCGCGACGCTGGTGGTCGGGGCCGTCGTCTGGGCCACGGGCTGGCAGCCCTATCCGGCGGAGAAGATCGAGCCCTACGGCTACGGCCGCGTGCCCAACGTCATCACCAATTTGGAGATGGAACGCCTTGCCGCCATGACCGGCCCGACGGGCGGACAGATCACCCGGCCTTCGGACGGCCAGGAAGCCAAGCGCGTAGCCTTGATCCAGTGCGCGGGCTCGCGCGACCACAACCATCTGCCGTATTGTTCGCGCATCTGCTGCCTGGCCTCCTTCAAGCACGCGACCTATTTGCGCGAACAGTACGCCGACGCCGAGGTCGACATCTACTACATCGACATCCGCGCCCACGACAAACTGGACGCCTTCGCCGCCAAGGTGCAAGCCGACGACCGGGTCAACCTGATCAAGTCCAAGCCGGCCGAGATCGAGGAGGGCGAGAACGGCAACCCGGTGGTGCGCGGCGAGAACACCATCACCCGTGAGATCTATACCACGGAATACGACATGGTCGTGCTGGCGACGGGCATGCAGTCCTCCACGGCGGCGCAGTCGCCGCCGGGCGGCGTCGATATGGACGATTACGGCTTCATCGTGCCCGAGATGAGCGACGACGGGCTCGAAGGCATGGTCTCCGCCGGCGTGGCGGGCGGTCCGTTCGACGTTTCCATGTCGGTGCAGTCGGCGACGGCGGCGGCGCTGAAGGCGATCCAGGCGGTCAGCGCCGATCAGTCCCTGGCGGCCGAGTAGGAGTGGTTGAGTAATGTCGGAACAGGCAATCATCGAAAAGAACACGGGCGTCTACCTCTGCTCGGGCTGCGGTATCGGCGAGGCAGTCGACATGGCCCAGGTCGAGGGCGTGGCCAACGACGAATTCAAGGTGCCTCTGTGCAAGTCGCACGACTACCTCTGCGGCGACGAGGGCGTGGCGATGATCCGCGACGACATCGCCGCCGGCACGATCAATCAGGTCGTCGTCGCGGCCTGTTCGCAGCGCGTCAACGCCGACCGTTTCCGCTTCGACGGCCACCACGTCGTGCGCGCCAACCTGCGCGAACAGGTGGCCTGGTGCCACGAGGACGGCGATGAGGAGACCCAGGCCAAGGCCGACGACTACGTGCGCATGGCGATCACGCAGTTGGACAAGTCCGACGCACCGGCGGCCCTGACGGAAGGCGAGTTCTCCAAAACCGTGTTGGTGGTCGGCGGCGGCACCACGGGCCTTAACGCAGCGCGCGAGGCGGCGCGGGCGGGCTACGACGTGGTGCTGGTGGAGCGCTCCGACAAGCTTGGCGGGGCGGCGGCCAAGTGGACCAAACGCATGCCGCACAAGCCGCCCTACCGCGGGCTGCAGGACAACGACACCGCTGAGCTGATCGCGTCGGTCGAGGCCGACGGCAGGATCGACGTGCGCCTTGATGCCCAGGTCACCAAGACCTCCGGCGGGCCGGGCAAGTTCGACGTCGAAATCAGCCAGGGCGGCACGCCCACGGTCGAGAAGATCGGCGCCATCGTCATGGCGACGGGCTGGCGGCCCTACGATCCCAACAAGCTCGGCCATCTGGGCTACGGCGCCTCGCCCGATGTGGTGACCAACGTCGAGCTCGAAGACATGCTGGCGGACGGCGCGGTGACGCGCAAATCCGACGGCGCCGCGCCCAAGAATATCGCCTTTATCCAGTGCGCCGGGTCGCGCGATCCCGATCACCTGCCGTATTGCTCGTCGGTCTGTTGCGGCGTTTCCATTAAGCACGCCCTGCAGCTGCGCGAGGCCGATCCGGAGACGATGATCTACGTCATCTACGACGAATTGCGCACGCCGGGCACGGCGGAGGAATTCTACCGCGAGGCCCAGGAGGCCGGCGTCATCTTCATGAAGGGCAACGTCAAGGGTGTCGGTGCAGACCTCACCGTCACCGTCGACGACGTGCTACTGGGCGAGGAAGTGCCCCTGCAGGGCCTCGACATGGTGGTGCTGGCCACCGGCATGGTGCCCAACGCCACCACCGACGGCACCATCCTGCCCGACCCCGACATCGATCCGTTCTCGGCCTTCCCGGTCGCGGGCGGGGAAGAGGCTGAGGAGGAGGCCGCCGAGCCCGCCGCGGACGACGATGAGGAAATCGATCTGCCGGACGAGCAGACGGCCAACAACTCGATCCTAAATCTACAGTACCGCCAGGGCCCGCATGTGCCCAACCTGGCCGACGGCTTTTCCGATTCGCACTACCTCTGCTTCCCCTATGAGACGCGGCGGACGGGGATCTACACCTGTGGTCCGGTGCGCCGGCCCATGGATATGGCGGAGGCCGCCGAAGACGCCGCAGGCGCGGCCTTGAAGGCCATCCAGGCTATCGAGACGGTGGCCGGCGGTGCGGCCGTGCATCCCCGAGTCGGTGATCTGAGCTATCCGAAGTTCGGCCTCACCATCTGCACCAAGTGCCGCCGCTGTACGGTGGAGTGCCCCTTCGGCGCCATCGACGAAAACGAGGAAGGCTATCCGGTGGTGAGCGAATCACGCTGCCGGCGCTGCGGCACCTGCATGGGCGCCTGCCCGGTCCGCACGATCTCCTTCGACAATTATTCGGTGGAGATGGTGAACTCCATGTCGAAGTCGGTGGAGATGCCGGACGAGTTCGACGAAAAACCGCGCATCCTCGTGCTGGCCTGCGAGAACGACGCCTATCCCGCCATCGACATGGCTGGCGTGGCGCGCCAGGAATACACCTCCCAGGTTCGCGTCGTGCCGGTGCGCTGTCTCGGATCCGTCAGCCTCGTGATGGTGTCGGAAGCGCTGTCGTCGGGCTACGATTCCATCGCCCTGATGGGCTGCAAGTCGGGCGACGATTACCAGTGCCACTTCGTCAAGGGCAGCGCCATCGCCCAGGAACGCATGGGCAAGATCGGCGAAACGCTCAAGAGCATGATGCTGGAGGAGGAGCGGGTGCAGACCTACGAGGTCGCCATCACCGATTCCCACCGCATCCCCAAGCTCTTCAACGACCTGGCCGAAAAGGTCGACGAAATCGGCCTCAATCCGTTCAAGGGATTTTAGGCATGAGCACCGCAACAGCCCCCACCGCCGACCGCCGGTACGACCTCGGCTTCGCCCGCTGGGTCTACGAGAACGTCGAAGGCGGCGACATGGTCGCCATGTGCATGCAGTGCGGCGTCTGCTCCGGTTCCTGCCCCATCGGCAACGAGATGGATAACGGCCCGCGCAAGACTTTCATGATGATCCGGGCCGGCATGAAGGAAGCCGTGCTGACCTCGGACACGCTGTGGAACTGCGTCAGCTGCTACAACTGCGTCGTCCGTTGCCCCCGCAAGGTGCCGGTGACGGGAATTCTGAAAAGCCTCGCGACCTATGCCGTGGCCGAGGGATATGCAAAGGCTGAGGACCAGCCGCGCTTCTCCAAGGCCTTCTGGTGGAGCCTCGCCACATTCGGGCGCACGGACGAGCGACTGGTGACGGCCAAGTACTATTTTTCCTTCGGCTTCGTCGAGGGCATCAAGAAGGGCCTTGCCAACCTGCCCATCGCGCTGGCCATGATCAAGACCAAGCGCATGCACATTGGCCTGCCTTACAAGATCAAGAAACGCGGCGACCTCAAGGCGATCCTGGCCAAGGCCGCGGAAATCGAATCGCGCGAGAGCGCGGGCGGGGAGTAGGGCGATGTCGGAAAGCAAGAAATTCACCTACTACCCGGGTTGCAGCTCCGAGGCGAGCGCCGCGCACCTCGACAAGTCCGTGCGCGCCATCGCGCCCAAACTCGGCATCGAGCTTGAGGAGCTGGAGGACTGGAACTGTTGCGGGGCTTCGGTGGGCCATGTGGAGGGCGGTTATTTGCCCAACTCCGCCCTGACGGGCCGCAATCTCGCCATCGCCGAATCGCAGGGCCCCCAGGATATCCTGACCCCGTGTGCGGCTTGTTACCTCAACACCCACGGCGTCAACGAGAAGATCAAGGAAGACGTCAAGCTGCGCTCCAAGGTCAACGAAGCCCTGGGCGCCGCCGATATGTCCTACGACGCCGACCTCCAGGTGCGCCACGCCTGCGAAGTGTTGGTCAACGAGGTCGGCCTCGACGCCATCAAGGAGCAGGTCACCAACCCGCTGGACGGGTTGAAGGTCGCCGGTTACGTCGGCTGCCAGACCGTTCGGCCGTTCGCCGGTACCGAAGGCGGCGGCGATTACGACACTTACGACGATCCGGAATTCCTGGACGATTTCGTTGCCGCCTGCGGCGCCGAGGCTGTGGACTACGGCGTCAAGACGTCGTGCTGCGGCGGCTCGGTCTCGGTGATGAGCCCCGACAAGACGCTACACCTGATCAAGAAGATCCTGCAGGCGGCCAAAGACGCCGAGGCCGACGTGATCGCCACGCCGTGTCCGTTGTGCCAGACCAATGTCGAGATGTACCAGGACGAGATCAACAAGGAATTCGGCACCGATTTCCAGATCCCGGTGGTCTTCTACAGCCAGTTGATGGCTGTGGCGTTCGGCATGGACGCCAATAAGGATGCCGGTCTCGATCAGAACATCATCAAGGCCGACAAACTGACGGCAAAAGCCAAATAACTGCCGGATTTCAACTCATTCGCTTGACTTCGCGGCTTAGCGACGCAACCTAACCGTCATGGAGATATCGCGGCGAGGGTCGCGGACAAGGGGGCGGGTATGCTGGTGCGGACGGTACTTGAGGCGAAGGCGGCGGTCGCTACCGTAAAGCCCGATCTCGCCATGTCCGATCTGGCCGCGCGGCTGATTGAGCACCACATCGGTGCCCTGGCCGTCGTCGACGCGGGTGGGGGAATGATCGGGGTCATTTCGGAACGCGACGTCGTCAGGGGCCTCGCCGATCACGGCGCGGCGCTGGCCGATCTTGCCGTGCGCGATCTGATGACCGCGGACGTCGTTGCTTGTAAACCGGAAGACTCGCTTGCCGACATCCGGGAGATGATGGCGGAGGGCCGCTTCCGGCACATGCCCGTGGTCGAAGAAGGTGAACTGGTCGGAATGATTTCCGTCCGCGACATCGTCAGCCATATGGTCGACGAAAAAGAAGATTGAGGACGGCATGATCGTTACCGAAAGCGAACTGGAAACCGGGGGCGGCAAGGTCACCGTCGTCGTTTGCGTCAACGTGCGGCTCGGCGCCAAGGCCCAGTCCTGTGGGGGCTCCGACAGCGAGGAAATCGCCGAGGCGCTGGAGGCCGGTATTGAGGCTCGGGGGCTGGCGGCGGAAGTTGACCGCATTCACTGCCTCGGGCTTTGTTCCCTGGGACCAAACGTGCGCCTTGTGCCCAACGGCAACTGGTACAACCAGGTGGCGCTCGGCGATGCCGATGAAATCCTCAATCAGCTGGAAACGGCGCTGGGCGGCTGAACCGGTGGTTCGGCGGCGCAAAACCTTTCCGCCATCCAGATGCACAAACCGGCCAGGGCGAGGCCGACCGGCAGGTCGATGAAGTAGTGCCATTTGGCCGCCATGGCCTCGATCAATATCCAGCCGAACATGATGAGGTACGCGGGCGCGAGGGGCGTGCGGTACTTCACCGCGTAATGCACGAAGATGTAGCTCGCGCCGGCATGCAGCGAAGGCATGGCGCCGAGCCCCACCGAAAGGAAACGTTCGCCGTTCAGGGCGATCCAGGCCGGTCCCTGCGTCAGGATCTGTCCGCGTATTTCCCACATGCCGCTCTGATTGAGATACGCCAGCAGGCTCGGACTGTTTTCAAAAATAAACGGGCCCGCCGCCGGGGCGATGAGATAGCTGAGCGGCCCGATCGTTTCGATGAACAAAACCGCCAGGAACACCCGGCGTAAGCCCTCGCGCTCGCGCACCACGTGGTAGGCGAAGGAGAGGAAGAACATGAAGGCGAAGGTCAGCAAGTACCACGAATCGATATGTTCCGAAGTGAAGCCGGCGACCCATTCGCGGAAATCGAAAAGGGGTTCGAGCAATGGCGACAGGGCCAGGTCGATGCACTGATAGGCGTCGTCGTGGAGGCGGGAATTGATGAGGGGCCCCCACAGTTTGATGTTGAAGTGCAGCCACATCGCAGCCGAGAAAGTAACGAAGTACAGCAAAGCCTGGCGGGCGAAGCCGCGGTTCGCGGCCAGGGCCGCGCCATGGTCCCCGCCCCGCACCATGCGGTATCGGTGAACCGCCATGGTGAGCGCTAGCCAAACGGCGCCGAGCCCTAGCGGAAAGGAATAGCGCAAGCCGATAAAGCCGGTGTTCTGCCAATCCGGTACGACAAAAGGCGCGCCCGTAAGAAACGCGAAACAGAGGGCGAATGCCGCCAGGACGGCAACCGCCGCGACCTCCGGGTAGCGAAAGGTGAAAATTCCCGGCCGGCCCTGATGAAATAGCCGGCTACTCACGCGTTCACGGTCATGGTTCGCGCCGGGGCAGCCGCCAACGGATCAGTTCGGCGACCATGCCGGTTGCCGCGACCTGCACTGCCGTCATGACGATAATGAGGGTGGAGACGTCGGCCAGTTCTCCCAGGACGAGGAGGGAGTAAAACGCCCAACCGACGCCCAACGCAAGAAGTATCGCACTCAGCGGCAGGAAGATGCGCAAGGGCGCAAAATACAGCGCCATCTTGAGAATGAGCTGGAGAAAATTCAGCGTGTCGCTGATGGGCCGTATTTTTGATGAGCCGACCCGCTTGTAATAATTGATCGGGTGGAAAGAGACCTCGTAGCCGCTGGTCATCATGGCCAGCGTGATCGTCGTGGTGAACGAAAAGCCGTCGGGCAGGATGCTCGACATGCGGTCGGCGACTTCCTTGGGGAATACCCGGAGACCTGAATTCATGTCGGGGATCTTGCGGTTGGCGACAAAGTTGGCGACCTTGCCCAGCAGCCATTTGGGCGGTCTGCGGATTGCCGGTATGGAAACTTTTTCGCCGGTCCGCGCCACCACGGCCATATCGCACTCGCCGCCATGGATTGCCGCGATCAGGTTGGGTATCTCTTCCGGCGGATACGTTCCGTCGGCGTCGATGATAGCGATTAACGGTGCTTTTGCATGGTGGATGCCGCGCTTGAGCGAAGCGCCGTAACCGCGGTTCTGGGAATTCCGCAGCACCTTGATCGAGACCGGCGATGCCTCCAGAACTTCCCGCGTTCCATCTGTTGAGCCGTCGTCCACGACGATTATTTCATGCCTCAGCGCGGCCCCGTCGAGAGCTGTTTGCACCGCCCGCAAGGTCGGTACGATGCCGTTTTCTTCGCAGAAACAAGGAATGACGACCGTGATTTCGGGTGTCGGAGCCGTGTCAGAGGAATTTTCCGCGCCGCTTTGGGAGGACGTTTCGGGTCGGCTGGTCAAGGTATCCGTCATTGCGCGATTTCCTCCCCGCCCTTCACGACGCCGCGGTTCTTGCGCCGTAGAAGACGAAATTCGGAACTGGCGATGTGAACCGGAATGAAGTTCAGCATAATCCCGTTAACAAATTCGGTTACGTCCGCTTCTTCGGCGACTTCATCATACGGTCCCCATAAC
>CAYOAD010000089.1:0-15686 GCA_964401845.1 uncultured Rhodospirillaceae bacterium | reverse complement strand
TTTGATCCTCCTTCAACTAACAATAAAGGTGGACCACTTTTTCTGGGGAAGACCACCAAGGCCTCGATCAGCAACGGGAAGCTGGCTGGTTGAGTTGGCTCAACACGCCCTCCAGAACCGCGCCCGATATCGTCCGGGCCTTGTCTGATATGGTCCCGCAGTACACGTTGTCGCCGCGGGGATCGATGTCCCCCAGTTTAAGATCGCGCGACACATCGGTTCCCGGTTTGATCAGGCCGCGCAGGACACCGCCGATTTTTGCGACAACCGGTTCGCCAGCGACGTGGCCGATGGTCGTGCCGGCGCGGACATCGTCACCGATTTCAAAGGTTGAATCGAACCGGCCCGCGACGGGCGCCCGGACGACGCGGTTTTCCGTCTCACCGGCGATGGCGCCGGGTATACCGGTATTGACGGCTGCCGGACCCGATGAAATGAGGCGTCCCAAGTCGTGACCGCGGTTGGTTTCGATCACCAGGTGGCAATCCCGCCCGGCTTCAAAGCCGGGTCCCAGCGCGATGACGAGGGGAGCTTCGTTCTTGTCCGTTCCGAGATTTCGTTTTGCCAGCACGGCGTCGATGACGACGTCCGGCGAACGATCGGCCAAACCGGACCAATCCGTGGTCAGCATGACGGCGATTTGGCTCTGCTTCCAAGCCGCTTCCATTTCGCCGGCGTTGCGCACGGCAACTGCTCCGACGCCTTCAACCTCGGCCGACCCGCCATCCAGGGCGGGGCAGAACGACACCCGCCGACGCACCGCCAGGGGCTCGGGCAGATCCAGCATGCAGATGCGGCCCATATTGGACTTGTGCAGCCGGACGGCGATGGCGCTGGCCATTTCGCCCGCCGACTTGATCAGGATGAACGGAGCGAGCCCGCTTCCTCCCGGCGACTGATCCAACGCATTCATGCCACCGCCCCTAGGGTTTGGAGGCGCTCGAGGTCCGTCGGCCGGTCGATATCGAGGAACCAATCCTCCCGGTCGAACTCCACTGCCTGAACGGCGTCCCCATTGGCCTTGATGACGGAGCGGGCGCCGACATCGCCCGACAGTGTCGATATCTCGGGAAAGAAACGCCGGGCGAAGGTCACCGGCGACCGGCGCCGGCCATTGCAAACAGGGGAGACAATGCTGTCGGGGAACTCCCGCCGGCGTTCGAGCAGCGCGTTGATCACGCCGGGTTCCAGTAGCGGCTGGTCCGCCATCAGGAACATTGCCGCGGCACTGCTTCGCCGGACCGCTCGCAGGCCCGCTGTGACTGACGTGGATTGGCCTTCGTGGTAGGCCATGTTCTCAACGAATGTCAGCCGCGGATCGTCCGTCAAAGCGCCGAGCGCCGACTGGACAAGCGGGGCCTCCGCCCCAACGATCACGCTGACGATATCGAGCTGGGAATCCAACGCGGCCTTCACGCCCCACCAGGCCAGCGGTTTTCCCCGGAACGGCGCCAATTGCTTGCAGCCGTCAAAGCGCTGCGATTGGCCCGCGGCGAGAACGATGCCGGCGACGCCTTCCACGATTTCAGCTTTCCCGGATCAGGCGCTTGGCCTTGCCCTCGACACGGGGCAGGGCGCCGATGTCGACGATGTCGACCTCAGGCGTGATGTTGACGCGGTATTTGACCGAGCCGATGAAGTGCTCGCGGGCTTCTTCGAGCCGCTCCTCCGTGACACAGTCGCTGGCCGGTTCGACGCGGATGCGCAAATGCTTACCGCTGCCCATTTTAGGGATGACGAGTTCGTACTCCTGGGAAAATTCGTCGATGCCGTGCAGCAGGTTCTGGATCTGCGTCGGGAAGACATTGACGCCGGCGAACTGGAACATGTCGTCGGAGCGGCCCAGGACACCCCCGTCGAGCCGCAAATTGGTCCGGCCACAACTGCAGGTGCCGCGGTTGAACT
The DNA here is from genome assembly GCA_964401845.1 of uncultured Rhodospirillaceae bacterium. Classification (GTDB taxonomy): domain Bacteria; phylum Pseudomonadota; class Alphaproteobacteria; order UBA2966; family UBA2966; genus CAYFKJ01. Next base: position 13,781 of record CAYOAD010000089.1, on the reverse strand, counting down.
TGACCAGGTCGCGCGTGCGGTAGCGGATCAAGGGAAAGCTCTCGCAGGTCAGGTTGCTGAGGATCATCTCGCCGGTTTGGCCGTCGGGCAGGGGTTCGTCGGTGTCGGCGTCCAGGACCTCGGCCAGGAACAGGCCCTCGGCGACATGGGTGCCCTGGTGGTGGACGCATTCGTAGCCGAAGTTCGAGATCTCGGTTGAGCCGATGTCGTCGAAGCACTCAGCCCCCCATTGTTCCTCCAGTGTCTTCTTGGTGGCGGGAATGCTGGCGCCGGGCTCCCCCGCGGCGACGATCTTGCGGATCGGCGTGTCCTGCAGATCGAGACCCATCTTGCGCGCGGTTTCGGCGAGGTACAGCAGATAGGAGGGTGTGCCGCAAACCACGGTGGCGCCCCAATCGACCATGTTGCGCAGGCGGTCCTTCGAACTCTGGCCGCCGCCGGGCACGATCAGCAACCCGGCCTTTTCCATGGCTGCCTGGAAACCCCACCAGGCGACGAACAGGCCGTAATTGAAGGGCACGAACAGCACGTCCTTTTCCGTCAGCCCGAAGCCGCAGCGGAAGTGCATGAATTGCTGGTAGTAGTGCTCGAACCAGTCCGCCTGGTTGAGCGGCACGCGCACCGGCGTGCCCGTTGTGCCGGACGTTTGAAAAACCCGAATGGCATCCACCGGATCGATGCAGCCGACATCGCCCCAGGGCGGTTTGGCCGCCTGGCTGGCTTTTAGTTCCTCTTTCTCCGTGAACGGTATGCGGCGCACGTCGTCAAGGGTTCGGATGTCGTCGGGACCTATCCCCGCCGCGTCGAATTTGCGCCGGTAGAACGGGCTCCGTTCAATGACGTAGGCCATGCGTTCGCGCAGCAGGCCGAGTTGATGTTGCACCAATGCCGGCCGCGGCAGGCATTCGAGTTTTTCATCCCAATAGAATACGTCTTCCATCGTTACCGCCCCGGTTATACCTCTCCCCCCAGAACGATCAAAAGGCGCCACCCCTTAAGCTTTCTCCCTCGCCAATCTTTCTTCGCGCTCCAGTTTTTTGATGCCCCTGAGAATTTTTTCCGGCGTGAACGGCGTCGAATGCAGTCGTACGCCCGTCGCGTCGTAGATGCCGTTGGCGATGGCCGCGAGGATGCCCGACACCAAACCTTCACCGACCTCCTTGGTTCGGTAGGGTTGTCCCACTTTGTATTCCTCGGTAATGACGTCGGCGTCTTCCGAAATAGCCATGTTGTGGATAGTCGGCATGCGGTAGTCGAGCCAGCTCGGGTTCAGCGTATAGCCGTCCTTGGTCATGACCTCTTCCATGAAGGCGTGGCCCAGAGCCATGGAAATCTGGCCGTCGACCTGTCCTTTGACCAGCGCCGGATTAACCGGGAAACCGCAATCGTGGACGGTCAGCGCCTTGGCCAGTCTCGCCTCGCCGGTCTCGATGTCGACCTCGACCTCGGCGACCTGGGCACTGAAGGCATAGTTCTCGGTCCAGCGGCCCTTGGTTGTGGCGAGGCTCGGATGGTTGGGTTCGTCCCGCATGGTGCGCCAGAATCCTTCGCCGATGATGGTGTCGCCGCGATGGTTGGCGACGCTGGCGGCGAAGACCTGGGCATAGGTCATGCGGTTGTCGGGATTGCTGCGGCTGAAGACGACCTTATTATCGAGTTCCAGATCGTCGATCGGCGTATTCATCTGTTCCGCGGCGACGCCGATCAGTTTCTTGCGGGCGTTGCCGGCGGCTTCGCGCGCCGCGTTGCCGGTGACGTAGGTCATGCCGCTGATCCAGGCGCCGATATCCTGGGGCGTGGTGTCCGTGTCGGAGCTGACAATCTTGATGTCGTCCATGCCGATGCTGAGTTCCTCAGCCACAAACTGGGTGATCACGGTTTCCGCCCCCTGGCCGACATCGAGGGCGCCGGTCAGGACCATGACCGAACCGTCATCGTTCATTTTGACGATCACGCCGGAGCCGTTGGGATAGATCAATGTGCCGCTCATGTAGGAGCTGACACCGATGCCGATGCCGCGGCGGATGGGACCGTTCTCTTTATCCGGTTCCCGGTTGAGCCGGCATCTGGCAATCAGGTCGGTCTTCTCCGCCGCCACCTTGATGCAGTCCTGCAAGCCGGCCTGATGCGTGTTGTCGCGGTTGGGCAGGTCTTCCCACGGATCGCGGGCGTTCTTGAGGCGGATCTCGACCGGATCGATACCCAATTCCTCGGCGATGGTGTCCAACTGGGATTCCAAGGCGAAGCGCACCTGGGGACAGCCGTGCCCGCGCTGCGGCGCCCGCGTGGTGTAGTTGGTGTAAACCGAATAACCCTCGTACTTCAGGTTTGGCACCCGGTAGGGCGCCATGGTGAAGCCCCAGGCGAGGAAGACGACGACGACGCCGCTGCCCCTGTAGGCACCCGAGTTGTTGATCACGCGGAGGCGTTGGGCGACCAGCGTGCCGTCCTTTTTGACGCCCGTTTTGACCTCGACGATCAGGGGCTGGCCGTGACGGTAGGCGGAAAAGATCTCTTCCCGGCTGGCGACGAAGCGGACAGGCCGTCCCGTCAGCATGGAAAGCCGCGCAGCGGCGTATTCGTGGCTGTAGAGGTCGATCTTGCCGCCGAAGGTGCCGCCCGTGTAGGTCTTGTGGATGCGCACCGACGAATAGGGCAGGTCGAGCACCTTGGCCAGCTTGGCGCGCTTGACGAACGTCCCCATCGATGAGGTCCAAACGTTCAGCTTGTCGCTTTCCCAGTGCGCCAGCGTAACCTGCGGTTCGAGGTAGCCGTGGGTGCGAAGGTGGCTTTCATAGCGGTCCTCCCGCACATAGTCGCTTTCGGCGAAGCCTTCCTCCACATCGCCCCAGCCGGCTTCGGTCTTGCCGCCCAAGTTCGAATAGGGTTCGTCCACCTTGGGGTTGCTGGGCCTCACCTGGGCGGCGTCGGGATCCATCGCCTCCTCGGGGTCGAATACCGCGGGGAGAATTTCGTACTCGACCTCGATCAGGTCCATGGCCTGACGGGCGGTAGCGTCATCAACGGCCGCGACCGCGGCGACCTCCTCGCCGACGTGAACCACCCGGCCGCGCGCCAGCACCTCCTGATCGGCCGGGTAGCGGGGCGTTTCGACGAAGCCGTGCAGGATACCCTTGGTGTCGTCAACCGTGATCACGCCCTTGACACCGGCCAGCGATTTGGCCTTCGAGGTATCGACGCTGAGTATCTTGGCGTGCGGGTGGGGGCTGCGCAGGATGCGTCCCTGCAGCGTGCCGGGCAGTTTGACGTCCTGGCTGTAGACCGCCCGGCCCGTCACCTTGTCCGGACCGTCCTTGCGGCGGAAGCTTTTACCGACGTAATTGAGGTTGCTCATGATGCCGGACCCGCGCCTATTCCATCACGGGCTTCACGCCCTGATCCGTCGCCTGGAGGATGGCGTCGACGATGGCGTTGTAGCCCGTGCAGCGGCACAGATTTCCCTCCAGCGCTTTGTTGATGTCGTTCCTTGACGGTTTGGGATTTTTCGCCACCAGCGCCGTCGCCGACATCAGCATGCCGGGCGTGCAGAAGCCGCACTGCGCCGCGCCCTGATCGAGAAACGCCTCCTGCATCGCGCTGAGCGTATCGCGGACCGCCAGTCCTTCCACGGTTTGGACGCTGCAGCCGTCGGCCTCCAGCGCCAGGGTCAGACACGAGAGCACTGGGCGGCCATCCAGCAGGACGGTACAGGCGCCGCAGGTGCCGGAGCCGCAACCGTCCTTGGTGCCGGTCAGGCCGACGTGCTCGCGGATGGCTTCGACCAGGGTGATGCGGGGGCGAACGGTAATTTCATGGTGTTCGCCGTTGATCGTTAATTCGATGATCCTGGGTTTGGATTTCTTCGACATAGTCCGCGCCATACTTCGCTACTCCCCGGCTGCTCGTTCGACGGCGCGGGCCAGGACCCGGCGCAGATGAACTTCGATGTTGTCCCTGAGATAGCGGATGGTGAAGCCGTGGTGGGGCAGGGGATCGATTTCCTTGGCGGCACGCTTGGCGAAGCCGGCCAGCGCATCCGTGGTCAGTTCCGATCCCGACATCGCTTGTGCCGTTTCGACAGGTGACAGGGGACTTTGGCCGACAGCGCTGAAGACGATTTTTGCGCTTTCACAGATCTTGCCGTCCGCTGACATTTGCAAGGTGGCGGCGATGACCGCCATGCCGAATTCGAGACCGCCGCGCAGTCCGGTCTTGTGGTAGCCCCAGCCAAAACGTGGCGGCGACGCCGGCAGCGTCACGGCCTTGATGATTTCCGCTGGCCCGAGGCTGTTCGGCGACAAGGCATCGCCGGTGAAGAAGTCGTTTATGGGCAGCGTGCGGGATCCTTCGGGACCCAGAACCTCCAGTGAAGCGTCGAGGGCGATCAGGGCGGCGGCGACATCCGACATATAGACCGCCCAGCAGGTCGTCCTGTCGTTGCGTGGAAAGGGGTAACAGCAATCGCCGCCCCGCTTGTAGCAGGGCTCGACGAACTGGAAATCGTGGTTTTGATTGAGGTAGAGGCAGCGCACTTCCTGGCAGAGATTGCCGCCCAGCGTGCCCATTTCACGGATCTGGTTGCCGGCGACGGTGTTGGCGCTTTCCGCCAGTAGGGGGAACGATCGGTGGATCGTGTCCGAGGCGGCCAGTTCGGCCAGTGGCATCAGAGCATCGATGGTGATCGAGCCGTCGCCGTTCTCAATAGGGTCGGCCGGCGCGATGCCGGAGAGGCTGACCACGACGTCGGGCATTTCCAGTTCGATGCGCATGTTGGGCAGCAGGTCGGTGCCACCCGCCATCAGCCGGGCGCTTTCGCCGTTCTCCGCCAGTAGGGCGGCGGCGGCTTCCAGGCTTTCCGGCTTTTCGTATTCGAAGTCCTGCAGAATCATTGCGGCGGGTCCGTATCCGAGCACGGCCGGTAAAAATCAGGCGGCCATATAGTTTGATCATCAAACTATACACTAAAAGCACAATTATTTTAAGGTTATTATTCGACTATGGAGTCATTCCAGCCGGTGACGCATAAAACGGGTGAGGCGGCGCCCCAGGGCTGCTTGCCGCTATAGGGGTGGCAGTTCCACGCCGATTTGTTCGAAAATACCCCGGGGCGCCCCGCCGGGAACGGGATCCGGCCGGATTTCGATCAGACGACCCGCCCGAATCTTGTAGAAGAAATAGTGTTCGGGGATCGTGACCGTCCGGTCCGTTGCGGGAACTTCGGGGAAACCCTGCAGCGCCAGGGTTTCGGTGTGGGTCCCGCCTTGGCGCCACCTCACCGCCCAGTCTTCGCTGCCCCGGTGTTCGGGCGGATCGTTGTCGTAGTGCCAATCGGGAAAGCCGTGGTAGAGGGCGGTCAGGAACGCCAGGGTCTGGGTCCTATCCATGCTTCGCACCGGCGTCACGAACCTGGTTTCATCGCTGAATGTGCTGCCGATGAGATCGATATCATGTCCCCGCAAACCTTCCATATACCTCGACAAAGCGTGTGGGGGTTGTGGCATGGTCACTGTCTCCCGACTAATTTTCTCAGAGCCGGTGCTTGATAAGATCCAGGATATGTCCGGCCGGTGGCGGTGGAAGATCGACGTTGAAGTGGCGCGAGAGAATATCGGCGATCAGTTCGAAGCATGAGCCGTAGCGCACAACCTCCATTGTTTCCAGGTTCAGCAGGGTCGAGGACGCTTCATAGAGGTGATATTTGCGCAGGCCGTGGTCGATGACGATGTCGGCGATGTCGAGGATTTCGGGTTCGATGTCCTGTACCCTGAATTTCGTCCCCGTCAGCGACAGATTGGCCGACGATCCGAACAACGCATGTCCGGCCTCCCGGCTCAGGCGGCAGATCTCGGCATGGAAGGCGCCGGCGTTGATGAGCATGAGGACGGTGCCCTGATCGCTGCTGCGCTCAAGCGCGCCGGCTTCCATATTTTTGAGGATGGGGTGATCCATGCGGGCGGGCGCGATGGCGCCCAGCGGCAGGCCGTAATCGAACGTGATCGTCTCGGCGATTTCCTTGCCCCGCTGGTCAACAATGTGGATTTCCCGATGGAGTTCCATATCGCCCAGCATGGCGTTGAGTTTGGCCGGCGCGCGCTTCTTGGCGTTGAAGATTTTCTCCAACGCCGCTTCGGAACCGCCGATGGCGGAATACCCTACATCCATGGGCAGGATCGCAACGCCGCCCTGGTGTAGGACGTCGAACGCCCGGCGGGCGTCCCCCGCGATATCCGGTCTGCTCACGCTGTTCCCCGTTTCTGTGCTACTTCTTTTGCCGGGATTGACTGTAGCGGAAGAGCGATGTCCGAAGATAGTTACGATGTGGTCGTGGTCGGAGCGGGAAACGCCGCCCTTTGCGCCGCCTTGTCGGCCCGGGAGAGCGGGGCCAGTGTTTTGGTCCTAGAGTGCAGCGCGGAAGAGGAGGCGGGCGGGAACTCGAGGTTCACCGCCGGCGCCATCCGATTCGCCTACAACGGCGTTGAGGACCTCAGGGAAGTCGTCACCGACCTCACCGAGGACGAGATCGCCAATACCGACTTCGGCGTGTATTCCGAAGACCAATTCTTTGACGACATGTTCCGCGTGACGCAGTTCCGCACGGACCCGAACCTCTGTGAAATTCTGGTGCGCCAAAGTTTCCCGACGGTGAAATGGATGCGCGGCAAGGGCGTCCGCTTCGTGCCCATCTACGGCCGCCAGGCCTTCAAAGTCGACGGGAAGTTCAAGTTTTGGGGCGGCCTGACGGTCGAGGCCGTGGGCGGCGGGCCGGGCTTGGTCGACATGTTGACCGCCTCGGCCAGGCAGGCCGGCGTCGATATCCGTTACCGCGCCCGCGCCCTGAGCTTGATCTTCGACGGTCTGAAGGTTGACGGCGTAAAGATTCGCCAAGCGGGCGAGATCAAGGAGATCAGAGCCAGATCCGTCGTGCTCGCCGCCGGCGGTTTCCAGGCCAATGCCGAGATGCGCACACGTTATCTCGGGCCGGGCTGGGATCTCGCCAAGGTCCGGGGTACCCCGAACAACACCGGTGACGGCATCCGCATGGCGCTCGATATCGGCGCCTCCGCCTGCGGCAACTGGTCGGGCAGCCACGCCGTTGGCTGGGAACTCAATGCGCCGGAATTCGGCGATCTGGCGGTGGGCGACGGCTTCCAGAAGCACTCCTACCCCTTCGGTATTATCGTCAATGCCCGCGGCGAGCGCTTCGTCGACGAGGGCGCCGATTTCCGTAACTACACTTATGCCAAATATGGCCGCGAGGTACTGGCCCAGCCCGGTCATTTCGCCTGGCAGATATTCGATTCCAAGGTGAGCCACCTGCTGCGCGACGAGTACCGCATCAAACAGGTCACGAAGGCCAGCGCCCACTCATTGCGGGGATTGGCGGAGAAACTGGAAGGCGTCGACGCCGAAGGTTTCCTGGCCACCGTCGAGACTTACAATGCCGCCGTCAAAACCGGCGTGCCGTTCGATCCCAACGTCAAGGACGGGCGGGGCACGGAGGGTCTGGCCCTGCCCAAGAGCAATTGGGCCAATACCATCGACGAACCGCCCTTCGAGGCTTACGCCATCACCTGCGGCATCACCTTCACTTTCGGCGGTTTGCGGATCGATACGGACGCGCGGGTGCAAAACACCGACTTGGAACCCATCCCCGGCCTCTTCGCCGCCGGTGAACTGGTGGGCGGCATCTTCTACCACAACTACCCCGGCGGCACCGGCCTGATGAACGGCGCGGTATTCGGCCGTATCGCGGGTCGTGCCGCCGCGGAAAACTCGGGCGGCTGACAATAATCGTCATTCCCGCAAAAGCGGGAATTCATTTTTTTTCGTTAGTTCGAAGCTGTCGTTAGATTCAGCTCATGATGACCTGGATGTCGGTGTATTCCTCCAGGCCTTCCTTGCCGAATTCGACGCCGATGCCGGAGCCCTTGGTGCCGCCGAAGGGAGCATTGGGCTGGATCATGCCGTGCTTGTTGATCCAGACCGTGCCGCACTCCATCTTCATGGCGATCTGCTTGGCGGCTTCGATGTCGTTGGACCAGACCGAACCGCCCAGGCCGTTGGGGTTGTCGTTGGCGCGGTCGACCACTTCGTCGACGTCGGAGAAACGGATAATGGGCAGGGCCGGGCCGAACTGTTCTTCGTCGACCAGCGGCACGCCGTGGTCGACGTCGGCAATCAGCGTGATGGGGAAGTAATGCCCCGATGACTGGCCGTTGGGCTCACCGCCCATCAGCACGCGGCCGCCGCGCTCGATGGCGTCCTTGACCAGGCGGCTGACCTTGTCGAACTGCATCTTGTTTTGGATCGGGCCAAGCACGTTCTCCTCGTCCAGGCCGTCGCCCATTTTCATGTTCCCGGCGAAAGCGGTGAGTTCCTTGCAGACCTCGTCATAGATGTCGTCGTGGACATAAAGGCGTTTGAGTGCGGCGCAGGTCTGGCCGCCGTTGATGAAGGCGCCCCAGAAGAGGCCCTCGGCGATCTGTTTGGGATCGACGTCGGGCAACACGATGCCGGCGTCGTTGCCGCCCAGCTCCAGCGTCAGGCGCTTGAGCGTTTCGGAGGCGTTGGCCATGACTTTTTTACCGGTGGCGCAGGAGCCCGTGAAGATGATCTTGCCGATGCCTTCGTGCGACGACATGGCGGCGCCCAGTTCGTCCTCGCCGGCCACCAGATTGACCACGCCGGCGGGCAGGATGCCGTTCATCAGTTCCACCAGTTTGATAGTCGAGAGCGGCGTGTAGGGGGAGGGCTTGATGACCACGGTATTGCCCGCCCGGATGGCGGGGATGATGTGCCAAACAGCGATCATCACCGGCCAGTTCCACGGTGTGATGGAACCGACGACACCGATGGGCTTGCGGTGCATTTCCACCTTGCCCTCGTTGTTGTCCTGCAGCACTTCGACGGGCAGGTCGAGATCGGCGGTGAAATGGGCCCAGCCCGTGGCGCCGCCCAACTCGAAGCGGGAACCCAGGCCGTTCAACGGCTTGCCTTGCTCCAGCGTCAAAAGGCGGGCGATGTCCTCGGCGTTGTCCTCGATCGCCTGGGCGATGGCATGGCAGGCGCCGGCGCGTTCCTCGGTCGGCGTCACGCTCCAGGTCTTGAAGGCCTCGGCGGCGGCTTTGACGGCGTAGTCGAGCTGGTCGATCGTCGCTTTCGGGGCCAGGCCCACGACCTCGCCGTTGGAGGGGTTCTTGACTTCGAACGTATTGGACGTCTTGGTCGTGTAGCCGTTGATGATGAGCGGAAACTTTTCCATCGCACACTGCCTCCATTTGCGGGCGCGGCGCCCATTGGGGTCCGACCGCAGCCTCCCGTAAACACGCCGGGTTTTGACAAAATAACCCAGGATGTTTGCCGTTGTTATCCGTTGTTTGTATACTGTATTCAAGTTTATCGGTATTGCAAGTCGAGAAGTGCGCCGCCCCGGCGCCATCAAAGGACCCTCAGATGACGCCAAAATCCGATCCCTACTGGTGGGAAGCCATCGAACGGGAGACCGACGCCAAGCCGCAATTCGCCGACGAATACGACGCCGTCGTCGTCGGTGCCGGTCTGACCGGCGCGTCTGCCGCCCGCACGTTGGCGAAAAACGGTGCGTCGGTATTGGTTCTTGAGGCGGAAACGCCGGGCTACGGCGCCAGCACGCGCAACGGCGGCATGATCGGTGAGGGCCACCGGGTGCCGCTCGCGACCATGGCCAAGCGTTACGGCATGGAGACCGCACGTGCCCTATTGCGGGAGATCTACGTCGAGCCCTTGGGCTTTGCCAAGAACATGATTGCCGAGGAAAACCTCGACTGCGACTTCCATACCCATGGGCGTTTCCGCGGCCAATGGAACAGCGCCGAGTACGACGCCACGGCGCGCTCGCTCGACGAACTTAGGGAAATTGCGCCGGTTAACGTCGAAATGATCCCGAAGGAACGCCAGCGCGAGGAAGTCGGCACCGATTTCTATTCCGGCGGCTTGCTGCTGCACGATCACGGCGGACTGCACCCCGGCAAATACACCACCGAACTGGCCAAGGCGGCCCAACGCGCCGGCGCGACTATTTCGGGCAACACCCGCGTTACCGGTGTCCAACAGGCCGGTTCCGGTTTCGAGGTCGCCACCTCGCACGGTACGGTACGCGCGGGCTCAGTCCTGATGGCAACGAACGGTTATACGACACGGAAATTTTCCTGGCTCAAGCGCCGCATCATACCGGCCAAGGCCTTCGTTTGCGCCACGGAGGAATTGTCGCCCGAACTGCTGGCGGAGATCATGCCGGGCAAGCGCATGTGTGTCGAAACCCGCAGCCGTCATTGCTACTACCGCCTGTCACCGGACGGCAAACGCTTCATCCTCGGTGGGCGGGTGGCGCTTTCGGACATCTCGCAGGGCTCGGCGGTCGCCGGCCTGCAGAAACTGATGACGCAGATCTTCCCGCAATTAAGGGGCGTGAAGATCACCCATTGCTGGCGCGGTGCCCTCGGGTTCACCTTTTCCTTCCTGCCCCATCTCGGCCAGCACGACGGCGTCTGGCACGCCATGGGTTATTCCGGCAGCGGCAACGGCATGGCGCCATACCTCGGCCACAAGGCCGCCCTCAACATGATGGACCTGCAGGGCAAGGATACGTCGTTCACGAAGACGACGTTTGAAACCCGCGCCTGGTACCAGGGAACGCCCTGGTTCCTCCCATTCGTCCACGCGCTCTACCGCGGCATCGATATGCGGGAAGATATGAGGCACGGGAAGTAGGGTTCATTTTGGGCCTAAATTGGATATACATTTCGGCGCTTTCGGATAGTCTCTCGGAGCGGCAACGTCCACATTGCCAAACGTTGAATTGAGCCGAGTTGGGGTCTTTGATTGGCTATATCTACCAAGCTGCCTGAGCGCATTCGTCAGGGCGTTGTCGCCCATATTAACCGTTACGATCTGCTTAGAAGACAGGAATTCCGTGACAATTTCCTGTCCCGCGTACCGTCCGAAAAACTTAAAAACTTGCCGGAAACCGCACCAGAACCCTTTGGGAAGTGATTGTGGCCGGCGCCGAGGCGCATCTGAGCGGCCGGACTTCCTACACTTCGGATTTTTATCTGGCAACCGGCCTCAGCAGAACGACTGTGGGGCGCTGCCTAAACATACTGGAGCAACTGGAAATCATTCGACAAAAGACCGACGCATCCGATCGGAGACGGACAATCGTCGAATTTTGCGCACCGTTTCTTGGATTGCTGGATCAATACGTTGACGACTGTTTCGAGGAGTTTGAGGAACTCATCACCAAACACCACGACCAGGAACGAATTCGGGCGGAGAGGGCGCTAAACGATTCGGAAGAGCGGTACCGGTCCCTGGTTGAGGTTGCCGCCGACGCCATCATCGTGATCACAGACGACAAAATCGTGTTTGCCAACAGCGCGGCGCAGAAAATGTTCCGTGGATTCAGCGCCGAGCAATTGGTCGGTCAGCATGTCGACGTGATTGTCCACCCTGATTTCAGGGAAGCGGCCGCCCGGCGGCGCAAGCAAATGCTGCTGAACCATTCCGCCTCGCCAATGGTTGAAAAGACGGCGCTCAAACTCGACGGTTCCGAATTCTACGTTGAGGCCTCGGCAGGCTACATCAAATGGCAGGGAAAAGATTCTATCCAACCGATCATTCGCGACATAACCCGGCGCAAGGCGGGCGAAAAGGCGCTTATGGAGAGCGAGTCCAGATTTCGCGATCTTGTCGATGGATCAATACAGGGCGTGCTGATTCACCGGAACCACAAACCGTTGTACGTCAACAAAGCCTTTGCTGATATTCACGGTTATCGAGCACAGGAACTGCTACGGCTCAAATCGAACCTCTCGCTCGTCGCCCCGGATGAGCGGACGCGCATCGCGGCTCTGGCGAAACGGAGGCTGGCCGAGGAAGATGTATCCAGCCACTACGAATACAAGGCGGTCAAGAAAAGTGGCGAGTTCATCTGGCTCGATAATCTGGCGCGGATGGTTGAATGGAACGGTCAGGTCGCGATCCAGAGTACGGTGGTCGACATTACCGAACGCAAAAGGCTGGAGCAGGAACTGGGCCAGACCCACATGCTGGAGGCGCTGGGCGAACTGACCGGAGGCGTCGCACACGAGTTCAACAACCTGCTGGCGATTATCATGGGCAATGCCGAGCTCCTGGACGATTTTGACGAGAAGGTCGGCGACCAGCAGCGGATGTCGATCGAGGGCATCTTGAAGGCATCGCAAAGGGGCGCGGAAATCGTTCGGAGATTGCAATCCTATGCCCGGCAGCAAAGGCTGAATCCCCGCGCCCTCGATATCGGTAGGTTTGCGCTGACGACCGGCGAGCAAATCAAATCAATGCTGAATGAAATGTTTTGCATCGAACTGGATTTGTCCCCCGATCTCCTGATGAGTCATGTCGATAAGGATCAATTGCAAACCGCTTTGCACATCCTGTTGGACAATGCGCGGGAGGCCATGCCGAACGGCGGCAAATTGACCCTTGAAACCGGAGAGGTATCCGTTTTGGCGGGTCAAAATCCGCAGAACGGCCACCCATTGCCGGGCGACTACGTGACTTTGGCGGTGCGGGACTCCGGCGCCGGCATCGAACCCGAAAACCAAGGTCGGATTTTCGAACCCTTTTTCACGACCAAGGAGATCACATGCCATCATGGCTTGGGCTTGAGCATGGTTTATGGCTTCGTCAATCAATCCGGGGGATGGGTCGAGGTTGAAAGCAAGCTCGGTGCTGGCTCAACCGTGCGGATTTGCCTGCCAAAACACAGTCAAGGCGAAGCGTAACCTGATATTCACCAGGGGTCCTCGGATTCGGAAACGCCGAGCCACTCCAGCGCTTCATGGCGTGATGCAAAAGCTTCGATATCCGGCATATGGCTGGACGCACCGCCGACCTGGCGGGTCATTTGGCAAAAGGCCATCTGGATTTGGTCCCCGGCGACCAAAGCGCAACGGGCCTGACCGCGCCGGGCGTTTCGAAGCTCCGCAAGGGATGCCATTAGCCTGATATCATTTATTGTGACATCCAGGACCTCGGCGTCGGAAAAGTCCGCCAGGCATGGTGTCATTTCCGAGAAATTGGGATTGCTCAACAGCGCGCTGTACGCCGTCAGGAGATTCTGTTTCGTGACGATCCCCATCGCGGAAACCTCGGCTATTCCCACGGATTTATCTATGCGAAAAGTGACCGGCATGGACTCCCCCAAATTCATCGCATGCGCGCACGTATTTGGCCGGCCGAGTACCCCTCGGCCGGCCTGTCTCTAGTCAGCTAAACATTGATTGCAATCTACCCGCACGGCTAGATTAGTCCCGCACCGGCCGCCACGGCCAAGCCCAGCAAAGCGGTAAATATTCCGACGACAAGCCACGCCGCCAAGGCGATCCCCTTTTCGCGCATATCGGCCCCCAACTACATGCCCCTATAATCCAATGGATGTCGGCGCTCTGAAATTCGCGGGCATTACGCTCAATCCGGAAAACCGAACATCCGGACCCACCATGTCGTATTACGGGAAAATGTAAATCCAAATTGGGTCCAAAATGAACCCAACTTGCGTTGGTTTCGATCGACACGGACAAGCGGAATTCCAGCGTTCATTCAAATTCCGAGGTGGCACCCGAAAACGAACAAGCACACAGAGTTTGATCGAGCCCGCATGACCAGACGGGAATATGTATGGGTTATTCGCCGTCTGCAGAGCGACGGTCGACGTTGACGCGTTCCTCCGTGGCGCCAAACGCTTTGAACAGAGCCTCGAC
>CAYOAD010000088.1:0-15763 GCA_964401845.1 uncultured Rhodospirillaceae bacterium | reverse complement strand
TGGGAATCGCTGGGATTTTCAGTTTTTGAAGAAACTGTCCGCCGTCGTTCGCGCGCCTTCCTTGGCGGCGATCACCTCCCGGATATGGGCGATTTGCGCCTCCAGTTCCGCGATGCGTTCGGTTAATGCCTCGATCGATAGGGTCTCCAGTTCGAGGCGTTCCGCCTTCTTTTCCGGCGGTTCAAGATCGTCCGTGTCCATGGCAGCTGCCCTCCTGCACTTGATAAATGTGGGTGAAAGGGATTAGACCTTCAAGCCTCAAGTTTGTCCGAGGAGTTCTCCCATGCCCGACGCCCTGCCCGCCGACATGACCGTTATCGAAATAACCGAACCCGGCGGCCCGGAAATGCTGGTCCCCGCCAAGCGCGGCGTTCCCGAACCCGGCCACGGCGAAATCCTCATCAAGGCCGCCGCCGTGGGCATTAACCGGCCCGACGTGATGCAGCGCCAGGGCAGCTATCCGGTGCCGCCCGGCGCCTCCGATCTGCCCGGCCTCGAGGTTGCGGGCACTGTCGCCGCGGTCGGCCCCGGGGTCGATCTGTGGAACGTCGGCGACGAGGTTTGCGCCCTGACGCCCGGCGGCTCCTACGCCGAGTTCTGCACCACCCCGGCGGCCCATGCCCTGCCCGTGCCCAAGGGCCTGAGCATGATCGAAGCCGGCGCCATGCCGGAGACCTTCTTTACGGTCTGGACCAACGTCTTCGACCGGGGACGTTTGCAAGCCGGCGAACGCTTCCTGGTGCACGGCGGCTCGTCCGGCATCGGCACCACGGCCATTCAGATCGCCGATGTGCTGGGGGCGCGGGTCTTCACCACCGCCGGCACCCAGGAAAAATGCGCCGCCTGCGAGGAACTAGGCGCCGAACGCGCCATAAACTACCGGGAAAAGGACTATGTCGCCGTGATCCGCGACCTGACGGACGGTGAGGGCGTCGACGTCATCCTCGACATGGTTGCGGGCGAATATTTCCGCAAGAACCTGTCGATCCTGGCGCCCGAGGGGCGCCTCGTGCAGATCGCCTTCCTTGGCGGACCGAAGGGCGAGGTCGATCTCATGCCGATCATGCGCAACCGCCTGACCATTACGGGTTCAACTCTGCGGCCCCAGACCATCGAGGCCAAGGCCGCCATCGCCGAGGGCCTCAGGCGGACGGTTTGGCCTCATGTCGAAGCCGGCCGCATCAAACCCGTCATCCACGCCACCTTCCCGCTGAGCGACGCCGCCGCCGCCCACCGCGCCATGGAAGACGGCGACCACATCGGAAAAATCGTGCTGGAAGTGTGACGGCACGGCCAGAACCTTTGACCTCGGCGTGAAAATTGATTATATGCCCCCACAGGATGCGGCTGTTAGTGCCGCATCGGCTTTTCCAAGAAACCAAATTGGTTCGTTCATTTGAACCCGGTCCTTGAACCAGCCGCGGGGTTCCGCCCGCGCAAGGAGAGAACTTATGCCGTTGCCACTGATGCCCAAGGCCACCGCCGTGTGGCTGGTTGAAAATACTGTTTTGACGTTCGATCAGATCGGCGAATTCTGCGGACTGCACCCGCTGGAGGTGAAGGGTATCGCCGACGAAGAAGTTGCCATCGGCATCCAGGGCGTCGATCCCACGACCAACGGTCAGCTGACCCACGAAGAACTGGAACGTTGCGCCGCCGATCCCTCGACCAGTTTGACGCTGGCCGAGACCGACGTACCGAAGCCGCGCACCCGCACCAAGGGCCCGAAGTACACCCCGGTCACCAAGCGCCAGGAACGCCCGGCGGCCATCATGTGGCTGCTGCGCTACCACCCGGAACTGTCGGACGCCCAGATCGGCCGTCTGGTCGGCACGACCAAGCCGACCATCACCTCGGTGCGCGAGCGCACGCATTGGAACATCTCCAACATTAAACCCAATGATCCGGTGACGCTCGGCATGTGCGCGCAGGCTGAATTGGACGAGGCCGTGACCAAGGCGCGGCGGCGACAGGCCGCCAAGGAAAAGCGCGAGGACAAGGAGCGCGCCAAGCAGGGCCTGCCGCCGAAGCAGCGCGAGGCCAAGCCCGCCACAGATATGGAATCGCCCTTCGCCCACCTGATCCCGCGCGCCGAACGCGACGCGCCGCGGACAGAAGACGAAGAACAGGCGGAGGATCCCGCCTCCTTCGAGGAAACGCCGGCCCTGACGGCGGAAGACGTCTTCGGCGCCTCCCCCAAGCCGGAAAGCCCGAGCGAGGACGAAACGCCCGGCGGGATTTAGCTCCGGCTTACGCTTCCGGCACCACCGAGGTGGCGGCGTAGCCGGTTGCTTTTAGCGCTTCGGTAATTTCACCGAGGATGGCGGGATCGTCGATCGTCGCGGGCATCTTGTAGTCCACGGAATCGGCAATGCGCCGCATGGTGCCGCGCAGGATCTTGCCGGAGCGCGTCTTGGGCAGCCGCTCGACGATCATCGTCAGCTTGTAGGCCGCAACCGGGCCGATGGTGTCGCGCACCATCTTGGCCAGTTCGACCGGAATTTCCTCCTCCGGCCGGTTGACGCCCGATTTCAGTACCACGAAACCCACCGGCAGCTGACCCTTGAGCTGGTCGGCCACGCCGATCACGGCGCATTCGGCGACATCGCGGTGAGCTGACAGGATTTCCTCCATCTGGCCCGTCGACAGGCGGTGGCCGGCGACGTTGATGATGTCATCCGTGCGGCTCATGATGTAGAGGTAACCATCCTCGTCCTTGTAGCCCGCATCGCCGGTCTGGTAGTAGCCGGGGAACTCGGTGAGGTAGCTTTCGACGTAGCGCTGGTCCTTCTGCCACAGCGTCGGCAGACAGCCCGGCGGCAACGGCAGCTTGACGACGATGGCGCCGCTGTCTCCGTCCGGCACCTCGTTGGCGTTCTCGTCGACGATCTGCACGTCGTAGCCCGGCACCGCCTTGGTCGGCGAACCATGCTTGATGGGCAACAGACCCAGTCCGACGAAGTTCGTGGCGATGGGCCAGGAGGTTTCGGTCTGCCACCAGTGATCGACCACGGGAACGCCCAACATGTCCTCGGCCCACTTCAGGGTATCGGGATCGGCCCGTTCGCCCGCCAGGAACAGGGTTTCGAAGTTGGAGAGGTCGTATTTGCCGATGAATTCGCCCTTGGGGTCTTCCTTCTTGATGGCGCGGAAGGCGGTGGGCGCGGTGAACAGCACCTTGACCTTGTGCTCGGAAATGATGCGCCAGAACACGCCGGCATCCGGCGTGCCCACCGGCTTGCCTTCGAACAGGATAGTGGTGCAGCCCTGGAACAGCGGCGCGTAGACAATGTAGCTGTGGCCGACAGCCCAACCGAGATCGGACGCCGCCCAATAGACTTCGCCCGGTTCGACGCCGTAGATGTTCGACATCGTCCACCTCAGCGCCACCAGGTGGCCGCCGTTGTCGTGTACCACGCCCTTGGGCTCACCGGTCGTGCCGGAGGTATAGAGGATGTAGAGCGGATCGGTGGCCTTGACGGGGACGCATTCCTCGACCGGCTCGGCGCCGTCCATGGCCTCCTTCCAGTCGATATCGCGGCCCTCGATCATGGTGGCCTCGGCTTGCTCGCGCTGCAGCATGACCACTTTTTCGGGCTTGTGCTCGGACATGTCGATGGCGGCGTCCAAGAGCGGCTTGTATTCGACGATGCGGCCCGGTTCGATGCCGCAACTGCCGGATACCATGACCTTGGGCTTGGCGTCCTCGATGCGGGTCGCCAGTTCGGCCGAGGCGAAGCCGCCGAACACCACAGAGTGCACCGCGCCGATGCGGCTGGTGGCCAGGATGGCGATAACGGCCTGGGGCACCATGGGCATGTAGATGATGACGCGGTCACCCTTTTCGACACCCAGGCCGCGCAGCACGCCGGCGAACTTGGCGACCTTGGCCTTGAGCTCCGAGTAGGTGAATTTCTTCTGTTTGCCGGTAATGGGGCTGTCGTAGATCAGCGCCAGCTGGTCGCCGCGGCCTTCCTCAATGTGGCGGTCGACGGCGTTAAAGCAGGTATTCATCTCCCCGCCCTCGAACCAGGTGTAGAAGTTCTCCTTGGGGTTATCGAGGACCTTGTCCCACTTCTTGATCCAGCGCACGTCCTCGGCCGCTTCGGCCCAGAAACCCTCCGGATCGGCCTGCCAGGCGCCGTAGACTTCGTCATACCGGCTCATCTCAAGTCTCCCTGCATTTCGTCAATTGCGAAAATCGTTAAATCAAACGTCTCAATAAAAACATTATGCCCGAGGGGTGACAAAATCATATCTCAGCAGCGGCAGCAACCGCCCAGGCACCGTGGCGGAGGGAACTGCGCCGATTCGCCGCGCCTCCATCGCCAAGTAGAAGCCTTCAGCGTTGGGATCGGCGTCGATCAGGATGTGGTTGGCCGTCGTCTTTTCCGCCTCCGTCACCAGGTAGTCCCAGAGCAGTCGGCCAACACCGCCGCCGATGGCCGACGGCGCCACGAAGAAATGCTCGACGTCAGCTTTCTCGGCCTCGACGCCGAGGCCGAACATGCCGACCAATTCGCCGTCCGCCTCGGCCACCCATGTGGGAACCGCCTCCAGCCATGCCGGCGTGACCGTCAATTCGGGCCGCGCCATTTCCATGAAGTCGTCGTCATAGCCCCAATATGCTTTTGAGCTAAGCACAAGTTGGGTGATCGCCTCCGCTTCCTCTGGGCGGGCGGGACGAATTTCCAAACTCGCCGGTTTTTCTGCCATGGCGGGGGATGCTTGTGTTTGGGGGCGGACCTGTATTCAATCACCCGGACTTTAGCCCAACCCGCCGCGAGCGCCCATACCGCATGATAGATATCCCCCTGTTCTACCTGATCGCCGTGCCCGCCGTGCTGGTCGTCGGCATCTCCAAGGGCGGCTTCGGCTCGGGCCTCGGCATCCTCGCCGTGCCGTCCATGGCGCTGGTGGTCTCGCCGGTACAGGCCGCCGGCATCATGCTGCCGATCCTCTGCCTGATGGACCTGGTGGGCGTCTGGTCGTACCGGCGCCAGTGGGATCCCGCCAACATGAAGATCATCGTGCCCGCCGCCGGCGTCGGCATCGTCATCGGTACGCTGACGTTCGATGTCATGGACGAAAGCACCATCCGGCTTATTATCGGCGGCATCGCGCTGAGCTTCGCCGCCGATCACTGGATCGGACGGCGCTCGAAGGAGCCCGCGGGCCGGAGCACGCTCAAAGGCGGTTTCTGGGCCACGGTCGCGGGCTTCACCAGTTTCGTCGCCCACGCCGGCGGGCCGCCGCTCTCGGTCTACCTCATTCCCCAGCGCCTCGACCGGGCGCTGTTCGTCGGCACCACCGTCATCTTCTTCACCGCCGTCAACTACGCCAAGCTGCTGCCCTACTGGTGGCTCGGGCAATTGGCGCCGGGCAACCTAGCGACCTCGCTGGTGCTCATGCCGCTGGCGCCCATTGGCGTGATATTGGGCATCCGGCTGCGCGACAAAATCTCGCCAGTGATGTTCTACGAGACCTGCTACATTCTTTTGTCCATTGCCGGCCTCAAGCTCTCGTGGGACGGCATCAGCGCCTTGATGGGTTGAATAACATGCGCGCTTGAACAGGTTGGCGGAGACGGATACTTTCGCCTCGTCCTCGGGGGAGGATGAGCGAACAAACGCCGACCACGCGCAGGAGCAGGCAATGCCGTCTATTTACGACACCGGACTGGACCAGTCCGCGGCCAACTATCAGCAACTCTCCCCCCTGACATTCATCGAACGCGCCGCCGCCGTCTATCCGGACGCGCCCGCCGTCATTCACGGCGATTTGCGCCGTACCTGGGCGGAAAGCTACACTCGCACCCGCAGGCTGGCTTCGGCGATGACCAAGCGCGGCATCGGCCTGGGCGACACCGTCGCGGTGATGGGCGCCAACACGCCCGAGACCTTCGAGTGCCATTTCGGCGTGCCGGTGACGGGCGCGGTGCTCAACACCCTCAACGTGCGGCTTGATGCCGAGAACATCGCCTTCATCCTCGATCACGGCGAGGCCAAGTTGCTGATTACCGACACGGAATTTTCGCCGACCGTCGAAAAGGCGCTGGAACTGTGCGAGGTCACGCCCATCGTCATCGACATCGACGACCCCCAGGCCGAACACACCGCCGAGAGCGGCAAGCGCTTGGGCGAAATGGACTACGAGGCCTTCTTGGGCGAGGGCGACGAAGACTATCCCTGGACCCTGCCGGCTGACGAATGGCAGGCCATCAGCCTGAATTACACCTCCGGCACCACCGGCAATCCCAAGGGCGTCGTCTACCACCACCGCGGCGCCTATCTCAACGCCATGGGCAACGTGGTGTCGTGGAGCATGCCGCACCATCCGGTCTACCTCTGGACCCTGCCGATGTTCCATTGCAACGGCTGGTGCTTCTCCTGGACGCTGGCGGCCCTGGCCGGGGTCAGCGTCTGTTGCCGCAAGGTCAACGCCGCCAACATCTACGCCGCCATCGCCGAGCACAAGGTGACGCACTTCTGCGGCGCGCCCATCGTGCTGTCCTTCGTGGTCAATGCCACCGAAGAAGAAAAACGCCCCTTCGACCATGACGTCCATGTCATGACCGCCGCCGCGCCGCCGCCTGCCGCCGTGCTGGCCGGCATGAAGCGGGAGGGCTTCGACGTCACCCACGTCTACGGCCTGACGGAAACCTACGGCCCCGCCGTGGTCTGCGCCTGGCACGACGAATGGAACGGCCGGTCCGACGAGGAACAGGCCCAGCTCAAATCCCGCCAGGGCGTGCGCTACCACGTCCTGCAAGGGCTGACGGTGATGAACCCCGAGACCATGAAACCCGTGCCACACGACGGCGAGACCATGGGCGAGGTGATGTTCCAGGGCAACATCGTCATGAAGGGGTATCTGAAGAATCCCCAGGCCACCGAACAGGAGCTTGGCGGCGGCTGGTTCCACTCGGGCGACTTGGGCGTCATCCAACCCGACGGCTACCTGCAGCTCAGGGACCGCTCCAAGGACATCATCATCTCGGGCGGCGAGAACATCTCTTCCATCGAGGTCGAGGACACGCTCTACGGCCACCCCGCCGTCGACGCCGTCGCCGTGGTCGCCATGCCGGACGAAAAATGGGGTGAGACCCCCTGCGCCTTCATCGAACTGAAATCGGGCGTCGAGGCCCCCAGCGAGGCCGACATCATCGCCTACTGCCGCGACAACCTCGCCCACTACAAATGCCCCCGCCACATCGTCTTCGGCGAACTGCCCAAGACCTCGACGGGCAAGATCCAGAAATTCAAGCTGAGGGATTCAGTGCGGGAGGGTTAGGCCCTCTTCTCTCGTCACTCCCGCCCCCGCTTTCGCGGGAATGACGGTGGAGAGTAACCCCTACTCAGCCGCGTCCGGTCGTTCGCGCTGGCGTTTGTCTTCGGGGATGGCTTCGTATTCGGGCAGGAGTTTGAGGCGGCCTTCCGCCAGGCCGGTGTCGCGCATGTCGTAGCCGTTGCCGGGGTAGGCGACCATGTCCTCCGGCGGCGTCGGGTTGGTGACCTCGGGCCAGATGCCGGGTTGTGGCGCGGCGCCTTCGGCGGCGATGTCCATGGGATCGTCGTCGTGGATGGCGGGCGGATTTATCACTTCTACGCAGGCCCAGCTGATCTCCAGCGGGATGTTGTTGTTGTCGAAGAAGTAGATCGACCAGATGGTGCCGTGATCGACGGCGCCGGTGACCTCGATGCCCGCCGCTTCCAGCTTGTCCTTGACGGCGAACAGGTCCTCGCGGCTTCCGACATGGACCGAAAGATGGTCGAAGCCCAGAGGATCGGTGCTTTTGCTGCCGTGGAACTTCCTGTTCATCTTGACCGCGCCATCGTATTCGAAAAAGGCGATCAGGGTGTTGCCGGCGCGGAAGAAATAATGCCGATAGCCGCCATGGCCGATGCCGGCGTTGAGTTCCATGCCCAGCAGATCGCGGTAGAAGCGGACCGTCTCCTCCATATCGTCGGTAATGAACGCGAGATGATCGATACCGGTGATCTTATCGGTCAGTTCCGTCATGGTTTTCCCTCCCGGAGCGGCTGAACAGCCGAATACCTTAGAACAATTCTATGCCAATTGGCACGGATTGCCAAAATGACGTGCCCGTGAGAGTCTTCCCGCCCGAAGGGGGAGTTCCGAAAAGATATGTTCACGAGGGTTCTCAACGCCATCGACAGGACCATTGCGGCCATCTCCATCAGTGTCGGCTGGCTGTCGCTGATCGTCCTGATGGGCCTGCGCGTCTACGAGGTCATCGGGCGGCAGTACACCAACGTGCCGTCGGGCATGCTGCGGCGCTACGAAGCCTTGGCCTTCGCCCTGCTGGTGGTGCTGGCGCTGGGTTATGCCTACGCCCGGAACGGTCATGTCCGGGTGGATATCCTGAGGGCGCGTTTGAGCCCGCGCGCCCAGGCCTGGATCGAGATCGTCGGCGGCCTCATCGTCGTGCTGCCCCTGGCGTTGACGGTCATCGGCCTTTACACCCATTTCATTCACACCGAATACCTTGAGGGCGGCCGCTGGTGGTTCGGCCTGATCGTGCCCATCGGCTTCGGGCTGCTGACCTTGTCGGGTCTTACCATCATCGCCCGCAACGTCCTCTTTCTCAGCGGCAGGGCCGAGCGGCCCGCGCCGGCCGATCCCGAGGGCCCGGCCGATGGATAGCTTCGCCGAAATCCTGCCCATGGTGATGCTGCCGGCGCTGGCGGTGTTTCTGTTCACGGGCTTTCCGGTGGCGCTGCTGCTGGCCGGCACGGGCCTGTTGTTCGCCGGTCTGGGCTGGATGGCCGGCGAGTTCCCCGGCGTCGCCTTCCTCAACATCCCGCTCAGGCTGAGCGGCGCACTCTACGGCAATTCACTGATCTATCCGGCCGTGCCCATGCTGCTGTTCATGGGGCTGGCGATCGAAAAATCCGGCGTCGCGCGGGAGATGCTGTTGTGCATGCGGGTGCTGCTGCGCCGCGTGCCCTCCAGCCTCTCGGTCGGCGTCATCATCCTCGGCATCCTGCTGGCGCCCGCCGCCGGCCTGATCGGCGCCTCGGTAGCGACACTGGCTTTAGTGGCGCTGCCGACCATGCTGGAGCAGGGCTACAAGCACGAGATCGCCACCGGCGCGGTGGCGGCTTCGGGCACGCTCGGCATCATCCTGCCGCCCGGCATCATGCTGTTCTTCCTGGCCCAGCACCTCAGCGTCTCCATGGGATCGCTTTTTCTCGGCGCCTTGGTGCCGGGGCTCGGCCTGGCGCTGTTGTTCATGATCTATTTCGCCGTCCGGGGAAAGCTGGAGGGAACGGGCGCCGAACCCATGGAGCACGAGTTCGAGGGCCGGCCGTTTGCATTGGCCTTTTACGTTTTCCGCTCACTGGCGCTGCCGATCGCGCTGATCGTCCTGGTGCTGGGATCGATCATTGCCGGCTGGGCGACGCCGACCGAGGCCGGCGCGGTGGGCGCGGCCGGCGGCGTCGTGCTGATGACCCTGACCGGGACCCTGACGCCGCGCCGCGTCAACGAGGTGGTCAAGGCGACGGTCCGCACCACCGCCATGGTTTTCTTCATCGTCGTCGCGGCGACGATTTTCTCCTACCCCTTCCGTTATCTCGGCGGCGACAGCCTTATCCACGATCTGTTGGAAGCCACGGGCTTTGCCGACTGGGGATTGCTCGCCGTCATCCTGCTGACGATCTTCATCCTGGGTTTCTTCATCGACTGGATCGAAATCGTCGTCATCACCCTGCCGATTTTCTACCCCGTCATCGACGCCCTCGATTTTTCCGCGTATGTCGGCTCGCCCGAAATGGCCAAGGTCTGGATCGCCATTCTTATCGGGCTGGTGCTGCAGACATCGTTCCTGACGCCGCCGTTCGGCTTCGCGCTCTTCTTCGTCAAGGGCGCGGCGCCGCCTCAAATCCGTCTGGCGGAGGTCTACCGGGGCGCCGTTCCACTGGTCGCCATACAGATCCTGGGCGTGGCGCTGGTCGCCGCCCTGCCCGCCCTGGCGGTCGGCTTGCCCCTACTGGCATTTGATTAGAATGGCTCTAGACTGCGGCTTTCGGACACGCGGGATTGATTGAAAGGGCTTTTTGAGTATAGTGGCGCCCGAATTCTAACGGACCAACGAGGGAGCCCGCAGTCCCATGAGCGAAACCGACACGGACATCACCCAGCAGCAGAAGATGTGGCACGACTTTGTCCGCATCGTCACGTGGAGCTGCATCGCCAGCGCCGTCGTGCTGGCGTTGATGGCTGCGTTCCTGACCTAGCCGGTCCAACACCCGTTTTTCATCCCGCCGCCGCTTTGGCTAACAGCGGAGGCGCCATTGTTGCCGTCGCCGCCTTTGCGGTTCCATCCGGCAATCGGTATTCAGCAGGTGATTAAATGAAGATCGCTATCCCCCGGGAGAGCCGCGAGCACGAGAAGCGCGTGGCCGCAACGCCCGACACCGTCAAGAAACTCGTCAGCTTGGGCGCCACGGTCACCGTGGAAAGCGGCGCCGGACAAGGCTCCTCGATCGCCGATGCGTCATACGAGGAAATGGGTGCTGCCATCGCGGCGGACGCCGCCTCGGCCCTCGGAGACGCCGATGTCGTCTTCAAGGTCCAGGCCCCCACTACGGACGAGGTCGACCTGATCAAGGAAGGGGCCGTTCTGGTCTCGACCCTGGCGCCGACGCAAAACCGCGACATCGTCGAGGCTTTGAACGCCCGCAAGGTCGTGGCCTGCGCCATGGAACTGATGCCGCGCATCACGCGAGCGCAGAGCATGGACGTGCTGTCGTCCCAGTCGAACCTGGCGGGCTACAAGGCCGTTCTCGACGCCAACGAACAGTACGGCCGGGTCATGCCGATGATGATGACGGCGGCCGGCACCGTCGCCCCGGCCCGGGCCTTCGTTCTGGGCGCCGGCGTCGCGGGCCTGCAGGCCATCGCCACGGCGCGCCGCCTGGGCGCCATCGTTTCCGCCACCGACGTCCGTCCCGTCGCCAAGGAACAGGTCGAAAGCCTGGGCGCCAGTTTCGTGATGGTCGAATCGGAGGAAACCGAGGAGGCCGAGACCGCCGGCGGTTACGCCAAGGAAATGTCCGAGGACTACCAGCGGCGCCAGGCCGAACTGGTGCGCGAACACCTCAAGAAGCAGGACATCGTCATCTGCACCGCCCTGATTCCCGGCCGCCCCGCACCGACCCTGATCGACGACGACATGGTGAAATCCATGAAGCCGGGTTCGGTCATCGTCGACCTGGCGGTCGAATCGGGTGGCAACTGCACGCTGAGCGAGGCCGGCCAGGTCGTCGACGTGAACAGCGTCAAGATCATCGGCCATTACAATGTGCCGAGCCGCATCGCCGAGGACGCCTCGGCGCTTTATGCCAAGAACCTGTTGAATTTCATCACGCCGCTTATCGATGCCGAAAGCGGCGAGCTTAACATTGACTGGGAAGACGAGATCATCCAGGGCGTGGCCTTGACCCGCGACGGCGAGATCGTTCACCCGCTGCTCAAGGAAGGGAGCAATTAGGCCATGGAAACGGTTGATCCTTTCGTCTTTCAATTCTCGATTTTCGTCCTAGCGATCTTCGTCGGCTATTACGTCGTTTGGAGCGTCACACCCGCCCTGCACACGCCGCTGATGTCGGTCACCAACGCCATCTCGAGCGTCATCATCGTCGGCGCCCTGCTGGCGGTCGGACCGGAGGAGATGAACACCGCGAAAATCCTCGGATTTATCGCCATGACGCTCGCCGCCATCAATATCTTCGGCGGCTTCACGGTTACCCAGCGCATGCTGGGGATGTTTAAGAAGAAGTAGGACGTATCATGTCGGCTAATTTTACCGCTATCGCCTACCTCATCGCCTCGGTGCTGTTCATTCTGGCTCTCAGGGGCCTGTCATCGCCGGAAAGTTCGCGCAAGGGCAACCTCTACGGCATGACCGGCATGGCCATCGCCATCGTCACCACCATCCTCAGTCCCGACGTAACGTCCTACGCCTGGATCCTCGGCGCTTTGGTCATCGGCGGCGGCATCGGCACCGTCGTCGCGCTCAAGATCGAGATGACGGCCATGCCGCAGCTCGTCGCCTTCTTCCACAGCCTGGTCGGCCTGGCCGCCGTGCTGGTGGCGGGGGCGGCGCTCAACAATCCGGTGGCCTTCGGCATCGCCGACGCGGCGGGCAACATTTTCCTGGCCTCCAAGATCGAGATGGCGCTGGGCGTGGCCATCGGCGCCATCACGTTCACAGGCTCCGTCGTCGCCTTCACCAAGCTGCAGGGACTGGTTTCGGGTAACCCCGTGGTCTTCCCGGGCCAGCATCTGCTAAATCTGGTGATGGGCATCGCCATCGTCGTGCTGATCGGTTACTTCGCGCAGACCGGCTCGCACGATGTCTTCTGGATCGTCACCGCGCTTTGTCTGGTGATTGGCGTGCTCATCATCATTCCCATCGGCGGCGCCGACATGCCCGTTGTGGTCTCGATGCTGAACTCCTACTCCGGCTGGGCCGCCGCCGGCATCGGCTTCACCTTGCAGAACTCGGCCCTGATCGTTACCGGCGCGCTGGTCGGCTCCTCGGGCGCCATCCTGAGCTACATCATGTGCAAGGCCATGAACCGCTCGTTCTTCAGCGTCATCCTCGGCGGCTTCGGCGGCGATGCCGCGGTGGCCGGCGCCGACAAGGGCGAACGACCGCACAAAGCCGGTTCGGCCGACGATGCCGCCTTCATCATGAAGAACGCCGGCAAGGTGATCTTCGTGCCCGGTTACGGTCTCGCCGTGGCCCAGGCCCAGCACGCCGTGCGCGAAATGGCGGATGCTCTCAAGGAAGCCGGGGTCGAGGTCAAATACGCCGTTCATCCCGTGGCGGGCCGCATGCCCGGCCACATGAACGTGCTGCTGGCGGAAGCCAACGTCCCTTACGACGAAGTCTTCGAACTGGAGGAGATCAATTCCGAGTTCGCCACGGCCGACGTCGCCTTTGTCATCGGCGCCAACGACGTGACCAACCCGGCCGCCCGCGACGATCCGCAAAGCCCGATCTACGGCATGCCCATCCTGGATGTTGACAAGGCCCAGACCGTGCTGTTCGTCAAGCGCTCGCTGTCCGTCGGTTACGCCGGCATCGACAACGATCTATTTTACGCCGACAACACCATGATGCTGTTCGCCGACGCCAAGAAAATGGTCGACGACATCGTCAAGGCGATCTGACGGTCTCCAATTTGGACGGAACTGGCCGCTCTCCGGGGCGGCCTTTTTCGTTGCGCCCGGCGTCGTCCACGCCATATTAGGGGCATGGCCATACTCAAAATCGCCCGCATGGGCCATCCCATCCTGCGTCAGATTGCCGAGCCGGTTGACGATCCGGGTGCGCCGGAGATCGTGCGCCTTGTCGTGGACATGATCGAAACCATGCTCGACGCCGGCGGCCAGGGATTGGCGGCGCCTCAGGTTCACGTCTCCTCGCGCGTGGTCGTCTATATCCCGCCGCCGCCCGAGGACGACGAGGAATTCGAACGCACGCCGCGCGTCCTGATCAATCCCGAAATCACACCGTTGGACGACACCATGAACAACGCCTGGGAAGGCTGTCTGTCGGTGCCCGAGATGCGCGGTGTGGTGCCGCGCCACGCC
Source organism: uncultured Rhodospirillaceae bacterium (assembly GCA_964401845.1). Lineage (GTDB taxonomy): Bacteria > Pseudomonadota > Alphaproteobacteria > UBA2966 > UBA2966 > CAYFKJ01. Next base: position 2,134 of record CAYOAD010000088.1, on the reverse strand, counting down.
AACGTCAGACTTCACGGCCTCGACCTCCAGGGCGGCGAGATCGACGAGGAACTCACCGATCATCACGCCCGCGTCGTACAACATGAATGCGATCACCTGGACGGTATACTCTACCCCCAGCGCATGACCGATCTTGCGACGTTGATGTTCGAATCCGAAGTCAGACACGCCATTGCCGAAGCCGCGGCCAAAAGGAAGACGACGGAATGACCGAAACAGATCCTGAACTCTCCGAAAAACAGGCCGTTCTCGCCGCCGTCCTGGAACACGTGCCGTTCGACGGCTGGTCGCTACAGGCCATGACGGCGGCGGAAAAGGACCTGGGCCTCCCCGCCGGCACGGCGCGGCGGCTGTTCATGGGCGGCCCCAAGGACGTTCTGAAATTCTCCTCGCGCCAAGCGGACCAGCGCATGCTGGACGCCCTGGCGCTGGAGGACTTGACCAAGTTAAGAATCCACCAGCGCATCGCCCTCGCCGTTCGTCTGCGCCTCGAACAGGACGCCCCGAACCGCGAAGCCGTCGCCCGCGCCGTCAGCTATTTGGCACTGCCGGGTCACCACATATTGGCGGCAAAGTGCCTTTACGCCACCGTCGACGATATGTGGCACGGCATCGGCGACACCTCCACCGATTTCAATTTTTACTCCAAGCGCGCCTTGCTGGCGGGCGTGGTCTCGTCGACGGTGCTTTATTGGCTGCAGGATCAGTCGGAGGATTTCCAGGAGACCTGGAACTTCCTCGACCGGCATATTGCCGACGTGCTCAAGATCCAAAAAGCGCGCGGCCGCGTGGAACGGCTGGCCGGGCGGCTGCCATTCGTCGGACGGATCCTGGCGCAGGGTTAAAGGCTCGGGTCTTCCGGTACCGCGGCGGCTTGTTTGGCCCGGAAGTCATCCAGCGCTTGGGAAATACCATCATCTGAAAGCGCCAAAATAGCGGCGGACAACAGCGCCGCATTGACGGCGCCGGCCCGACCCACGGCGAGCGCGCCGACCGGAATGCCGGCGGGCATTTGCAGGATCGAGAGGATACCGTCGAGACTGGCGACCTTGGCGTTTTCCATCGGCACGCCCAGCACCGGCAGCGTGGTCTGGGCTGCGATCACGCCGGGCAGCGCCGCTGACATGCCGGCGCCGGCGATAATGACCTGAATGCCTCTGGACTTTGCGGCAGCGCAGTAGCTTTCGACTCGCTCCGGTGTCCGGTGGGCAGACATCACCTTGGATTCGCAGGGGATACCGAGTTCGCCGAGGGTATCTTCGGCGTGTTTCATGATCGGCCAGTCGGAATTGGAGCCCATAATGATGCCGACGAGAGGGGCGGTTTCACTGGTCATGGCGCGTAGGATTTCCTATATGATTTAGTAATGATCGAAGCTTAGAGGCGGCGATTATAGGGGGCGCGGCAGAAGGCGCAAGACACCGCGAAACGCGGCGTTTTCCAATGTGGTAGAATTGCGGCAATGGAAATTAAGAGAATAGGCCCGACCGGCGGCGTCATCCGCACGGAACGTATCAGCCGGCCCCGGCGGACCGACGACAGCGCGGTGGTCGAAACCGCCACAACCCCCCGGGACATTTCCGACACCACCAGCGTCATGGGAATCCCGGAGCCGGAACTGACGCCGCGCGTCCGCGAAGCCCTCATAAACCTGATGGGAGAGGTCCACAACCTGCGCGACGAGCTGGAGCGCACCAAGAACCGCCTGGCGGAAGTCGAACGCCTGGCCGACCTCGATACCCTGACGCCGATCGCCAACCGCCGCGCCTTCGTCCGCGAACTGGCGCGCGCCATTTCCCTCTCGGAACGCTATGGCGAGCCCTCCAGCGTGCTCTATTTCGATCTCAACGGCTTCAAGGAAATCAACGACACCCACGGCCACGCGGCGGGCGACGCGGCCCTGCTTCATGTCACCGACGTTCTGCTGCGCCACGTGCGCGAAAGTGACGTCGTGGGCCGCCTGGGCGGCGATGAATTCGGGGTCATCCTCAGCCATAGCGACGACGCCGCCACGCGCGCAAAGGCCGATGCCCTATTAGCCGATATCGCGGTTTCTCCGCTGATCTGGGAAGGTCTGGAGATCCGGTAGTGTCCAGAATCTTTCGCACATTTTTTCAGGCGACGGCTCCACTGG
>CAYOAD010000087.1:0-15839 GCA_964401845.1 uncultured Rhodospirillaceae bacterium | reverse complement strand
GTCCAGCAGGTTGGGCCAAAGTTCCGATCTGGCTTTGTGGGTCGAATCGGAACTTTGGCCCAACCTGCTGGACGGCATCAGACGGCGAAACATTCCGGCCGCCCTCATCAACACCCGCATATCGGCGCGCTCCCACCGGCGCTGGCAGCGTTTTCCCCGGTTTGCCAAATCGCTGCTCGGCACCTTCAACGTCTGTTTGGCGCCGGACGATGACCAGGCGGCGCGTCTGCGCGACCTCGGTGCGACGCATATCGTCGTTACCGGCAACCTGAAGGACGCCGCCGGTCCCCTGCCCGTCGACCGCGTCGAACTTTTGCGCCTCACCGGTCTGGTGGCCGCCCGGCCGGTATGGCTGGCCGCCAGCACCCATCCCGGCGAGGAGGCAATCGCCGAGCACATACATGAATCCCTCAAGCCCAAATTCAACGGCTTGTTGACCATCATCGCGCCCCGCCACCCGGAACGGGGCGCTGAAATCGCTCAGGGCCTGGAAAAATCCGGCCTTGTGGTTGCCCGGCGCTCGCTGGGTCACGAAATTCAGGAAAACACCGACGTCTATCTGGCCGACACGCTGGGCGAGTTGGGATTGATCTACCGCCTTGCGACCATCGCATTCGTCGGCGGCTCCTTGGTGCGGCACGGCGGCCAGAACCTGCGCGAACCGGCCCGCCTGCATTGCGCCGTCCTGTTTGGTAGCCATATCGAGAATTTCGCCTCCGTGGCGGACCAGTTGATCGCCATTGGCGCCGGCCGCAAAGTATCCGACGACGACGGCCTGAAGTGCGCCGTCTCGGCCTTGCTGATGGAGCCAGACGCGGCGCAGGCAATGGCCGAGGCCGGCAAACGACTGACGGGTCACGGCAGCACAATCGTCGACGCCGTGGTCGATACCCTGGCTCCCCAGTTGGCGCCTTTGCACGACGACGCCGAGAACGCGTTAGGCGGAGACGACGATGCGGGCACCTGAGTTCTGGACGCACGGCCGGGGTCCCTGGCCCATTCTGCTGTCCCCGGCTTCCATCCTGTGGCAGGCGGCGGCGGCCCGGCGGCAGCAAAACCCAAAAACCTACCGCGCGCCGGTACCGGTTATCTGCATCGGCAATCTCACCGTCGGCGGCAGCGGAAAAACGCCTGTAGCCTTGGCAGTCGGTGCCCGGCTGTGGCAGAGCAAAATCAAGGCGCATTTCCTGATCCGGGGTTACGGCGGCAGTCTCAAAGGCCCGGCGCGTGTCGAAATGGACAGACACACCGCCACGGATGTCGGCGACGAGGCTCTGCTGCTCGGCCGGGCAGCGCCGACCTGGGTCGGCGGCGACCGATCAGCGAGTGCCAGGGCCGCCGTTGCCGCAGGTGCTGAAATGCTGGTTATGGATGACGGTCATCAAAATACGGACCTTTTCAAGGACCTCTCTCTGATCGTTATCGACCGGGCTTACGGCTTCGGCAACGGCCGGGTCATGCCGGCCGGTCCGTTGCGGGAAACCGTTTCGGGCGGCCTGGAAAGGGCCGACGCGGTGATCGCCCTGGATGGCGGTGACGGCGGTGACCGGGAAGACTGGCAGCGGTATGTCGCGGCGGCCGGACTCCCCGTGCTGGCGGCGGCCATGGAGCCCGGCGCGGACAACGAAGCCGTCGCAGGCAAGAGAATTCTCGCCTTCGCCGGCATCGGCAGACCGGAGAAATTTTTTGCATCGCTCGAACAGATCGGTTGCGACGTCGCGGCGCGCGTGCGTTTCCCCGATCATCATGCTTATGACGCCGACGAAATCATGCGGCTGGTGGAGAAAGCCGCCGAAATCGGGGCCGTCCCCGTCACCACCGCCAAGGATGCCGTGAGACTACCCGTCGAGGCCCGCCCCATGATCCAGGTATTGCAGGCCGGTGTCAGCTTTGACGATCCTGAAGCGCTGGATCAATTACTTGAGCCCCTGAAAACGAAGGCCCTTGCCGGAGATGGCTGAGGACGACGTAAAAATCGCCAGCGGCCGGATCCATGACATTTCGCCGGGTCTGCGTCTCAGTTACATGCTTCAGGCGCTGGGCCTCAGGATGCTACTGGCGGTCTTCGCCCTCCTTCCCATTTCTGTCGCATCGGCCTGGGGCGGCGCCATCGGGCGTGCGCTCGGCCCGAGGCTCGGCGTCTCCAAGCGCGCAGCCGAAAATATCCGTCTCGTGTTGCCCGAAAAATCCACTGCCGAAATCCGGGAAATCGTACGCGGTATGTGGGACAACCTGGGACGCACGGCGGCGGAATTTCGCCATCTCGGCAAGCTCGACGTTTACGGCACCGCCAGCCGGGTGGAGGTCACGGGAACCGAACACATCGACCGCATTCGGGACGACGGCATAGGCGGCATCTTCTTTTCCGCACATATCGGCAACTGGGAACTGACCCAGCTTTCGACCGGACAGCGCGGCCTGCCGCTCACGGCGGTCTTCCGCGAGGCCAACAATCCCTATGTCGACGACATCATCCGGGGCTTGCGCGGCCGGGCTTCAGATCATGACATGATCCCCAAAGGACCGGCCGGCGCACGCGCCTTGGTGGCCGCCCTCAAGCGCGGGGCGCACCTTGCCCTGCTGGTCGACCAGAAGCTGAACGACGGCATCGCCGTACCGTTTTTCGGCCGTGACGCGATGACGCCGCCGGCCCTGGCGCAGCTAGCTCTGAAATATGAGGTCCCGATCATCCCGGCCCATACCGTGCGCCTCGACAAATGCCGCTTCCGGGTCGTCATCGGCGAACCCATCCATCTCGCCGACAGCGGCGACCGTCAGGCCGACGTGGCCGAGGCCATGCGCCTCGTCAACGCCCGTATCGAGGAGTGGATCCGGGCCCATCCGGAACAATGGCTGTGGCTGCATCGCCGCTGGCCGAGCGAATAACATTGGAGAGCGAGTTTTGAAAATTGCAGTCATGGGAACAGGCGCCATCGGCGGCTACTACGGCGGCAGGTTGGCGGCGGCGGGCAACGACGTCACCTTCATCGCCCGCGGCGCTCAGCTTGAGGCCTTGCGCAACAACGGCCTCAAGGTAACGAGCCCGTTGGGCGATTTCACCGTCGACCCGGCGGCGGCGACCGACGATCCGGCGGAGGTCGGGCCTGTCGATGTGGTGATGTTCATGGTCAAAAACTACGACACCGAAGCCGCCGCCCGGCAGATCAAGCCCCTGGTCGGCGACGCCACGGCGGTCGTATCGTTTCAGAACGGCGTCAGCGCCCCCGACATTCTGATCGCCGAATTGAGCGCGGAGCATGTCTTAGGAGGCGTCGCGCAAATTCCCGCCTCGGTGCCCGAACCCGGCGTGATCAGCCACAACGGTGAAATCGCCAAGTTGATTTTCGGCGAGTTCGACAATACCGCCAGCGTACGCTGCGAAACCTTTCGCGCCGCGCTGGAGGACGCGGGGGTAGATGCCGTCGTGGCGGACGATATCAAGACCATGATCTGGCAGAAGTTTGTCTTTCTTGCTTCCATGAGCGCCCTTAACTGCGTCGCCCGCCTGCCCATCGGCGCCGTGCTGGCGGACCCGGACCTGCGGGCGTTGTACGTCGACGCCATGAAAGAGGTCGTGGCGGTGGCCGCGACGCGGGGCGTCGACCTGCCGGACGACGCCGTCGACAGTGCCCTGAAATTCACCATGGGCATGCCTTACGGGGTTAAATCCTCGATGATGCAGGACCTGGAGGCCGGCCGTCGGCTGGAGGTCCGCCATCTCAGCGGCACCGTGGTGGAGTTGGCGGCACGAGCTGGTTTGGAGGCCCCCATCCACCGGACAATTTACGCCGCCCTCAAACCTTACGCCGATGGCCCGCCAGGCGCTTCAACATAAGTTTTGTGTACATCGAATACAATGTGTACAACATTGTATTTACTGATTAATCTGCGATCAAGCTAAGCCATTTCATGCGTTTGGCCTTGGATTCGCCTTGCGGCGCCAGGAGTTCGGGATCGAGGCGCTGCTTGAACCAGTTGAATCGCCAATCCAAGTGCGCCCCGGTTGAGCGACCGGTAGCCCCGACCAGGCCGATTTGCTCTCCTTGCCCAACGGTTTCGCCCACTTTGACGCTGACTTGGCTGAGATGGGAGTAGACGGAGGTCAGCCCGTGGCCGTGATCAAGCATGACGGTGCCGCCGGTGAAGTAAAGATCGTCCGCCGCCAAGGCGACAACGCCGCCGGCCGGCGCTAACACCGGCGCGCCCGTGGGCATGGCGATGTCGAGGCCGTAGTGCGGTCTCCGGGGCTCACCGTTCAACACGCGTTGGCTGCCGTAAACGCCGGTCACGGTTCCCTTGACCGGCCAGATGAATCCCTCGGCATAGTAGGCAACCGGCGTATTACGCCGTCGCACGGCGGCAATTTCCATATTCTCGCGGCGAATACGCTTCATCGCCCTGGGTCCGGGAGACACCATCTTCGGCGGCAGGCCGTCAATGCGCTGGATCTTGTACGCGCGCTTCTTGACCTCGAATTCGCGGCGAACGATGTAGCCGTTGGGTTGCTGCACTTCGATGTGTGTCTTACGCTTGAAATCGCGCCCGAAGCCGATGATGAAGCGCCCGTCCTCGCCGACGCGGACGTTGCGGCCGAGAAAGCGAACGCTCGATCCGGGCGCGACCTTGCCGTGGACCAGACCACCCTGGACGAAATTTCCTTCCAGCCGCAGCCGGCTCTTGGCCTCCGCGGCGGTGGTCAGGCAAAGCGCCAGCACCGCCCCGGCCAGGAGCCCGAAGCACCGGGCCCGACACCTGGTCATTCGCCGCGGCACTCCAATTCCCGCTCCAGGCCGGCCTGCGGCGTGGCATAGGCCTCCTGCCGCTCGGCGTTCCAGTACCTGAGGTCTTCCAGCGGGATGCGCCGGCCGGTGACGAAACACGTCACGAAACTTCCGGGCGAAACGACCTCGTAGCCATGCATGGTGTATTGCAGAACGGCTTCATGAGCCGCTTTATCCATCATCCTTACCGCTCCGGTTCACAACAACGATCCCTGGGGATCGTCCTCTGGTTTCGATTTTGCGCGGACCCTGGTGGTCCGCGTCGGCCCTGGGGTTTTGGCTGGGGTAGCGGGTTTGGCGTCACCCCCAGCAACCGCCGCCACGTGGCCGTCACGGAACTCGATATCGAGCGCCGCGCCGGGCGAAACGGCGGCGGCGGACGGCAGCAACGCGCCATCACCGCGAACCACCGCGAAGCCCCGCGCCAGTACGCTTTGATAGCTATAACTTTGCAGCAATTTTGCAAGTCCGGACAATTTGTTCGCCAAATCGAGGCGGCAGCGGCTGATTTCCCGCGTCATCGCGGTACCCGCCCGTTCCGTTCGCTCGCCGAGGCGGGCGAGGCGCTCTTCCAGCGCCGATTTCCGCAGTCCCGCCGCCACGACGTTGAGGTTGACCTCGCGTTGTTTGACGCCCACCGAGAGCGCCCGCCCCAGCCGTTCCGTCAGATCGTCAAGCCGTTGCTGGTGCGCCTGCACGAGATCGCGGGGATTGCGCAGGCCCCGGGCGAGACCGTCCAGCCGGGTGGTGCGCTCCTGCGCCAGACGGGCCAATGCCGCGCGCGCGCGGCGCTGCAGGTCCAACACATTGACCTCGAGATCAGCCTTCACCGGTACCGCCATTTCGGCCGCCGCCGTCGGCGTGGGGGCGCGCTTGTCGGACGCGAAATCAATCAGCGTCGTGTCGGTTTCGTGCCCCACGGCCGAGATCAGCGGGATCTCGCTGTCGGCCGCCGCCCGGACGACGATTTCCTCGTTGAAGGCCCAGAGGTCCTCGACGCTGCCGCCGCCGCGGGCAACGATCAGCAGGTCGGGCCGGGGCACGTCGCCGCCGGCGGACAATTCGTTGAAGCCGTGGATGGCGCCGGCGATTTGTTCTGCCGCGCCGTCACCCTGAACCAGCACGGGCCAGACCAGGACGTGCCGGGGAAAGCGGTCCTCCAAGCGGTGCAGGATATCGCGGATGACCGCGCCCGTCGGCGACGTGACGACACCGATCGCCTCGGGAAGATAGGGTGTTGCGCGCTTGCGCTCGGGCGCAAACAAGCCCTCGGCCATGAGTTTCTTGCGCCGCTCCTCCAGCAGCTTCAGCAACGCGCCTTCGCCGGCGACCTCCATGGCGTCGACCACGAGCTGATAGCGCGAGCGGGCGGGATAGGTTGTCAGCTTGCCGCTGGCGATAACCTCCAAGCCGTCCTCGGGTTCAAGGCTCAGACGGCCGGCGGTGCCGCGCCAGCAGACAGCATCGAGCACGGCGTTCTCGTCCTTCAGGCTCATGTAGAGGTGGCCCGACGCGGCGCGCTTGAAGCCCGAGATTTCGCCCCGTACGCGGACGCGGTCAAAGGTGCCCTCGATCGACCGCTTGAGCGCGAACGAAAGCTCCGCCACCGTGTATTCGGGTTGATTGTGCACGCCGTCCGTCGGTTCGGCCTGATCGGCCATGTCCGCTTTCCTCCCCATCGGCGATCATGATACAAGAGTGACCGCGCGGGCGGAACGGCTGAATGGCCGCCGCCGTCCGATTGATCGTTAAATAATTTTCCAGGGCGGTCCCCTCATGAACGTACTCGTTGTCGGCTCCGGCGGCCGTGAACACGCCCTGGCCTGGACGCTTTCCTCCTCCCCCCTGATCGACCGGTTGTTCTGCGCGCCGGGCAACGGCGGTATTTCGGCAGTCGCCACCTGCGTCGACATCGACGTGATGGACACCTCCGGCCTGATCGGCCTGTGCCGGGCCGAGGACATCGATTTCGTCGTGGTCGGCCCCGAAGCCCCCTTGGTAAACGGCCTGGTCGACGACCTGGAGGCCGCCGGCATCAAGGCCTTCGGCCCAAGCGCCGCGGCGGCGGCGCTGGAGGGGTCCAAGGGCTTCACCAAGGACCTCTGCGCCAAATACAATATCCCGACCGCCGCCTACGGCCGCTTCGACGACGGCGCCGCCGCCAAGGCCTACATCCTGGAACACGGCGCGCCCATCGTCATCAAGGCCGACGGCCTGGCTGCCGGCAAGGGGGTGATCGTCGCCCGCACGGTAGAGGAAGCGCTCAACGCCACGCAGGAGATCTTCGGCGGCGCCTTCGGTGCGGCGGGCGCCGAAGTGGTGATCGAGGACTGCCTGGTCGGAGAGGAGGCCAGTTTTTTCGCTCTGGTCGACGGCGAGAATATCCTACCCCTGGCCTCCGCCCAGGACCACAAGACCGTGGGCAACGGCGACACCGGACCAAACACGGGCGGCATGGGCGCCTATTCCCCCGCCCCCGTCGTCGACGCAGCGATGCACGCACGCATCATGGCTGAGATCATCGAGCCCACGGTCAAGGCCATGGCGGCGGAAGGGCACCCCTACCGCGGCGTGCTTTACGCCGGCCTGATGATCACCGAAAAAGGGCCGGAACTGATCGAATACAACGCCCGATTTGGCGATCCCGAATGCCAGGCCCTGATTGCCCGCCTCGACTGCGATTTCCTGCCGTTGCTAATGGCGGCGGCCGACGGCACCCTGGATCAGGTCGACGTCCGCTGGCGCGATGACGTAGCGCTGGTCGTCGTCATGGCCGCCAAGGGCTATCCCGGCGCTTACGAAAAGGGCAGCGAAATAAGGAACCTCAACGCCGCCGGCGACCTGCCGGGCGTCAATGTCTTCCACGCCGGCACCGCATTGGTAAACGGCGATACCAAGGCGACGGGAGGCCGGGTGCTGGGCGTCACCGCCCTGGGCCCGACGGTCGCGGAAGCCCAGTCACGCGCCTACGAAGCGGTCGACGTCATTGATTGGCCCGAGGGCTTCTGCCGCACCGACATCGGCTGGCGGGCAGTCGCGCGGGAAAGAGCGCAATCTGAATAAGCGCGGGAACGCGTGCAAACCGACTAAGCCCTCAATCAAAGCAGGCGTAGTCCTTGTCGCACAGCGGCAGGTTCTTGGCGGCCCGATCCATCAGGACGGCGATGACGTGATCGCGGAGTTTCTTGAGTTCGCCGCTCGCCTCCATGTCCCTGAACACGGCGGAGATTTTCGGCACCAGGGCGACATGCTTGTGGTGCAGGTAATGAAAGAGGTCGAATCGCATGATGGCGGGGCTGAGATCGCGCACACCTTCGATACCGAGCTGTTTCATCTGGTAAAGCCCGTTGAGGCGCGGCGACACGGCGATGTCGAAGCGTCCGTTGCGCAGCATCTTGAACATGCGCTGGTAATCGCCGATGGGGAGCGAATCCATACCCTTGGTATTGCGTTCGGCGAATTTGATGCCGCGGATGTAGCCGATCTTGTAGGGCTGCAGGCTGTCCCAGCCCTTGACGGCGAAATCGGTTTTATGGGTGAACACCGTGCCTTCGATGAAATTGATGGCGGGCTTCACCTGGATCAGGTTGTGGTAATTGGCCGCGATGCCGTCGATGCGCTGGACCTCGCCGTCGACCTTGCCGCTGTTGGCCAGCCGCAAGGCCCGTTCACCGGGATACTTGCGGATTTCCACCGCGATGCCGAGGCGCGCGTAGGCCTTGCGCGTGATGACCTCGCTGATCACGGTGTCCACCGTGTTGGGCGGCGTCACCAGCACGAGCTTCTGCTGCGCCCATGACGGAGCCACTCCCATGGCCAAAAGCACGATCAGCAACGACGGAATAATGTGTTTACGGATCATCAACGCCCTCGAACGTGAACTTTTTGAATGCCGTTTGGCTGCGAGTCTACCCCGATTTCCCCATGGGGAGAACATTTGCGCCGATGATCCCGGGCCTCGGCACTGGACAAAGAGAGCACTTCCGGGTCAACTTTGGCTGCCGCACGAAACTACCCGGCAGCACAGGTGACCTTGGGACATGAGCGAAGACCGTCAGCAGAAATTTTCCGGCACGATGGACGTGCGCGAGGCTCACAAGATCGACGAGGGGGTCTTGCAGGACTACATGCAGGCCAACGTCGATGGCTTTTCCGGCACGCTTTCCGTGGCCCAGTTCAAGGGCGGTCAATCCTGTCCCACCTATCGTATCGATGCCGGCGGACAATCGTATGTTCTGAGGCGCAAGCCGCCGGGTAAGCTGTTGCCGTCGGCCCACGCCGTCGACCGCGAATACCGGGTCATCTCGGCCTTGGGCAAGACCGATGTACCGGTGCCCAAAAGCTACGTGCTGTGCGAAGATCCCGACGTCGTCGGCACGGCATTCTACATCATGTCCTTCGCCGACGGCCGCATCTTCTGGGAACCGACGCTGAAGGACATGGACAAGTCGGAGCGCGGCGCCATCTATGACGCCATGAACGACGTCATCGCCAAGCTGCACATGGTCGACTACGAAGCGGTCGGCCTGGGCGATTTCGGCAAGCCGGGCAATTATTTCGAACGCCAGATCGGCCGCTGGTCGAAGCAGTACAAGGCCTCGGAAACGGAAGACATTCCGGCCATGGACAAACTGATCGAGTGGCTGCCCGAGAACATTCCGCCGGGCGACGAAACCAGCGTCGTTCACGGCGATTACCGTCTCGACAACATGGTGTTCCACCCCACCGAGCCGCGCGTCATCGCCGTGCTGGACTGGGAGCTATCGACGCTCGGCCACCCGCTCGGTGATTTTTCCTACCACGTCATGCCCTGGCGCGTGGATCCCGAGCTGTTCCGCGGACTGGGCGGTCTGGACCTTCCGTCCATGGGAATCCCCACCGAAGAGGAGTACGTCGCCGCCTATTGCCGCAGAACCGGGCGTGACGGCATCGGCAACTGGAATTTCTACATGGCCTACAACATGTTCCGCCTGGCGGCCATCGCCCAGGGCATCATGGGCCGGGTTCGCGATGGTACCGCCGCCAGCAAACACGCGGTCGACACCGGCAAGATGGCCAAACCGCTGGGCGAACTCGGCTGGTCACACGCCGAGCGCGTCATCGCCGGCGACTAGCCACGGGACCCGATCTCATGATCAGCGATCTGGGAGGCAAGCGGGCGGTCGTCACGGCCGCCGCCGCGGGCATCGGGTTTACCATTACCAAGCGGTTGATGGCGGAAGGCGTCAAAGTCCACGCCAGCGACATTGACGGCAGCGCCCTTTGCGAAGCGGCGACGGCGCTGCCCGGCCTCACCACAACCGCCGCCGACGTGGCTGACGAGGGGCAGGTTGAAACTCTGTTCGCCGAGGCGGAAAAACGCCTGGACGGTCTCGATATTCTGGTTAACTGCGCCGGTATCGCCGGGCCGACAGGCGGTATCGAGGAAATCGCGCCCGATGAATGGCGGCGCACCATTGCCGTCAATCTGGATGCCACCTATCTCTGCTCGGCCCGCGCCGTGCCTCTGCTGCGGGCGGCGGGCGGCGGCTCGATCGTCAACCTCTCGTCGACAGCCGGCCTGATGGGCTATCCCAACCGGGCACCCTATGCCGCAGCCAAATGGGCGGTGATCGGCCTGACCAAATGCCTGGCGATGGAACTTGGCGGCGACGCCATCCGGGTCAACGCCATCTGCCCCGGCAGCGTCGAAGGCGAGCGCATGGACCGGGTGATCGAGGCCGAGGCCCTGAAGACGGATCTCGATCCGGACCATATCCGGCAGGGCTACGCGCGCTCCTCGTCCCTCGGCAGTTTCGTCACGGCCGACGACATCGCCGCCATGGTGCTGTTTCTGTGCGCTGACGCCGGGGCCAAAATCAGCGGCCAGGCGCTGGCCGTGGACGGCCACACGGAATCACTCAGCGGCTAGAACGGCTTCTGCGGTCTGGCGTCGCTCACGGCGGAACAACGGCACGACCAACACCAAATTCAGGGCATTGAAGGCGAGGCCGACGATAAAGGCGTGGAAGTAACTGCCGGCGAGGTCAAAGATGGCGCCGCCGAGCCAGCCGCCCAGGGCCATGCCGATGGTGCCGTAAAGGTAGATCACGCCGACCCGGCCGCCGATTTCGGCCAACGGAAAGTGGCGGCGCAGGATGAGCGTGTAACTCGGCACGATGCCGGCGAAGGCCAGACCGAAGAAGGCAGAGATCAGGTAGAGCCCGGCCAGGCTGTCGACGAACAGGAAAAGCGATAAGGCAACGGCCTGACAAATCGAGCCGGTCACCAGGGTTCGCAAACCCCCGATGCGGTCAGAGAGCCAGCCCCAGCCGAGCCGCGAGACAAATCCGCAGCCCAGCAGCAGCGACAACATCCTGGCGGCATCGGTATTCGAGTGACCGACGTCGCTGGCATGGGCCACGACGTGCACCATGGGCATGGCCATGGCGACGCAGCAGCCGATGATCGCAATATTCAGGGTCCAGGCGACGCGGCTGGATGTGAGACCCAACACGCGGCCGTCCGACGCCGGGGACGCCGTGGTACTCGCCTCCGTTTCCAGCGCTTCGGGGGGCCGCGGTCTGAGCACAATGGCCAGCGGGATCAGGGTGGCCAAGCAAAGGTAGGCGTAGGCGTCGAAGGTGGCCCGCCAGCCCTCGGCCTCGATGTACCAGCGGAAAACAGGCGCAAAAAAGGCGCCGGCCAAGCCCTGACCGGAAACGACGGCGGCGACGGCGATGCCCCGGCGGCGGTCGAACCAGCGCGTCGCGTTGGCAACCAGCGGCGAAAACATCGCGCCGCCGCCGAAAAACCCGATCAGAATTGCGTGCGCCGCCAGGAAGGTCCAGCGGTCTCCCGCCCGCGCCGCCAGCAAAGCGCCGGCGACGACCGCCAGCGCACCGAAAATGGTCGGCCACATCATGCCGATGCGGTCGGTCCATTTGCCCATCCAGATGCCGCCCAGGCCGGTGCCCAGAAGAGCGAACGAATAGGCCGCCGAGGGCACCCAGCGCGGCCAGTCGAATTCCGTGGCGATCAGCTTGAGGCCGACGACGGTGACGTAAAAACCCGCCGTACCGACCGTCATCAACAGCACCGAAGCCGTGATGACGGCCCAGCCGTAGGCCGTTTCGATAGATGCCGGAGCCGGATTTTGGGGGGACGGTGCGCCGTTTTCCGTCACGCCCGTACCCCCAAATCCAACTCCATCAGTTGTACTTCCGCGCTTCCAGACGGGCGATCTGGTCGGTGTGGACTTCATCCGGGCCGTCCGCCAGGCGCAACGTGCGCTGGCCGGCATAGGCCGCGGCAAGGTGGAAGTCCGAGCTGACACCGCCGGCGCCGTGGATCTGGATGGCGCGGTCGATGACGCGGCAGGCCATGTTGGGGCCGACCACCTTGATCATGGCGATCTCCTGACGCGCCGCCTTGTTGCCCACCGTGTCCATCATGTAGGCGGCTTTCAGGGTCAGCAGGCGCGATTGCTCGATCTCCATGCGCGAATCGGCGATGGCCTTGCGGGTCATGCCCAGATCGGCGATGGGGCTGCCGAAGGCAACCCGTGATTTGGCCCGCTTCACTGCAAGCTCCAGCGCCCGTTCGGCCTGGCCGATTGAGCGCATGCAGTGGTGGATGCGGCCCGGACCGAGGCGGCCCTGGGCGATTTCGAAGCCGCGGCCTTCGCCCAACAGGATGTTCGACACCGGCACCCGGACATCGGTGAAATCAACCTCCATGTGCCCGTGCGGCGCATCGTCATAACCGAACACGGTAAGGTGCCGCATGACCTTGACGCCCGGCGTGTCCATCGGCACCAATATCATCGACTGCTGCTGGTGGCGGCTCGCCGTCGGGTCGGTCTTGCCCATGAAGATCAGGATCTTGCAGCGCGGGTCGCCGGCGCCCGAGGTCCACCACTTGCGGGCGTTGATGACGTATTCGTCGCCGTCACGCTCAATGCGGGCTTCGATATTGGTTGCGTCGGACGAGGCCACGCGCGGTTCCGTCATGGCGAAGCCGGAACGGATCTCGCCGTTCAGCAGCGGCTCCATCCATTGCTTCTTGTGCTCGTCCGTACCGTAGCGTTCCAGCACTTCCATGTTGCCGGTATCGGGCGCCGAGCAGTTGAAGACCTCGGGTGCGAAGACGACCCGGCCCATGATTTCGCAAAGCGGCGCGTACTCCAGGTTGGTCAGTCCGTACCCCCGTTCGGACTCGGGCAGGAACAGGTTCCACAACCCCTCGGCCTTCGCCTTTTGCTTCAATTCTTCGACGATCGCCGTAGGCTGCCAGCGGTCGCCCTCATCGATTTGTTCGTGGAACGTCTGTTCGTTGGGATAAATATGCTCGTCCATGAAGGCGTTGAGCTTCTCCTGCAGTTCCTTCACGCGCGCGGAATATTCGAAATCCATTGGTTCTACCTGTGCCTATGTGGGGGAATTTGTTCGTAACCGAACGATTTTAGCGCCGAGTTTCACCGTCTGTCCCGGAAAAACGCACGCAGCAGGTCGGCGGACCGTGTTTCGTCGATGCCGCCGTATACCTCCGGCGCGTGATGGCAACTGGCGGCAGCAAAAATCCGCGGGCCGTTTTCCACGCCGCCCCCCTTGGCGTCGGCGGCGCCAAAATACAAACGCCGGACACGGGCGAAACTGATGGCCTGGGCGCACATCGGACAGGGCTCCAGCGTGACGTAGAGATCACAACCGGCCAGGCGTTCGCTGCCCAGCGCGGCGGCGGCTTGGCGAATGGCCAGCAGCTCGGCATGCGCCGTCGGATCGTCCTGTTCGCGCGTCCGGTTGCCGGCGGCGGCCAGAATTTCACCCGTCGCCGGATCGACGATGACGGCGCCGACGGGCACTTCATCTCGTAACGCAGCGGCCTCGGCCTCGGCCAGGGCGCTGGACATGTATCCGTCTGGTTTCGCCATCGGGCCAAGGTGGCGCGGGCGCTCTCCGGGGTCAAGGGTTCACAATCTAGGTCATTGTCGCGGGCGCGCCATACGCCTATGCTCCGGCCCATGACCACGCGCCCGATAATCGGCCTGACCCTGGATGCAGAGGACGGCGGCGAAAACGGCGCCGCCTACTCGAAATTCCCCTGGTACGCGTTGCGGCAGAACTACTGCAGCGCCGTCGCCCATGCCGGCGGCGTCGCCATGGCTCTGCCGCACGCCCTTGAATTGGTCGATCCTTACCTCGACGCCATTGACGGCCTGATCGTCACCGGCGGCGCCTTCGACGTGGACCCCGGTCTGTTCGGCGCCGACGAGCGCCACGAGACCGTCGTCCTCAAGCCGGGCCGGACGGATTTCGAAATGGCCATCGCCAAGGGCGCCCTGACCCGCGACATGCCGGTTTTCGGCATCTGCGGCGGCCAGCAGTTGCTGCACGTGGCACTGGGCGGGACCTTGCTCCAGCACATTCCCGAAGCGGTCGAGGACGCCCTGGCCCACGAACAACCCAACCCCCGCGACGAGGCCGGCCACAAGGTCAACGTCGTTGAAGGAACCCTGCTGCACGGTATCGTCGGTACGGGCGAAATGAACGTCAACAGCGCCCACCACCAGGCCGCCGAGGACGAACCGGAAGGCGTGATCGTCAACGCTCGGGCCGAGGACGGCGTCATCGAAGGCATAGAGGCGCCGGCTTACAAGTTCTGTCTCGGCGTCCAGTGGCATCCCGAGTTTGAAATCGACCCCGGCGACGCCAAGCTGTTCCAGGCGTTTGTCGACGCCACCCGGGCCTGAAGCGTGGCGCAAGCCACGGTCAAGGGCGAGCGCATCGCCAAGCGCATGGCGGCAGCCGGACTTTGCTCGCGGCGCGAGGCGGAACGCTGGATCGAGGCGGGCCGGGTCAGCGTCGACGGCGAGGTGCTGAAGTCCCCCGCCCACAACGTCACAGCCAAGAGCCTGATCCTGATCGACGGCAAACCGTTGGCCGAAACCGGACCCACCCGGCTCTGGCTCTACCACAAGCCCGCCGGGCTGATTACCACCCACCGCGACCCCCAGGGCCGGTCCACGGTGTTCGAAAAACTGCCCGCCTCCCTGCCGCGCGTGGTATCGGTCGGCCGGCTTGATCTCAATTCCGAAGGTCTGTTGCTGTTAACCACTGACGGCGAACTGGCGCGCAAGCTGGAGCACCCCGATACGGGCTGGACCCGGCGCTACCGTGTGCGCATCCACGGCCGCCCGCAGCCGGGCGAATTCGCCAAACTGGAGAACGGCGTCACCGTCGAGGGCGTGCGCTACGGTCAAATAAAAGTGGACCTCGACCGCCAGCAAGGCGCCAATGCCTGGCTCTCGGTGGGTCTGGCCGAGGGCAAGAACCGTGAGATCCGCAAGGTGCTGAAGCACCTGGGATATGACGTCAACCGCCTGATACGCACGGCCTACGGTCCGTTCCACCTAGGCAACCTCAAGAGCCGCGAGGTCAAGGAGGTGCCGGGCAAGGTCATCCGCGAACAGCTCGGCGAGGGCGGCAAACCGGCCGGCAAGGGCCGCGCCTCCCGCAGCAAATCGCGCGAAGCGGTCGCGAGACGCGAACGCTCGAAGGCGACAAAGAGGCCGCCAAAGAAGGAGCCCCGGCGTGGCAAAGCACGCTCATAAAGGCTTGCGCATCATCGGCGGACGGTTTCGCGGCCGCAAACTCATGGTGCCGGAGGGTAACGCGGTACGCCCGACCTCCGACCGCGCTCGCGAGGCATTGTTCAATATCCTCGAACACGGCGATTACCGCACCGATGCGGGACCTCTGCCCTTGGGGGCGAGGGTGCTGGATGTGTTCGCCGGCGCCGGCGCCCTGGGGATCGAGGCCTTGTCGCGCGGCGCGTCACACGTTGCCTTCCTGGAGCAGGAGCCGGCGCACCTCAAAATGATCCGCAAGAACGCCTTCCAGCTCGGGGAAACCGGTTCGGTTTCCATGCTGCAGCGGGACGGCGCGGCCCCCGGTCCCCCACCGGCCGGCGGTCAGGTCCCCGCCGAGCTCGTGCTGCTGGATCCGCCCTACGGTACCGGCCTCGGTATGACCGCCCTGGCGGGACATCAAAGGTAACAAGCTTCATCATATCAGTTTT
>CAYOAD010000086.1:0-15957 GCA_964401845.1 uncultured Rhodospirillaceae bacterium | reverse complement strand
AAGCGGTCAATTCATATGGTACATAAACCGGTCAATTCAGAATGTTATCGACAGAATTGCCGCCCGGACCATGCTGCTCCCCAACGCCGTCGCGGATCAAGCCCGGAACACCAAGTATCCAGCCCTCTACCATAGCGATGCTGCGTTCGGGCGGGGTCAGGTTCGGCGCGAGGAACTCAGCGAGGCTGCCGTCTCGGTCGGCGCGCGATAGCCAAGCGGCGATGGAATAAGCGTCGTGCTGGTCACCGGTGCGGCCCTCGCGGGCGAAGCTGCGAGACCAGAGCGCCGGATATACCTCGGCGATAACGGACTTGCCTTGCGGAATATCCCAGCCGTCGAAGGGCCAGAAGTGAATCCGTTCGCCCAGTTCCCGACGAATGAAGCGCAACCAGGGAATCCCCGCGTGAGTAGACTTTGCCACCTGACCCTGTACGTCGAAATGAAAGACCGATTTCGCGCCGCCGGCCCGCTCCTCGGTCAGACGCCGCCAGCGGGCGTTCCCGGTCCGCGCTGCGCCGTTACCCGCCGAACCGTCGCGCACGAAGTCGACGTAGGTGTGATCCTCATTGGTCGGCCAGTGGTGCTGGAAATCGTCGAGGAAAGTTGGCCAGTCCGGTTTCAGCCCGTGGACCTCGAAATAGCGCAGCGGAAAAGAAAATCCGTGGTCGATGCCGACAAGGGTGGGAACGTCCTCGGACAGTCGCTCGACCAGCCAGTGTGCAATGCCCTTTCGGGTCCAGTATTTGCGTGGGCTGGGCGGCGGCGGCACCTCGGCGGGCGGGTTGTCATCCTCGGCCAAGTAGACGCGAAGCCCCTTGAGACTCGCCGTCGGAGTCTGCGCGCCGGAATAGTCGATGCCGATGTGTCGAGCAAACGCTGGCATGGTATTATCCGGCCTCGACGGTCAGCGGAATACTGCCGGGTAATGCCGCATCTGGGGGTGGGGTGACACCGCTGGCGGCAAACTCGGACAGGATCATCCCCAGAACGCCCTCGATATGCGTCAACGCTTCCTCACGGGTCTCGCCACCGGTGACGGCTCCGTGGTCTCGCAACGCCGGACAGACGGCCCGCCAATTGCCGTTATCGCGTTCCACGATCACATGGTAGGTCATGGTCAATTCCTGTTCAGCCCGTAGTCGCCACGAGTCATCAGAACCTGTTTCCAAAACGTCTCCCGGTCGATGACAACTTCATCCGGCGTCCGCGCCGGTCGGGATTCGAGCAACGCGAAACGAAACGACTTTCGGCAATATTCCAGACTGAGGTCGGAAATCAGGGCGCGGAGTTCCACGTTGCCGCCATGGCCGCTGGCAACGTAACTTGACCACCGGGACCAGATGCCTTGGTCTCCATAGGCGGACCCGACATAGCGTTTCCCGGTTTCCGTATCGGTAATCAAATATACGCCCTTCACGGATTCGAGTGCGCTTTTCCAGTCGGCTCGATCATTGCGGACCAGGGTTTCGAGTTCCTCAAAGGATAGATCAATGGTCTCGAAACCAGGGAAGGCCCGACCCGAATACGGTTCCGACAGAATTTCCTGCACCTCGAAATCCGCGTAGTGGTTTTCGAAATTTACCCGCGTCGTCCGATTGCGGTATGTGGACCGAATCTTGAGGCGTCCGAGATATCCAGCACCCTGTTCGGTAAGCGTCACGTCGTATCGATCCGGATGCCGATTGACGACCTTGAACACGCCACCGAAAAGCCAGCAGTCCGTCTCGTGATAAAACTGGATCAGTGAAAAGATGTAGGGGCGATTGAAATCGTCACGCCCTGGCCGGTACTCCTGCCATTCCTGCCACTCAGCCTTGTCGCGCACCCAAACCTCCAGCGGCTGGTTTTCGCCATTCCAGCGGGCAAAATGGAGTTTGTAGGCTTCCGCCTCGGCAATCGGCCAAATATCGCGCAGGAAGATCGTCACGCTGCTTCCTCCTGGTCCTCACCCGGCGTTAGCGCTTCGTGCAGCAGAGCTTCGAGGAGGCGCTGGCGGGTGGTATCGGCGGTGGTGAGGGCGGCCTCCAGCCGGTCGCAGAGGGCCATGAGGGCATCGACCTTGGCGACGATGCGGTGTTGCTCTGCAAGGGGTGGGAGAGAGACGCGCATCCTCCCCAAAGTCTTACCGTTGACGTTCGGCTGCCCAGCGCCACGCGAACCCTCTCGCAATTGATCCCAGTAGAAATCCGATCCGCAGAAAAGCTTCACATATGGCGCATGTAGCGAACGGGCTGGCTGGACGCGAATGAGATACGAAGCGAACACAGATTTCACTGGCACATCTGACACAAGAAACGTCTTGCCGATAGTGCCGCCGGTTCGAGCAATCAGTAGGTCGCCGGGTTCCAAAGCATATTTCGTGATGGTCTTGGCGTCGATCGCGCATCCGGGAACGTTGGCCCATTCCACGTGATCGTCTTGAATGTCAGTTATCCGCAGAAGGCGAATCTCTTTGTCCGTCTTGCTGGCTGACGCGGTATAACCGTAGTGAAGTCGAAGGCTTATCTCACCTAATGAGGTCAATGCCCAAGAGGTTGGAAGTTCGATTTTCGGGCATTCCTCGGCAACAGGTCCGGCGGAACGGTCTTTCTCTTTGGTTGACTGGCCAGCCCGCTCAATGCTGATACGCTTCAACAACTCCGACGCCGGCTCGTCCGCTGGGTCCTGCTCCACCAGCTTTCCACGCACGGCGAGGTCCAGGATGGTCTGGCGGAGTTGCTTGATCTGGTCGGAGCGGGCCGTGAGCGCGGGGAGCGCGTCGAGGGCGAAGCGGGCGTGGGCGGGGAAGGCCTCCGCGTCCGTGTCGGGAGCGGTCAAGCGGGCAAGGCTGGCGGTGGTCAGCCGGTTGCGGGTGGCCTCCCACGTGGTGAGGGCGGCCTCCAGCCGGTCGCAGAGGGCCATGAGGGCATCGACCTTGGCGACGATGCGGTGTTGCTCTGCAAGGGGTGGGAGAGAGACGCGCATCCTCCCCAAAGTCTTACCGTTGACGTTCGGCTGCCCAGCGCCACGCGAACCCTCTCGCAATTGATCCCAGTAGAAATCCGATCCGCAGAAAAGCTTCACATATGGCGCATGTAGCGAACGGGCTGGCTGGACGCGAATGAGATACGAAGCGAACACAGATTTCACTGGCACATCTGACACAAGAAACGTCTTGCCGATAGTGCCGCCGGTTCGAGCAATCAGTAGGTCGCCGGGTTCCAAAGCATATTTCGTGATGGTCTTGGCGTCGATCGCGCATCCGGGAACGTTGGCCCATTCCACGTGATCGTCTTGAATGTCAGTTATCCGCAGAAGGCGAATCTCTTTGTCCGTCTTGCTGGCTGACGCGGTATAACCGTAGTGAAGTCGAAGGCTTATCTCACCTAATGAGGTCAATGCCCAAGAGGTTGGAAGTTCGATTTTCGGGCATTCCTCGGCAACAGGTCCGGCGGAACGGTCTTTCTCTTTGGTTGACTGGCCAGCCCGCTCAATGCTGATACGCTTCAACAACTCCGACGCCGGCTCGTCCGCTGGGTCCTGCTCCACCAGCTTCCCCCGAATAGCGAGGTCCAAAACAAAGCGGCGCAAGCGAGCGATGGCGTCCGGGGCGTCGGCGATGCGGTCATAGAGATTGAGGAGACGGTCGGCATTCATCGGGCAAGCGCCTCCGTCAGGATCGCCTTCAGCTCGTCTCGGATCGCCGCCGTCTCGTTCTCGGCTTTGGTCAGATCGGCCAGCAGCTCCTGCGGGTCACCGTGATCGTCGTCCTCGGTGTGCGGGTTTTTGATGTCGAGGTTGTAGCCCCGCGCCTTGACCTCCTCCGCCGTCACCTGCCAGGCACGTTCGGTCTCCTTCCGACCTTCGCGTTCCGCCCCGCCCCACCAGTCGATGCAGTCCTGCAAATGCGCTAGCCGGATCGGCTTGGTCATTGAATAGGCTTTCTGGCCTTCGGGAACGCGGTGTTCCCAGAACCATATGTCCTTGGTCGGCTCGCCCTTCTCGAAGAACAGCAAGTTGGTGCCGATGGAAGCATAGGGGCGGAAGACGGAGTTCGGTAGGCGGACGATGGTGTGGAGGTTGCACTCCTCCATCAGGTGTTCTTTCAGCCGGGTCTTAACGCCTTCGCCGAACAGGGAGCCATCGGGCAGGACCACGGCGGCACGGCCGTCCTTTTTCAGCAGGCGGACGATCAGGGCGAGGAACAGGTCGGCGGTCTCCCGCGTGCGGAAGTGCTGGGGAAAGTTGGACTCGATGCCATCTTCCTCCTTGCCGCCGAAGGGCGGGTTGGTCAGCACGATGTTCACCCGGTCTTTCTGTTCCCAGCCGATGTAGGGCCGCGCCAGGGTGTTGTCGTGACGGACAAAGCTCGGGTCCTCGATGCCGTGCAGCAGCATGTTGGTGACGCAGAGCATGTGGGGAAGTTGCTTCTTTTCCACCGCGCGCAGCGCCGCCTGCATGGTCGCCTCGTCCTCCGGCTTTTTGACGTAGCGGTCTCGCATGTGACGCAGCGAACAGGTCAGAAAGCCGCCGGTGCCGCAGGCGGGGTCGAACAAGGTCTCACCCGGTTTCGGATCGGTCATCTGGACCATGAAGGCGGTAACGGCGCGGGGCGTATAGTATTCACCGGCGTTGCCCGCCGATTGCAGGTCATTGAGGATTTGTTCGTAGATGTCGCCGAAATGCTGACGTTCGGACAGATCGTTGAAATCGACCTCGCTGATCTTGTTGACCACCTGGCGCATCAGTTGGCCGGACTTCATGTAGTTGTAGGCGTCCTCGAACACGTCGCGGACCACGCGGCGGCGGTCGCCGGGCTGGCTGGAGACGGACAGGTTTTTCAGGGCCGGGAACAGGTCATGATTGATGAAGGCCAAGAGGGCGTCGCCGGTCATGCCCTCCGGGTCCGCCGCCCAGGTGCGCCACTGATAAGCCGCCGGGATCGGCGAGGCGTAATCGTCGCGCATCAGTTCCAGTTCCTGGTCTTGATCGTCGATGATCTTGAGGAAGAACATCCAGCACAATTGGCTGATGCGCTGGGCGTCGCCGTCGACGCCGGTGTCCTGGCGCATGGTGTTTTGAATGGATTTAACGAGGGTGCGAACGGACATGAGTCAGGCGGTCTCCTGGTAAAGGGCGGATTGAAGTTCATGGACCGCATCGGTAAAGCCGTCCTTCCCGCCAAAGGCTTTGATCAGCTGCACCGGTGTACCCAATTCGCTGAATGGCGAAATGCGCAGCACGGTGGCGTCGTCGAGATTGAGCACGCCTTCATCGGCGTACTTGGTCAGCAGGGCGTCGAGGACCGCACGGGCCTGGTCACCGTATTTGGTGAACACGTCGCGCTTCTTGACGTTCTCCGCCCGCTCGCGGCGAGTCAGCGGCTTTGCGTCGAAGGCGATGTGGCAAATAAGATCGAAGGGGTCGAGGTCCTTGCCCAGTTCCTCGGCGATGGGGTCAAGCGGTAGACCCTCGGCCTCCAGTTCCTCGATGATGGCCTGCTTCCGCTCCGTGTCTTTCCAACGTTTGAGGAAGTCATCGAGACTGGAGAAGCGTTTCCTGAGCGCCTTCTTGGTGTAATCGCGAAGGGACTCGGTCACCAGCTTGCCGTTCTCGTCGAGGTATTCCACCCGCTCGGCGATGATGGTCGCGCCGATACCGTCCACGTAGATCTTGCGCATACCGCCGCCTTCGAGCGGCAGGCCGATGTCGGGCGGGCCGTCGACGATGGTTTCGTCCTCACCCGGTTCTTCGGGCACGTCACCATCCTCACCGGGCGTCGTCGCGTCGTCGGGTGGCGTTATGGGGTCGTCGCCTTCGGGCTGATAGATCTGCACCGGCTCGCCGTCGAAATCCGGGTCAGCGAAATGGCTGGTCGCACCCCGGAAATCCATCAGTGTGAAATAGAATTTCCGAGTGTCCTCGTGCACGCGGGTGCCGCGCCCGACGATCTGTTTGAACTCGGTCATGGAACCGACTTCGCGGTCGAGCACGATCAGTCGGCAGGTCTGGGCATCGACACCGGTGGAGAGCAGCCGCGAGGTGGTGACAAGAACCGGGTATTTGGATTCCGGGTCGATGAAATTGCCGAGCTGTGCCTGGCCTTCTGTATCGCTGCCGGTGATCCGCATGACGTAGCGGTGGTTTTCGTCCACCAGGTCGGCGTTCTCGTTGATCAGCGCCTGGCGCATGCGGGCGGCGTGTTCCTGATCAACGCAGAAGATGATGGCTTTCTGGTATCGGTCTCCGCTTTCCTTCAGGAAGGCCGTGACCTTATTCGCGACAAGCTTGGTGCGATCATCCAGAACCAGGGTGTGGTCGAAATCCTTGGAGTTGTAGATGCGGTCTTCGACCTCGTTGCCGTCGCGGTCCAGTTGCCCCTTTTCGGGACGGTAGCCTTCCACGTCCCGGTCGACATGAACCTTGATGACCTTGTAGGGGGCAAGGAAGCCGTCGCGGATGCCCTGTTTCAGGGAATAGGTGTAAACCGGCTCGCCGAAGTAATGGATGTTAGAGACGTATTCGGTCTCCTTCGGCGTGGCGGTCAGGCCGATCTGGGTTGCCGACGAGAAGTAGTCGAGGATTTCCCGCCAGGCCGAATCCTCGGCGGCGCTGCCGCGATGGCACTCGTCGATGACGATCAAGTCGAAGAAGGTGGGCGAGAACTCGCGGTAAATCTTTTTGCGTTCCTCCGGGCCGGTGATCGCCTGATAGAGGCCGAGATAGATTTCATAGGCCGTGTCGATGCGCCGCTTGCCGTCGATGGCCGTGGTTAGGTCCTCGGACGTGCCGTCGGCGCGCTCGATGGTCTTGGATTTGGTCGACAGCTTGGCCATGGCCGGGCCGAACGGGCGGAAGTCGTTGACCATGGTTTGGTCGATCAGCACGTTGCGGTCAGCCAGGAATAGGACACGCTTCTTGCGGCCCGCTTTCCACAGCCGCCAAATGATCTGGAACGCGGTGTAGGTCTTGCCAGTGCCCGTCGCCATGACCAGCAGAACCCGGTCGCGGCCTCGGGCTATGGCCTCGATGGTCGCATTGATGGCGTTCACTTGGTAGTAGCGCGGGGTTTTGCCGCTACCGTCGTCAAAATAATCCTGGAGCACGATCTCTTCGGCTTCCGGCGTCAGGCCCTTCCAGGCGCGGAACCGTGCCCAGAGGTCGGCTGGTGACGGAAACGACTCGTTGTCCAGGGTGGTTTCCTTTTCCGGCGAAACGCCGGTCCGGTCGTGAAACACGAAACCGTCGCCGTTCGAGGCGAAGACGAAGGGAATGTCCAGGGTCTCGGCATAGTCCAGCCCTTGCTGCATGCCGTCGCCCATGGCGTGGGTATTGTCCTTGGCCTCGATCAACGCGATGGGGATGTTGGGCTTGTAATAAAGGATGTAATCGGCGCGCTTGCCCTTGCCCCGACTGACGAGCTTGCCGCGCACGATGATGCGGCCCTTGGTGAAGCTAACTTCCTCGCGGATTTGAGTCATCTCGTCCCAGCCGGCCTTTTTGACCGCCGGGGTGATGAACTTGGTGCAGATGTCGCGCTCAGAGAGGCTTTTCTTATCCATTACGATCCCCTCTCCATTCCGCCGGGCATGCGGAGGCGCTTCCCTTCTTCCTCTGCGACAGCCGCATCCAGGAAGGCGTTGCAGTCCTCCAATTCGCGCCGGGCCTCCTCGACAGAGCGCCAGTCAATGGCGGCGGTCCAACGTTGGGCATAGTCGAGCATGCGGATCAGCGGTTCGGGCCGTCCGCTTTGCGAAAGGGCCTTGAGTGCCGAGAGGTAATTGGCGCGATAGACCGTAGGAATGACGATACGTTCCTCTCCGGCGGCCTCTAGTTCGGCGTTCATCATCACGCGGGCGGCGCGCCCGTTGCCATCTGAGAAGGGATGAACCTCTGAAACCAGGAACATGACGAACACGGCACGCTGGAAAGGTGTTTCCAGGCTGCGGCAAAGCGCGAAGCCCTTTTCCAAAGTGCCGGCCACCAGATCGGGGGCGACGAAGACGGTTGATCCCGCCCGATTGTCCATCATCTTGAATGCGCCCGGTCCCTTGTCAGGGCGGCTTTCCATGATGGCGGCGTGGCGGGCCTTGAGTAGCCTGGTCAGGTCATCAGCATTATCTGGCGTTCGGGCCATCTCACCGGCATCGGATACGATACGCCAGGTGCCGAGCACGTCGTGGGCAT
This sequence comes from uncultured Rhodospirillaceae bacterium, assembly GCA_964401845.1. Classification (GTDB taxonomy): domain Bacteria; phylum Pseudomonadota; class Alphaproteobacteria; order UBA2966; family UBA2966; genus CAYFKJ01. The sequence continues at coordinate 7,791 of CAYOAD010000086.1, read as the reverse complement.
CCTGGGGCCGCTCGTTGGGAATGACGCCACGAAAGACAATGTCGGCGGCTTCCTCGACGGCGAACTCGGTTCCCTCGATGAAGTTCGAGAAATAAGCCTCGAAGAAAGCCAGGGTCGCGTTCCCCTCCGGGTTGCGGTTCGGGGCAATCCGAGCCAGTGGGGGATGATCGCGAAGCGCCGCGTGCAGGCTCTGTAATAATGCCATCCGGTCGGGATCGAACGGGCGGCCCTGGTGCCGGGCAATGGCTGCGGGCGCGCTCAGTTCGGCTTCGCGGGTGCCGAGCAGGGAACCGATCAAGGTGTCCAGGTCCGCCGCCTCGCTCTCCATGTCCAGCGCTTTGCCCAGATTTCGAATTTCATCGCGCAGGCTGTTGGCGGCCTCCTCTCCCGACCGGCGGATCAGGGTATCCAGCCGTTCTTCGATCTCCTTGCGCGACAGGGTTCGGCCGACCAAGCCGCTACGGGCACGAGACGGGCGCATGTTTTCAAGGTAGGCCCGCGCCGTCGAACTGAGGAACAGGCCGGAAATGAAAGGGCGGTCGGTGGGCTGGGGAGCGACGCCGCGCCGGGGGCGAAGGGTGTGTCCGGGCAGCTTGATGTCCTTGCCGGCTTCCGATACCAAGCAGACAGAACCGTCGCCCGCCGGGGCGTTTTCCAGCGCCGTCCGGTCGGCGATCAGCGCACCGGGAAAGTACCCAGCGACGATGTTCCAGAGGTTGCGCTTGATCACAGCCTCGGGCGGCTCCGAGAGATTTCGCGTATAAAGGCGGGAGGCGAGCTTGCGCAAACGGCCGGCCTTGACCGCACGGGACACGTCGCGGCTGATTGCCGTGTCCGACACGAAGGCCTCGGGCAACTCGTCAATCATTTTGGAAGCGGAAATTTCCGGCATTTAAGACTCCTTCGGCCGTGAGAATACGGAAAAATCGACGAATAAGGAAGCGAATTTGATAATTTTCGGCAATTTGACGGTCTCGAACAGATTGAAGTTGCAATTGGTCAAGTTAGAAAAAAGCCCTGACACTAGCGAAAGGCCACCGCACGCCCTCCCGCATACGCTTCTCATCGGGAAGGAACCGCAAACAAGCGGGTCCTTCCTGGCCACTGAACTATGCGGACGGGCTTCCTCCGGGGATTGCCCAGCGACACCTATGAAAAAGCCATTTCGTTTCGCTTTGATCTCCGCCCAAGATGGCTGAACCCGGCGTAGCCCCTTGCTTAAGGTGTTCACTCCGAGACCCCGCAAAACGAAATGCCTCTTGTTGAGTTTAGGCAATTCCCGTCGTTAGGCTGGGGCGGCAATGCGCCCGTGGTCCCCGCATGCGAAACGCGCTGACAGGAACCGGGTGATTTTGCGAAACGGATCATGGTCCGCCGGTCTCACGGCGCAGGTCCTGGAGGCGCAGCAGCATGGCCAGGGTGCGTTCCAGCTTACGGTCCAAGTGCACCTCGTAGCGGGCCAACCGCGATAACTTGTCAGGGTCAAGAGACTGACCGAATGCCTGTGCCCGGATCAGGGGCCGGTTTTCCAGTTCCATGTGCCGCTGGGCGTACCAGGGTCGCAGGTCCCTGTCGATAAACCGGCGCAGACCGTCAGCGTTGGGCGTGGCAGGCTCCTGGTCCTCGTCGTATTCGTCCGGATCGCGGGAGAGCAAGTCATCCCACCATTCACGGGTATCAGCCCGCAACGCCGCAACGGCTTGCTCGTAGGCTTTCGACTTGCCCGCATCCAGGATGGCAACGGCTTCTTTCGTCATAGCCTCATCCTCATCCAGGTCGCGGGCCTCTTCGGCGGTCTCCTCGGGCGTGGCGCGGATGGCATCGACGACGCGCTCGATCTGCTTGCCGCCGTCCAGATGCACCAATGCCGCCTTGACGGTGCCGCGATAGGGCTCGGTGGCATTCTCCAGCCCGTGTTGATGGGCGGCCGCCTCGGCAAGGCGGAGACGCCGTTTGCGCCACAGGATGCCCGCCAGTTCCTCGACTAGGTGCTCCTCGGTCGGTCCGTTCGGACGGTGTTCAGCGACCAGAGACGCCATTAGGACAGCGTATTCGCCGGCGTCTTCCCAGGGCAGCACGGTGTAGCGGGAAAGAACGCCGTGTTTGAGGGCGTTGAAACGAGTGATTTCGGTTCCGGCGGTTTCCGCCGACAAGATGTCATGGGATTCTGTCATGGCCAGAAGGTCCTTTTCCGTTTGGGATTGTCGATACGGGTCAGCAGTTTTTCGGCTTGGATGAGAAAGGCTTCGTCAGCCATTTTTTCCGCCTCGAAGACCTCCTTGCGTAGGTGCTCATAGGTGCGTCGCCACATGCCCTTGGGCCGGGGCGGAAACGGAGACGCCATGCCGGGCTCGCCGCCGAGGCGCATGCGGATTTTATTGGCGCGTCTCAAGGCCCGGTCCCAAGTGCCCTCGCTTTGGCTGGCGTGCGCAAGGCGATAGCAATGCCGGCAGAGGAAATACCGCCCCGACCCATGCAGTTTGACCACGCGCCGACCGCAAGGGTTGCCGTTTACCACGCCGGGGCAGATGAAATAGGGCCGCGTGCCTCCGAACTGGCGGGGGATGCGAACGATGCGGACGGTCTCTTCCACGTCCTCCCAACCACCTTCGGCGACACGCACCCGATAAGACAGGTGCAAACGTTCATCCTCGGCCCGCAGATTGATCGATGCCACCTTCTCGCCGTCACGGCTCCATTGCCAACCGCCGGACCATCCGGGTCGCAGGCAGCCTTCCCGATGCAGCCTGTTTACGTCGATGGCACGGCTTGTTTCCACCGTGTCGCGCCCTAGGCCCGAAGGCCGTCCTGATCCGATGCCACCCATCATTTGCTCCCGTTTTTTCCGAAATCGTTTAGAAAGTCGGCCGGTTTTTCGATGCCCATGGCGACAAGGGCAGATGCGGCCTCTTCCTTTCGGGACTTGAACCAACCGTCCCAGCAACGCGAATGAAGCCAGGCATGGCCATGCGTGTCGGTCCCAAACGGCAACAGCGGATCGTTGGCGTTGTCATCGCCGCCGCAGGCGAGGCACCGGCTGGGCTCGGACGTTTGCGGGTTCCGGTTCATCCATTCGGCAACGCAGCAGGCAAATGCCTGTGCCTCCGCTTGGCTACGGGATAATCCACCATCGTACTCGGTGATGCCCGCCCGTTCGTCGAAATACACCTGCCAGTCTTCGGCGTTCCACCCATCATCGCCGGGACGCAGCAGGACGACGATCCCGGCCTTGTTCTCGCTCAGGGCCGCCAACACGGCATCCGACGGCGGTGACGAGGCTTCCAAGGTCAGGTCGTCACCTTGAAGGACGACATCGACGCCGGCGGCCCGTGCCGCCTTAAGGGCTTCCATTGCGCTCATAGCGTTGCCCTCCAGCCTTGATCCCCGCTTTTCTCCGGTCCGGATTGAGAGGGGGAATTTGCGTCCGTTGCGTCTGCACCGTCCGCATTCCCGGAATCCAAGGGGGTGGCGCGGACGGTCGGGCCTGTTGCACCTTGTCCAGCATCCGCCCTATCGTCTGCAATGCCGTCAACCGTCCGCAAAGTGGCATAGCCAAATGCGTTAGTTTCGTTGCCATTCGGCGGTGTCGCGGACGATGCGGACGGTGTGGACGGTTGTGCTCCGCTATAATCCGGGCTGGCGGAATTGTCCTTGGCCGTAATGACGATGATCCGGGTGCGCGCCCGGCCCTCCTTGATATGGTCGATCTCGATGCCGACCTTGCGCAGGAAAGTGGCTGCACGTCGCAAGCGACCCGACAATGCCCGTGGACTGGCGGGCCAGGTCTTGGACTTGGCGACACGCTCGCCTGCTGCCTCAGAAAGGGCACCCAGAAGGTCCGAGGCGGTTCCCGTCCACTCCGTCCGCTCGGCCATCACGGCGCGCACGGCGGCGGCCACGGGGTCGGCCTCGATCACGTTCTCGACAGCCTCGTCCCGATTGCCGCAATAGGCTGACCAGAATGTGCCCGAAGGCCAAATGGCAGTCTCGCAGGCCGATGCCCAGAGGGCGAAATCCGCCATGCGCGGAAGTCGTTCCAGCCGGGTTTCGGGCAGCAATTTGAGGCCCATCACTACGGCATCGAGTAGCATGCCCAGGATTTTTGGGCGCTCCGCTTCGAAGGCCGCCCAGAGTTCTGCCTCCGGGCGACGACGCTCCTCTGGGATGGCTTCCAAGGTCAGGAAAACTGCTCGGTCAGCAAGATCGGGGCGGGTGACAATGTCCTCAATACCGTTAAGGATCACTGGGCGGGCCGCGTCGAACAGCACCTCGTCCTGGTCAGTATAAAGCTGGCGCACTGCAAATCCGCCACCGGTCGCCAATCGGCAAAGGGTGTCCGAAATCCACGACGGCAAGCCCGAGACGTTGTCGAAGGCGAGGACATGGCCGTTATTGGCGGCGATGAACAGGTCACGATCCTCACGCGGCAAGGCGCGCAAGGGGGCCGTATTGGGATCAAGCAAGGCGCGCAGGATGGCCGAAAAGGTGGACTTGGTCGACCCTTGTTCACCCGACAGCACGATCACCGGGTAAGGGCCGCGATTGCGCAACACCGCCAACGCCCATGCGACGACGAGCACGAAATCGGTGTCCGACTGTACGTTAAGAAACGAACGCAAGGCATCGACCGACCCACCGGGCACCGGATCCGGTAACGGCTGCATGCCGGCCGCCCGACGGAAATGCACCGGCGGTTCTTCGACCACCCGCCAGCCGCTCGAGGTGATTTCGACGGCGCGCCAGGCGTCATCTCCGAGATCGAGATAGAGCTTGTCATCGACCCCGCCGACGCGAATGAACACGGGCAGTTCAGGTGCGTCAAAGTGTGCCTTCGCCTCGATCACATTGAGCGCGGAACTTAAAGCTTCTGAGTTTGGCGCGCCGCCAGTGGTTTCAAAGAATTGCCGTGCCAGCCAACGCTTGAAACCCTTTACGCGAACCGGCCAGGTTTCACGGTGCCCATCAATCTCTATATCGGCAAACGCGGTGCCGTCAGCAGAGTGGAACAACTCTGCGGCCTCAGCGAGGTCGATCAGGATGTCGGCCTGGGTTGGTTCAGGGGCGGCACCGCCACCGGATTCTTTCAAGGCCTCATCAAATCCAGTCATGCGACAGCCGGCGTCTTTGAGGCTTTTGCGGAGCGTCTCGAACGCGGCCCTGTCGCTTTTCTTGAGGGCGACAATCGCCTCCATCGTTTCCAGCTCAAAGGGCGCACCGGGGTCGTCAATGACCCGCTCGGCTAAACCTTCCAAAGGATCGGGAATATCCTCGGCATCAGCGATAGCAGCGGCCACCGTGTTTTCATTTTCGTCTGCCGTCTCTTCCGGTGCGATTTTCGGGATTTCGGTATCGTCGACCTTGTCCATGGTCATTTTCAGCCCTCCCCGGTGTGAGGCGCGAGGCCCGTCAGCATGTCGTTGAAATCCTGGCCGCGTGGGGGGCGAGCGATGCGGACGCGCCGACCTTCACGCTGCCAGCGCAGAGCGCATTCGCGTGCAGCGGCCTCGCCGGGATCATCACCATCGGCCAGCACGATCACTTCGCGAACGGCTTCGGGCAAGTTCAATGCCTTCAATCCGGAAGTCGAAAGTGCCGCCCAGGCGGGATTGCCCGTGGCCTGCATGGCCGCGAGGCAGGTCTCGATGCCTTCGCCGACCATCAGCAGATCAGTCGGTGTTCCGAGCCGAACAGCTCCGCCACGACAGGGACCCAGCATCATTTTCTGGGGATCGACCGGAGCCTTTCCGGAACCGTCATGGGCCAGAAATGTGCGATGAATAGCTAACGGAGCATCGTCCGGACCTCGGGAAACAAGTGCCACCATGGCGGGCCATAGGCCGCCAGCAGGGTGTTTCAATCTCCCGTGGAAACGCAGGGTTGGCGGAAGGGCGAAGTGCAGGCCGCGTGATTGCAGGTAGGTTTCGGCGAGGGTGTTCGATGCTGGAACCGCTGCTTGCCAGATTCGAAGCGCATATTCGGTCCTGTCCGTGTCGCTGCGGTCTGTCTGCGCGTTCTTCTGGTGGGCGGTCTTGACGTTCCGACGCCGGCCAAAATGCCGCTCAGGATTCTCCCACAGGCCACGAGCACGCAGCGCGTCAATTACCTGGGCCTGATCGCACCCAGCATGGCAGCGCAGGAGGACCTTGCCGTCCTTCCCGGTTGAAATAGACAGGCTGGGATTGCGGTCATCATGTGCGGGGCAACGGGCAGTCCATCCGCTCCCGGCCTTGCGTCCTCCAAGGGCTTTGGCGATGGTTTCAGCGGTCATGGCGCACCTCGCTTGCGTGCGCGCCGACAGCATAGTCGTTCGAGGCGTCTGCCTTGGCCCATTCGGCCAGGATGGAAAAGAAACCGCTGACGTTTTCGATAATCTGGCGGGCGTCGTCGCGGGATAGCGGGTAATCGACGCGCGGTTGCCAAGTTTCCAGGGTGCGGTCGATCAGGTCGTCATCAATTGCTTTGTTGGCTTTCACCGAAGATCTCACGGATGGCTTCTCGCCCCTCCGTGCCTCTGATCTCCGGCCTCGGACTCACACCGATAACACTGGATCGTATCGTGATTTGCATATTCGGCGTCCCCATCTCAGGGATCACCCGATGTCGCCGCATTAACGCGGCAAGTCGTCCTCCGGTATGGTGAACTTGTGAGATTTGCCCGCCTCGATCACGAGGTCGCGTTTGTTGTTTTTGCCGATGGCGCTGGTGATTGCGCAGCGGAAATGTCCGTGTCGCAACCCTTCGAGGACCACGTCGATCAGCCGGTTGATCGCGTCTCGGGCCTGGGGGCCATAGGAGTCGGATTTGATGTCGTTGTCATCATGCATTGTGCAGCAGAGCCTTCATGTCTTTGATGGTGGAAGAAAATGCGAGCGGCGGAACTTGGGTTCGGTCGCCGTAGAATGAGAGCACGTCGGTTTCGCGTTCGGGCCGATCCTCGAACATGAACACCTTCCGGCGGCCTTCAGCACGTAGACCCAGCAGGGGATACCCCGAACAGCGCAGGAAGCAGGCGAGATAGAAATCGCGCGTTTCAAAGCGCCGCTGTCGGCCTGGTCTTGCTCCAATCGTTTCCTGTCCAGTTGTCACTTTACATTCTCCTCAAAAAAATGGTTCAACCAGCGCCGAGAATCCGCTGGTGCGGAACCTCACGCATAAGCAAGCCGAGCTTCTCCAACCGGATGCGCATGGCGATGGGCGAGACGAGGAACTTTTCCGCTAAGGGGCGAGCGATACCGTCAAGAGCTTCCTCAACGCTCTCAGTCCAATCATGTCCCGCTATGCTGCATGAAACCCGAGGCACCTCGACGAACGGGTGTTCCACCTTAGTCTCCGGGGCAATCACCCGACGCTTTCGGTCTGGAAACATCTCATCCCAGGCCGCGAACACCAGCTTGCGCGGCATCAGCAAGCAAGAGGCATAGAAATCTGCCTGCCATTCTTCTGGAGGCTTTTGGCTGGATCGGCAGAGAAACTTGGGGGCACCATCGTTGTCGAACAATGAGGACTGTCCGGAATGGCTCCGAATCAAGTGCTGGTGTAATCACCAATGACCGCCACCCTCATGCGCAACGGTAAAACGATAGCGGCCTTCCTTCGATGGATTCTCATCGGGATCAAGGCTCTGATCGATAAAGATACTTCCGTCGCCGTAAATTGCGCCGAGGATGTCAGTATCGCCGTCCAAAGGTCGGGGAACATTGTGCCGAACGTGCATATCATCGAACTCGATGCGGAGCTTGAGGTGCTTCTCGACAATGTCTTCGATGGGGATGGGGAGCTCAATGACCACAT
>CAYOAD010000085.1:6272-16092 GCA_964401845.1 uncultured Rhodospirillaceae bacterium | reverse complement strand
GCCCGCGACGGGGGATATAGCAAACGTCGCGGGGCTTGTCGATGGAATAGTGAGGCCCGGTTGGCGGCCGCTAGATTTCCTCGCCGGCGCGTCTGGGGATGCGCACGTCGCGGTGGACGTAGACGCTGATCAGCAGGCCGAAACCTATCAGGATCGTGACCATGGCCGTACCGCCGTAGGAGATCAACGGCAGCGGCACGCCGACCACCGGCACCAGCCCCGTCACCATGGCGATGTTGATAAAGACGTAAAGGAAGAACGTCATGGTGATGCCCATCGCCACCAGGCGGCCGAAATGGTTGCGCGAGCGCAGTGCGATGCCGACACCGTAGGCAATGATGACGACATAGAGGCTGAGGAGCCCAAGCGCGCCCATCAGGCCGAATTCCTCAGCGAGCGTAGTAAAAATGAAGTCGGTCTGTTTTTCGGGCAGGAAGTTCAGGTAGCTTTGCGTCCCCTGCATGTAGCCCCGCCCGGTCAAGCCGCCCGAGCCCAGGGCAATCTTCGACTGCAGGATATGGTAGCCGGCCCCCAGAGGATCGCGTTCGGGGTTGAGGAACGTGAGAATGCGGGCCTTCTGGTAAGCGTGCAGATAGGACCAGGCAAACGGAATGGCCCCGGCGACGATCGCCAGCGCGGCACTGAACAACCACAGACGAACACCGGCAATCAGGAATAGGGCGCCGGCGCCCAACAACAAAAGAACGGCGGTTCCGAGATCCGGCTGGCGCAAGACCAAGGCCACCGGCGCCACCACCATGACCAGCGGCGGCAGCAGCCAGCGGATACGCCCGACGTCCTCCAGCGAGAGGCCGTGGAAATAGCGAGCCAAGGCCAGCACCATGGCGATTTTCATAACTTCCGATGGCTGAAGCTGGAAAAAACCGAGATCGACCCAGCGCTGAGCGCCCATGCCAACGGAGCCGATGAATTCCACCGCCACCAACAGCCCCAGAGCCACCAGGTAAATGGCATAGGCATAGCGCAGCCAAACACGGATATCGATCAGGGCAACCACGAACATGATGCCCAAACCCATACCGAAGCGCACCATTTGCCGCGAAACCCAAGGGTCGACGCTGCCGCCCGCGACGGAATAAAGCATGGCGAAGCCGATCAGCGCGGTGCCGGCGAGCAGCATGACCAACGTCCAGTTGATATTGAGTATCTTCTGGCCGAACGTGAGCCGCACATCGGTCAGACCCGGGCCGTCATTGATCAGCATGTCAGCCCTCCCCTTCGCGAACAACCGCACTGGCCAGGCGGCCAACCGGGGGTGTTCTGGCCGGATCCCGGATCTGGGTTTCGTACAGGATATCCCGCGCAATGGGGGCTGCCGCTTTCGAGCCGCCACCGCCATGCTCCACCACGACAGCGACCGCATATCGTGGGGCATGGACCGGGGCAAAGCCGACGAAAAGCGCGTGATCGCGTTCCTCCCACGGTTTTTCCTCGTTCTTGCGCACCCGCGTATCCCGCTCCGCCTTGCTGATGCGGCGCACCTGGGCCGTGCCCGTTTTGCCGGCCATTTCCATGCCCGGTTCCTTGATACGGGACCGAAACGCCGTACCCCGGGGGGAATTACTCACCCGGTGCATCCCTTCCAACACCAGGTCGAGCGCCGCCTTCGATAGTCCCAGCGACGTGTTTTCGACAACCTCGGTAGTACCGTCTTCAGCAGCTGCGGCTTCCCTACCCTTTTCCGCCTCGGGTTGATGGATGAGCCGTGGTTTCAGCCGTTTGCCGCCATTGGCAAGCTGAGCCGTCATGGCCGCCAGTTGAAGCGGCGTCGTCAGAACAAAGCCCTGACCGATACCGATATTCAGCGTTTCACCGCCCTGCCAGGGCTCGCCGATGGTGGCCAGTTTCCATTCCTTGGTGGGGATCAGGCCGGGCCGCTCGCCGCCGATATCGACGCCAATGCGCTTGCCCAGTCCGAACCTTTCAGCCATTTCGGCGATTCGGTTGACGCCGACGCGTTTGGCGATCTCGTAGAAATGCACGTCGCAAGACTGCTCCAATGCCTCCGTCAGGTTAAGGCGGCCATGGCCGTGCTTTTTCCAGCAATGGAAGGTGTGATTGCCCAGTTCGACGCTGCCGCTGCAAAAAACCTGGTGATCCGGTCCGACAGCCCCCGATTCCAAGGCGGCCAGGGCCACGATCATCTTGAACGTCGAGCCCGGCGGATACTGTCCGCGGATCGCCTTGTTGATCAGGGGTTTGCGGGGATTTTCCAGGAGTTCCCGCCACTCGTCGTGATCAATGCCGAGATTGAACGAGTTGGGATTGAAGCCCGGTGTCGAACACATCGCCAATATATCGCCGGTATGGATATCCAGGACCACGGCGGCGGCGCTTTCGTTTCCGATGCGGTCGGCGGTGAACATCTGAAGTTCGGAATCGATCGTCAGGACGACATCACCGCCCTGTTCACCCTCCTGCCGGTCCAGTTGCTTGATGACCCGGCCCAAGGCATTTACCTCGACCTGACTGTTGCCCGCCGAACCTCTGAGGACGCTTTCCCGGGATTTCTCAATACCGCTCTTGCCCACTCGGAAACCCGGTAGTTCGAGCAGCGGTTCACCCGTCGCTTCCTTTTCCGAGACGACGCCGACATAGCCGACCAGATGGGCAAAAGCATCGCCCAACGGATAATGACGTGATTCACCCACATCGGGTTGGATGCCGGGCAGATTGGGCAACCGGACATTCACCCGGCTGAATTCACGCCATGAGAGGTTTTCCAAAACGGTAACCGGGACGAATTTCCGGTTCCTTTTTATTTCACGCAAGATACGGCGGCGGTCGTGGCTGTCGATGGGCACCAACGCCGACAACGCGTCAAGGGTTTCCGTAATGCCGCCCGTCGCGTGTTCGGGCACCAGCAGGACGCGGAAGTTTTGTTGATTGTTGGCCAACTCGGTGGCGGCCCGGTCAAGGATGCGTCCCCGGGTCGGCGGCAAGAGACGCAAGCTGATACGGTTTTCATCCGCCAGCGTGCGGTACTGCTCGGCGCGCACCACCTGAAGATAATAAAGACGCCCGGCCAGAATGGTCATCAGGGCGGCCTGGCCTCCGCCCATTAAGGCGGCCCGTCGGGTGAAGGATTTGTATCGGCTGCCGGCGGCCTGCACCTAAGCCTCCCTCACACCGGGCGAACGGCCCGGGCGGCCCGCGAAAAGATCCGGGTCACGAGAGGATAGATGGCGACAGTGAGAAGCGCCTGAACGCCGACGGTGCGAACATCGACCAGGGCCGTGTAGTAGAGGCTGGCGCCAATCCAGGCAAACACGCCGGCGCCCAATGTCACCAGTCCGAAACCCCACCACTCGACGGGAAACGACTTACCCAGGAAGACCCGGCGCTGGCTGACCCCGACGCCATGGACCAGAAGAAGCACTAATGCCATCAGGCCGAGCGGCCCGCCGCTCACGACGTCCTGCACGAGGCCGGCGAGGAACACCGCCCACATGGGCAGGAGATCGGGCCGGTAAATGCTCCAGTAGTAAACCGCCATCAACGAAAGAAACGGCGTCACGTCCGCCAAATAGGGCAGGCCAAGCGGCAAGGCTGCGACAAAAATGCAGAGCAGCAGCAAGAGACCGGGGATCATGGACCGTAACGCCCGCCCGATCCGCACACCCAGAGATAATCGGGTCATTGACCGCGCTCCGCCGCTTGGGCCGGTTGGGGGACCACGGGTTCCGGCGCTTCCACGGGCGGAAATTCAAATCGCACGATCCTCAGATACTCCAGCCTGTCATAGCCGACAAAGGGCCTCACGCGGTTGTATCCGTCTTTGGTTTGGGTAACCACCCCGACCGGCAAACCGGGCGGAAAAACGCCACCGTGTCCCGACGTGACAACCCGGTCGCCGGGCGACAGTTGTGCCGCCGTGGGCAGGAAGGCCAAACGCATGGTGTCGGAATTGTCACCCTCCAATACCGCCCGGTAGCGCGACCCTTGAACTACCACGGGAACGCGTGAGTTCAGATCGGTCAAAAGCAGGATGCGGGAGGCGCGCCGGCCGGCCTCGATCACCCGGCCGACCAGACCTTCCGCCGTGAGGGCGGCGTAGCCTTGTTTGATGCCGTCGCGGGTACCGGCATTGACCAGCACCGTGCGCACGAAAGGACCGCCGGCATCGCCGATGACCCGGGCGGAAACAAACGACATGGCCGGATCCGAATTGGCGGTCAGCAGTGCGCGGAACATGGCGTTCTGCTGCTCCAGACTGAGCGCCACCGACTGCCAACGTCGCAGGCGCTCGTTTTCTTCACGCAGGCGGGCATTTTCCTCATGAAGGAAAATAAGTTCCTTGACCGCATCCACGCCCCGGTTGGCCGCGACCACGGGCTGCGACAGAACCTCAAGCACCGGCGTCGCCACTTCGAAAATGCTGTCGCGCAACCGTTCGACGACGGGATTGCCGAATTTGCTCAGGACCAGCAGCATAATGGCTGAGCCGATCAACAGAACGAAGGCAAAGCGCTGCACCATGCCGCGGAGGGGCATCGCAACTCTTTGTATGCCGTCGTTCGCTCTCACAAGTTTCTCCCGTTCACCATCAGAGCCGAGGGCCCTTCACCGCCGGCCCGAGGGAGTGGTCAGGTATTGTGCTGCGACAACACGTGCCGCAATGTCCGCATTTCCTCCAGCGCTCGGCCGGTGCCCAAGGCTACGCACGAAAGCGGTTCATCCGCGATGGAAACCGGCAGTCCAGTGGCTTCCCGCAAAACCTGATCGAGATCGCCCAACAGGGCGCCGCCGCCGGTCAGTACGATGCCCTTGTCGACGATATCAGCAGCCAATTCGGGTGCGGTATGTTCCAGGGCAACCTTCACGGCCTCGATGATTGCGCCGACCGGTTCGGCCAGACTTTCGGCGATTTGACGCTGGTTGATCAGCAATTCCTTAGGCACGCCGTTCATCAGATCGCGTCCCTTGACTTCCATGCTCTCGCCGTTGCCGTCTTCCGGCGGCCGGGCGGTGCCGATCTCCTTTTTGATGCGTTCCGAGCTGCTTTCGCCGACCAACAGGTTGTGGTTGCGGCGGATGTAGCTGATGATCGCCTCGTCCATTTTGTCGCCGCCGACGCGGACGCTGCGGGCGTAAACGATGCCGCCCAGCGAGAGCACGGCGACTTCCGTCGTGCCGCCGCCGACATCGACGACCATGGAGCCTGTCGGTTCCGTAACCGGCAACCCGGCTCCGATCGCCGCCGCCATCGGCTCCTCAATCAGGAAAACGCGACGTGCGCCGGCGCTTTCCGCCGATTCCTGAATGGCGCGCCGTTCCACCGCCGTGGAACCGGACGGGACGCAGATGATGACCTGGGGTGAGGCGAAACTGCGCCTGTTGTGCACTTTACGGATAAAGTGCTTGATCATTTCCTCGGCGATTTCGAAATCGGCGATAACGCCGTCGCGCAAGGGCCGGATCGCCTCGATATTGCCGGGCGTGCGGCCGAGCATCATCTTGGCCTCGTCACCCACCGCAAGCACTTGTTTCTTGCCCCGCTGGCTAACGATTGCGACAACCGAGGGCTCGTTGAGAACGATGCCCCGACCCTTGACGTAGACCAGAGTATTTGCCGTGCCAAGGTCAATGGCCATATCGGCCGACAACATGCCGAGAAGCTTTGAAAACATTTAGCTAGCTTATCCCCTAACTTTGAGGAAACGGGGGCCGAAGCCCCCGTTCCGGATGAAACTTCGATCAGGCAGTGAGGGCGGCCGGAGCCGTCTTCTCCCGCTTGGTCAGCAGTTTATTGAGCGCATTGATGTAGGCCTTGGCGGAAGCCACCAGGGTGTCGGTGTCGGCGCCCAAACCATTGACCGTCTTGCCTTCCTCCGCCAGCCGCACCGTCACCTCGGCCTGGGCATCCGTGCCCTCGGTGACGGCGTGAACCTGATACAGCTGCAGGGTCGCGGTGTGCGGCACCAATTCCTTCAAGGCGTTGAAGGTGGCATCCACCGGACCGTCGCCCGTCGCCTTGTAAGAGACCTGCTTGCCCTCCACGTCGAGCGTCAGATCTGCGGTCTGCGGGCCGGTTGAGCCACAGACGACGTACAACGATTCGAATTTGATATGGTCGTTGGCCCGCTGCTCGTCATCGACCAGAGCGACGATATCCTCGTCGAACACGTCCTTTTTCTTGTCGGCCAAATCCTTGAACCGGCGGAAGGCGTCGTGTAGCGCATTGTCGCCCAACTCGAAACCCAATTCCTCGAGCTTCTTGCGGAAAGCGTGGCGGCCCGAGTGCTTGCCCATGACCAGAGACGATTTGTTCAGACCGACCGATTCCGGCGTCATGATTTCATATGTGCCGGCGTGCTTCAGCATGCCGTCCTGATGAATGCCGGCCTCGTGCGCGAAGGCGTTGGCGCCGACGATGGCCTTGTTGTTCTGCACCAGGAAGCCCGTGATGGTCGAAACCATGCGCGACGCCTTGGTAATGTGAGTCGTGTCGATGTTGGTCTCGTACGGGTTCATGTCGGGACGGGTCTTCAACGCCATGACGATTTCTTCCATCGCCGCGTTGCCCGCCCGCTCGCCCAGGCCGTTGATGGTGCATTCGACCTGACGCGCGCCCGCTTCGACGCCGGCCAGCGAATTCGCCACCGCCAGACCCAGATCGTTGTGACAATGCGTCGAGAGCACGGCCTTGTCGATGTTGGGCACGCGTTCCTGAACCATACGGAACATATCGCCGTGCTCGTTGGGCATGGCGTAACCGACGGTATCGGGAATATTGATCGTATTGGCGCCGGCCTCGATGGCGCCCTCGATGCAGCGGCAGAGGAAATCATGCTCCGTGCGGGTGCCGTCCTCGGCACTCCACTCGACATCGTCTGTATATTTGCGTGCGCGTTTGACGCTGGCGATGACCGCGTCATAAACGTCTTCCGGCTCCATCTGCAGCTTGTACTTCATATGCAGCGGGCTGGTGCTGAGGAAGGTGTGGATGCGCTTTTGTTTGGCGTGTTCCAATGCTTCGCCCGCCCTGTCGACGTCGCCCAGCGCCGAGCGCGCCAAGCTGCAAACGACGGATTCGGTAACGAGCTTCGACACTTCCGTAATCGCCTCGAAATCGCCGTTGGAAGCGATGGCGAAGCCGGCCTCGATGACATCGACGCCCATCGCCTCGAGCACCTCGGCCAGGCGCAATTTCTCTTCGAGGTTCATCGATGCGCCGGGCGATTGCTCCCCGTCTCGCATCGTGGTGTCGAATATCGTGATGTGATTCTTGGCTTTTTTTGTCGTCATTGTTTCAGGTCCTTCAACTTTCCGAATTTTCGATCATGTGCAGTCACGTGATCCCCTGAACGTCAATGACGGCTATTCCGTCCCATGGCGCTCAGGGGCCGGTAAGTCGAAGGAGTTCCGCGGCAATTATTCCGTTGGAGAGGAAAGTCGGGATGACAATGGCCGCAGGTTCCGGGCACGACGAAACGCGCCCGGCGGTCAATCCGCCGCGTGCCGTTCCCGTCTGTCTTGCCGTAGCCTGCATACCTGACTTGACCCAATTATCGATAGGGCTTGGCCCTTAAAATTCAAAGACTTAGGGGGCAGCGTCACCCGCTAAGGTTAACAAGTCGTGAAAGCCTGTGGAAAACTTATCACGTCTCCCGTGCCGTAGGCCCCGTTTTACGCCGGATTAGACCGGCTTCGCAACTTGTTTCGTGAATGTTCTAGTCGCTAATTGCGGCAAACTTTGGACAATTCGGAGTCCGAGCATCGAAATTCCCTGGCCGAGGGACCAGGCGTCCGTCGGGACCGCTATCCCACGGGGATGAGGGCCACGACCGTCGTCCCCTCCCCCTGAACGCTTTCGACCGAAAGTTGCCCACCCAGCTTTTCGACAGCCATCTTCGCCAACGGCAATCCCAACCCGGTTCCCTCGAACTGCCGCGACAGCGAACTGTCGACCTGACCGAACGGTTCCAGCGCCTTGAGGATTTCATCCCCCGACATGCCAATACCGGTATCGGCGACTTCAAGATGGAACATTTTGCCGTGAGAATTCTCCATGGCCGCCTTAATCGCGACCTCGCCGCCTTGCTTGGTGAATTTCAAGGCATTCGATATGAGGTTGGTCAGAGTCCAATCCAACAACCGGGCATCGGTATGCAACGGCGGCAGGCGATCCTCGACATCATTCGTGATTTCGATACCGTCGGCCAGCGGCGAATCCTTGAACTGCCGCAGCGATGATTGGATGGCTTCTCTGATGTCCACACGTTCGTCGATCAACTCGAGCTTACCGGCCTCAGCCTTCGACAGGTCCAGGATCATGTTGATTGTCGTTAATAGCTTGCTGCCGCTGTCGTTGATATCGTTGACGTATTCGAGATAGCGCTCATTGTCGATGTTCCCGAGAACGCCGGTCGTCATCATTTCGGACATGCCAATGATGGCGTTGAGAGGCGTCCGGAGTTCGTGACTCATCATGGCAAGGAATTCGCTCTTGGCGCCGCTTGACGCCTCGGCCAACTCCTTGGCGGCAATCAGTTCCTCTTCAACTAATTTCTGCGCCGTGATGTCCTGAATGGTACCCGTCATGCGGACGAAACGGCCTTCTTCGTTGACTTCCGAGACCCCTGCTACCTTGGCATACCAGAGTTCTTGTCCACGATAAGCCCGGAATTCAGCGTAGATGTTTTCGTTTTTGCCTTCCGTAATGTCCACCGCCTTGAGATTATCTTGGTCTTCGGGATGGACGCTGGCGAAGAATGTGTCAACCGAGGGTGTCGTAGTTTCGGGGTCGAGGCCAAACAACGAGTACATCTCGCGGGACCAAGTCACCTCCTGCGTTTCCAAATCCCAGTTCCAACTGCCGATTTTTGAGATGTGCTGGGCTTCTGAAAGCAGATGTTGGCTCTCGGCCACCTTGCGCTGCATGACCGTTTGCTCAGTGATGTCCCGGCCGGTGCCGCGGTAACCCTTGAAGATACCGAGTTCGTCGAAAACCGGCGTTCCGCTGATTGACCAGTGCAACTCCTTGCCATCGGGTCGAACGAAAGTGTAGCGGAATTCCCGAAACGGCCGATGCGCCTTCAAGTCGTCGAGATGGGGCTGCCAGAATGACTTTTCTTCGGGGCGGGTAATCAACTGCTCGCGCGTCATGCCAAGCATTTTATGCAGCGGCAGGCCGGATAATTCCTGTGCGGCCCTTGATACGTAAGAAAACCGCAAATCTTGATCCATCTCCCATAGCCAGTCGGAGGCGGAATCGGCGAAGTCACGAAACCGCGCCTCGCTTTCCTTGAGGCGTTCCTCAGTCTCCTTGCGCCGGGTGATGATGACCGCGGTGCCGCGGTGACCCAGAAAATTGCCGTGATCGTCGAACATCGGATCGCCGGACACGCGAATCCATTGGGGCGTATCCGTCTTCAGCCGAAACTCGAAATCACGAAACTTTTCGTGAGCCTCCAACTGCGCCCGATGCCGGGCCCATTTCTCCTTATCCTGGAGATCGCTTTCATGGGCGTTTTCCCAACGCGTGATCCCCGTGGCACCCGCCTTCGGTAATCCGCTGATCTCGCGATAGCCGATGTAGCCCATAAAACGATGTTGAGAATCCGTCTCCCAAAACCAGTCGTTTCCGATTTCAGCCAGCGCGCGGAATTTCTCCTCGCTCTCTCGCAAGACCTCGTCGGCACGGACTTCGGCCGTGACGTCGGTATAGGTCGTTAGAAAGCCGCCCGCTTCCATTGGACTACCCGCGACCCGCAGGACCACGCCGTCCGGGCGCGTCCTCTCAAAATCGTGGGGTACGAACTGTTTGGCCTGTTCCACCCGTTCCCGAATCTGAACG
>CAYOAD010000085.1:0-6262 GCA_964401845.1 uncultured Rhodospirillaceae bacterium | reverse complement strand
GTTGCAATTTCCACTCTGGACCTTTTCATCATTTTAAGTGCTGTCATCCCGTTCCCGAATCTGAACGTCGGTATCACCGGGGCCGTACTCGCCGCGCTCGGCGTTGTAGCGGATGAAATCCGCGAAGGGACGGTGAAACGTCCCCAGTTCGGCCGGAAACTCCAGCAACTCGAGGAAACGGCTATTCCATCCGATTAGTTTTAGATCTGCATCGAACAAGCTGATGCCGATGCTGAGATTTTCCAGCGTGCTATTGAGGATCGTGGGATAGACGCCGGCATTGGCTGCTTCCTCAAGCGCCATGATTCGCTCGACAAGCTCCGCTTTGGTCTTACGCGCGTGGCGTTCGGGCTTCTGCCGTTCGGTCGCCATGAGAGCTTTCCATCACCAGACCAGCTTCAGTAAGCGCCCCATTCGCGCAATATAGGATGATTTCCAATTCGCCGAAACCGTTCATCTGATTCGTCCATCGAGCAGAATTCAAGGTCAACGGCCGTGACAATAATTCATGGATTCCGACCAAATGGGAATAGATTTCGATAATAGCAGGAATCGGAATGCTGCAATGATCAAGGTTCGATAGGAGATACCCAACCGCAGGAATGATGTTGGGACACATGAGTACGTCAATCGCCAAAACAATGAGCATCCGGGACTGGGCCGCGCTGACAACGCTTTCCGTTTTGTGGGGAGGGTCGTTCTTTTTCGTTGGCGTGATCGTCGATGACTTGCCGCCATTTACCATCGTCACGCTGCGGGTCGGAATAGCCGCCATGGCGCTTTGGTTTTTCTGCCTCGTAGCGGGTATCCGGCCGCCGAGAAACTTGCGAGTTTGGATCGCCTTCTTCGGGATGGGCGCGTTGAACAATGCCCTGCCCTTTAGCCTGATTGTTTGGGGTCAAACCCATATCGCGTCGGGCCTCGCGTCGATACTCAATGCCACGACGCCGATGTTCACGGTCGTGATCGCCGGACTTATTCTGAGTGACGAACGCATGACGCCATTGAAGCTATTTGGGGTGGTTGTCGGTTTTGCCGGTGCTGTGGTGATGATCGGACCGTCGGCACTTTCCCGCCTGGGCGACGATGCTTGGGCTCAACTGGCCGTGCTTGGCGCCGCCCTATCCTATGCCTGCGCCGGCGTCTATGGACGGCGCTTCAAAACATTGGGGATCGACCCGATCGTCACGGCGGCTGGGCAGGTGACGGCGTCGTCGCTGCTCCTCATACCGCTGGCGCTTTATGTCGACAGGCCGTTTGATCTGCCCATGCCTGGTGCGGCTACTTGGGCGGCCGTGGCCGGGCTGGCAGTGCTTTCCACAGCGGTGGCCTATATCATGTACTTCAGATTGCTTGCTTCGGCGGGCGCCACCAATCTCCTACTCGTCACCTTCCTTGTCCCGGTTTCAGCGGTTCTGTTGGGCTGGCTAGTGCTCGGTGAAAGCTTGGAGTTGGAGCACTTTGCCGGTATGGCGTTGATCGCCTTGGGGTTGGTATCAATTGACGGCAGACTCATGCACCGGCAGACAGTCTCCACCGACGCGATTGAACGGGAGGGGTCTCGCTCGTGACCTCACGGCACTCAACTCTCGATTGGGGCGAGAGCAGATCGGCGCTGGACGGTCGCGGTTTCGCCGTTCTACCCGGACTTATCTCCGCCGCTGCAAGTAACGCCATCGCTGCCACCTTCGACACCGACGAAATATTTCGCTCACACATAGAAATGCGCCGTCATGGCTTTGGCGAGGGCGAGTACAAATACTATTCATATCCACTACCCGGGGAGGTCAAACGACTGCGGCGCACGCTCTATGAGCCGCTGTCCGAAATCGCCAACGGATGGTCGGCAAAACTGAACGGCGACACGCCCTACCCCTCAACGCACGATAAGTTTCTCGAAACCTGCCACGCGGCTGGACAGGTCAGACCAACTCCGCTGCTGTTGCGCTACCGGGCGGGCGATTACAACCGGTTGCATCAAGACCTTTACGGCGACATTCATTTTCCCATCCAGGTTGCCATATTGCTGGACAGGCCGGGTGTCGATTTCGAAGGCGGGGAATTCGTCCTGACGGAACAGAAGCCGCGCAGCCAGTCACGGGCGACGGTCGTGCCATTGAACCAGGGCGATGCCGTCGCGTTCGCCGTCAACGAACGACCGGCCGAAGGGAAACGCGGCTACTACCGCCTCAAGATGCGCCATGGCGTCAGTGAATTGCATGCGGGATCGCGTCACACGCTCGGCATCATCTTCCACGATGCACGTTAGTCTTCCGCCCGCTGCATTCGGCGGGCCATTTTCAGGGTGAGGTTTTCGGCGACGCCCGGGCGGCTCCAGGGACAGACCGCCAGGCAGATGCCGCAGGTCTCGTTGTCGACGAAGTATTGAATGCACTTGTCGAAGTCGACGTACCATTTCAATTCGCCACGCAGTATCTGCTTTTCAGCATAGATGGCATCCGGCGGGCAGGCGTTCATGCAAACCTGGCAATTTTGGCAGAATGCGTCAGCGCCGAAGATCTCGGGCCGGTCCGGGGAGACCGGCAGATCGGTCAGCACCATGGACAGCCGGAAATTGGAGCCCATGCGCTTGTTAATCATGGAACCGTGTTTGCCCAGTTCCCCGAGACCGGCTTCGATGGCGGCGGGAATCATCAGCACGTCCTCTGTCATCGGACCGGTTTTCGCCTCTGCCGGATAACCGCGCTCCCTGATCCAGTTTGCCAGTTTCTTCGCCGCACCACCCGCCCGGCCATACTGGTTCATCACTTCGATGTAGGCGCTTTCGTCCGGCGCCGTCGCGAGCTCTTCGAAATCATGTTCGAAGCCCATCACGATGCACCACTTGCCGTTGGGCTGGGGCCGGTCCACGTAGGTCCATTCCGGGCGATACTCGCAAATGCCAGCCTCGTCGGCACCGCATTCCAAGGCCGCGTTCTTGACGGCTTCGGTCCAGCCTTCTGTCGGAGCATCCGCCGCCTCGGCGGCAATTTCACTGACCTCCATCGCCGCGTTTTTCTGGCGGTATTCACGGGTCTTCTTGATACGTTCGTTGTCCTTGTACCTGTCGTAAAAATAGAACAGAACGTCGGTATGCCGGATGGACTCGTCCGTTCGCCAGAACACCGGCCGGGGCGGGCTGTGCTCGGCCTCACCCAAACCGTTGACCGGGTTTCCCGAAACACCCGGCCAGACTTCCATCAGTTCCTCAGTGGGTTGGTAGACCGGACGATCCTTGCCGCTTTGCGTTTTCATTTAGGCCACTCCAAACAAATCGACCTAACTGTGTCGCCTTTGGCCGTGTCTCGTCAACTCGGTGGGAGGTGGCTTGGAGGGGCTTACCCGGTCGTGCAGGGCCGGAATTTCGGCGGCGCAACGTCCATGGGTCGGGGAACAGCGCAGACGGAAGACCCTGCCTGATGGCGGCCCGGCGGCGGCGGCGCTGAATTGAGTGACTGGGCGTAGGGGCGCCGATGCGGAACCGTTCAGGCTTAGCCTGTTTTTGTCAAAGGCACCCAACTTGCGCTCGACTTGTCATCGTTCAACTGCTCGCCCATGCGCCGAATGCGTTTGACTAGGATTTTGAACATTCCCCGCATCAACGGATCCATAGCGGCAATGCGCCGGTTGAACTCATCTGCCGAGAGCGTACTCGCAAGCGTCTTTTCGATGGCAATGGCGCTGGCCATATGAGGCGTATTGTCAAACAGGGACATTTCTCCAACCACGTCCCCTTTGCCCAAAACCGCCAGGGTTTTCGGCTCGTCCCCCATCGCGCCCAAACGGATTTCGACCTTCCCGTCCAGGATGAGATATGCCGAATCGCTCCGCTCACCGGCTTTTAGGAGATACTCATTTACCGCGAATTTCTGCTTTTTGAACTCTCCAGACATGGCACATGGCCCTCCGTCGCGATCAATTCATATGATTTTAACTCATAATTCGGCAAAACGGTAGTCTTTCTCTGGTAGGTTGTTCGGATAGCCCACAAATATGGCTGCAAACGGCTGTATTTAACCAGATAACGGGATGGTCGACGGTCCGTCCTGCGGATGGTGCGCGGTCAGAAACCCGCATCGGGCTGCGCGAGATAGTCATCTTCCGCGGGCGTGTTTTCCCGCCCCAGGACGACATTGCGATGGGGAAAGCGCCCATACTTCTCGATTACGTCGTAGTGTTTTTGCGCGTACAGCAGCCAGTTTTCCTTTTCCGGCGACGCGGGCAAATTGTTGAACAAGGCCATGCAGCGCTCCTGGTCGGCCAAGTCTTCACTGTGCTCGAACGGCAGGAAGTAGAAGACAACTTGTACGGAAGACGCGGTCTCGTGAAATTTCCGCTCGATTGCTCCGGACGCCACCTCCCGTGCCCTGGCATCGCCGGCGAACGAGCGCCGTGAGCCCCGGAACAGGTTGCGGGGAAACTGGTCCAGCAGAATGACGAGGGCTAGCGAGCCTTCGAAGCTGTCGCGCCAATCCTCGAAACCGCCGATGATGGCGGCCTCCACGGCAGCACCGAACCTGGTGCGGATATCTTCGTCAAAGACATCGTCTTTGACGAACCAAGCCTCGCGGGGTTTACCGTGTTCTTCCGATCCGGGCGGGCCAAACCAGAAGTCCAAAACATCCGCGGGGGAGACGCTGTTGCCCGTTTCCGGCATAACGATCACCTCCCCCGGTTGTTCCAGCTAGTTCTTGTCTTTGTCGACCAGCGCGTTTTCGCTGATCCACGGCATCATGCCGCGTAGGCGTACGCCGACCTCCTCAATCGGATGCTCGGCCGAACGGCGGCGCATGGCCTTGAAGCTGGTCTGGCCGACCTTGTTCTCCAACATCCATTCGCGGGCGAACTTGCCTTCCTGGATCTCCGCCAGAACGCGCTTCATCTCAGCCTTCGATTCATCGTTGATGATGCGGGGGCCGCGCGTGTAATCGCCGTACTCGGCGGTGTTGGAGATCGAGTAGCGCATGTTGGCCATGCCGCCTTCGTAGATCAGGTCGACGATCAATTTGACCTCGTGCAGGCACTCGAAGTAGGCCATTTCGGGCGCATAACCGGCTTCGACAAGTGTTTCGTAGCCGGCCTGGATGAGGCTGGTGAGACCGCCGCACAAGACGACCTGCTCGCCGAACAGATCAGTTTCGCATTCTTCCTTGAAAGTGGTTTCAATGGTGCCGGCGCGGCCGCCGCCGATGGCGGAGGCATACGACAGCGCCACTTCGAGGGCGTTGCCTGATGGGTTTTGGTCGACCGCCACGAGGCAGGGTACGCCGCCGCCGCGCTCATATTCCGAACGCACGGTGTGGCCGGGACCCTTGGGCGCGATCATGAAGACGTCAATGTCGGCACGCGCTTCGATCAGGTTGAAGTGGACGTTTAGGCCGTGAGCGAAGGCAAGAGCAGCGCCCTCCTTCATGTTGCCGTGCAGGTGTTCGGTGTAGATCTCGGCCTGCAGTTCGTCCGGCGTCAGCATCATGAGCACGTCGCCCCAGGCGGCGGCATCCGGTACGGACATCACCTTGAAGCCGGCGCCCTCGGCCTTGGCCGCGCTGGCCGAGCCCGGTCGGAGCGCGATGCAGACGTTCTCGACGCCGGAATCGCGCATGTTCATGGCGTGGGCGTGGCCCTGGCTGCCGTAGCCGATGACGACGACATTCTTGCCCTTTATCAGGTTCACGTCAGCGTCGCGGTCGTAGTAAACGCGCATCTTGGTATCCTTTCGGTTCGTAACGATGCCGGCCGCGGCCGGCGGGTTGATTTGTTCCGTGTGACTAAAGCCGGGATCGGCCGATTACATGGGCTCGGCGCCGCGGGAAATCGCGACGACGCCGGTACGGGATACGTCCACCAGCCCGAGCGGGCGCATCAGCCCGATGAAGGTGTCGAGCTTGCTGGTCGATCCGGTAATTTCAAAAACGAATGAATCGATGGTGCTGTCTACCACGCGGGCCCGGAAAATATCGGCGATACGCAGCGATTCAACGCGCGCGTCCCCGGTTCCGGCAACTTTTACGAGGGCCAGTTCGCGCTCGACATGCGGTCCCTCCACCGTCATGTCGCTGACGCCGTGGACCGGCACCAGACGCCCGAGCTGCGCCTTGATCTGTTCGATCACCTGAGGCGTTCCCGACGTTACGACAGTGATGCGCGACTGGTGCTCGGACTGGTCGACCTCGGCCACCGTCAGGCTCTCGATATTGTAGCCCCGGCCCGAAAAAAGGCCAATGACGCGGGCGAGGACACCCGCTTCGTTGTCGACGAGGAC
>CAYOAD010000084.1:0-16115 GCA_964401845.1 uncultured Rhodospirillaceae bacterium | reverse complement strand
TCTTGCCTGGGTGCCCTGGCGCCCCGACCGCTGCCTGCGGATCAAGGCGGGCGGAGGCGGGTATCATTTTTCCGCCGGCAACGAAGTGCTAATCGACGCCGTCGGCAACAATCCGGAATCCGCCGATCTTAGAATCCTAGTGGACCGCCGCGTCATCGCGACGATGGAGGAAGGGTCGGAAATGATCGCCGACGCCGAACACGCGTTCGATCTGATCGTCCGCGAACTTCACCGCCAGCGCAACGGTTCCTGGAACATGGCGATGGCGCAGGTGAGGTCGATCCTGGTCTTCCTCTGGCGGCTATCGGGGATCGAGGACGTCGCCATCCAGACCCGGGGCGAGTCGTCCCGCATACTCCAGCGTTTCCGCCAATTGCTCGAGATGCACTTCCGCGACCGTTGGGGTGTTGCCGATTATGCCGAGGCGCTGGGCATTTCACACGACCGCCTACACGACATCTGCCGGCGCGAATTGGACCGCTCGCCGCTGCAGCTCATCCACGAGCGGGTTCTGCATGAGGCCCGGCTACGCCTGGAACGCTCGGCCCTGACGGTGGAGCAGGTGGCCAATTCCCTGGGCTTCCGGGACGTCAGCCACTTCAGCCGTTTTTTCAAGGCGAAATCAGGTTTCCCGCCCGCCAAGTATCGTGAAACCATCACCAATTCGGTGCGCGACGGTACTGAAATTCCAGGCAACAGCTATGCTGATTGGCCCTGACCGATATTCTAGGGTTGCTTCCCCTCGGCTCCCCTTTGTGCGGGCCCGGTAAAGGTCAGGCCGATTGAAAGGAGCACGAGTGCGAGGGCGCTAAGTTTTTGCCAACTTAGCGCATCGCCCAGAAGAACGGCGGCGGACGTAACGCCGACAATGGGTACGAGCAATGTGCCCATGGCGGCCACGGAAGCGGGCAGCCGGCCGACAAGGATGCTCCAGGCGACGTAGCAGATCACCATGGGAAAGAGGATGTGGTAGCCCATTGCGGCAATCACTGCCAAGGACGGAATTTGGAGGTGCCCGCCGAATTCAAACAGAAGACTGGCGAGGATTGCCACCGGCGCTGAAACGCCCAACATCCAAGCCGCCTGCGCGATGGGTTTGATCGACCATATCCGGGATTTCAGAACCACCGTACCGGCGGCCCAGGAAATGGCGGCGCCCAGCATGAACACCGGCCCCAGCGGCCGGGAATAAAATCCCGCGACGTCTTCGGACACCAGCATTGTCAATCCCAGCATACCGACGACAAGGGAACCGATCCGGCGCTGCGTCAAGGTCTCACGGAGAAACAGGGCTGAAAAAGCGGCTGCCCACATGGGCATGGTGAAGGCGATGATGGCAGCCGTAGAGGTCTGGGTGTGCAGTTGGCCGAAGGCCGTAAACACGTTGAATCCCAAAACGGAAAGCAGGCCGGCCATGAGCAGCGGAAGCCGTTCCGCACTGGCGGGACGCAGTGATTGCCTGAAAAAAAGTGCCAGCGCCGTCAGCAGGACGGCGCCGCTGGACAGCCCGACGGCGCGGAGTGACCAGGGGGGCACTTCACCGAGAATGAATTTTACGGCCGGCCAGTTCAATCCCCAGAACACGCCGATCAGGATGACCAGCGTAATGTCACCAAATCCGATGCGATGCAAAGTTTGTTACTTTCAGCCGGTTCCGACCGCCTCGTCGAGATCCTTGAAGACCGGCGCGCGCTTGGCCTTGTTGGCGGCCATGGCCTCCATCAGATCCTCCGTCACCAGCATGCCGGCGTTCCAGGTGGCGATGTGGTTGAGACCGTCGGCCACCGAGTGATCGCGCGTGTAGTTGAGCATCTCCTTGGTGCCGGCGACGGCCAGCGGCGATTTGGCGGCAATGGCGGCGGCGATTTCCAGCACCCCGGCGTTGAGCGCCTCATGATCGGCGAAAACCGCATTGACCAGGCCTGCGGCCTGCGCCTCGGGCGCCGTCATGTTGCGGCCGGTATAGGCAAGCTCGCGGACCAGGCCTTCGGGGATGAGGTGGGGCAGGCGCTGCAGCGTTCCGACATCCGCAGTCATGCCGATATCGATCTCCTTGATGACGAAATAAGCGTCCTCACTGCAGTAGCGCATGTCGCAGGCGCTCACCATATCAACGCCGCCGCCGATGCAGCCGCCCTGCACCGCGGCTAGAACCGGCACCCGGCAGTTCTCGATGGCGCTGAAACATCCCTGCAAATCCAAGATGAGCCGGCGCAGCGCATGGCGGCGGCGGCCTTCGTCACCGTCAGACGGCGCCAATATGCTGCCGAATGAAGAAAGATCGAGGCCCGCGGTGAAGTGCGGTCCGGTCGAGCTGATCACGGCGACGCGGGCCTTGGGGTCGCGGTCGATAGTTTCGAACGCCGTCTTGATCTCGCTCCAGAAAGCCGTGTTCATGGCGTTTCGGACCCGGGGACGGTTGAGCGTGACGTGCGCGATGCCGTCCATGGTGTCGAGAGTGATGGTTTCAAATTCCATGACGCGGGTCCTTCAAATGTGTCAATCTCACCGGATTCGGACGGCCTGCCCGAACAGCCTTCGACTCATACAGGAAACTCGACCGCGATGACACATACCATCGACACCGTTGCGCTGCCGGCAATGAGTCCCGGGACGACCTACCAGCTGTCCGTCCACCGGCTCGGCAATCCGGGCGCCCGGCCCAAAGCCTACTTCCAGGCGGCCCTGCACGCCGACGAAACACCGGGGCTGCTGGTCGGGCACCACCTGTTGCGGGCGTTGATCGAAGCCGACGCTGACGGGCGGCTCCAAGGTGAAATTGTCGTGGTGCCGGTCGCCAATCCCATCGGGCTTTCCCAAAACCTGGAGGGCTACCACGTCGGCCGTCTCAACCTCGACGGCGGTGGCAATTTTAACCGCGGATTCCCCGATCTGGCCCCGTTGATCGAGGACGATCTGACCGGCAAGCTCGGTGCCGACGCCGAGGCCAATATCGCCGCGATCCGCACTGCGCTGAAGTCCGCAGTCGACGGCCTCGACGCCACGACCGCCCACCAGGCTCTGCGCCAAACGCTCCTGGCTGAGGCGGTTGACGCCGATATCGTGCTCGATCTCCATTGCGATCTCGAAGCCTTGATGCATATCTACCTCGGAACGCCACTGTGGCCCGACGCCGCCGACCTCTGTGCCGAGCTTGGACTGCGCGCCGTTCTGTTGGCCGACGATTCAGGCGGCGGGCCGTTTGACGAGGCCTGCGGCAATCCCTGGTGGCGGCTGGCGGAAATGTTTCCCGATCATCCCATTCCACCAGCGTGCCTGGCGGGTACCGTGGAATACCGCGGCCAAGCGGAAGTCAGCGACGCGCTCGCCTTCTCCGATGCCCAAGCGCTCGTGCGGTTCCTGACGCGCCGGGGTCTCATCGAAGGCGACGCGCCGGCGATCCCGAACGCCTTGTGCGAAGGAACGCCGCTGGAGGCCACGGAAATCGTCTATGCCCCTAGCGCCGGTGTCGCGGCCTACGCCGTGGAGCTGGGCGATATGGTTACAAAGGGTGATCTCATAGCCGAGATCGTCGACCCGTCGGCGGATGATCCCACCACCGCGCGTACGCCGGTTCATGCCGGCACCGACGGCCTGATCCTCAGCCGGCAGGTCGACAAGCTGGTGCGTCCGGGCCAGGGCATCTGTAAAGTAGTCGGTACGGAGCCCCTGGAATCACGCCAGGCGGGCGCCTTGATGGAAGATTAGTCGACGAATTTGAATTTGGTTCGGGCTGGAAAGGTAGAGATACAAGATGGACTACGAAAAGCTGATGTCCCTGGAGGGACCCACCATGGAACGCACCTACGAGGAGCGCGACACCATGCTCTACGCCCTCGGTTTGGGCCTGGGCGCCGATCCCATGGACACCGACGAGCTGCAGTTCGTTTACGAAAAAAACCTCAAGGCCCTGCCGACCATGTCAACGGTCGTGACCTGGGCCGACGCCTGGCTCAATCAGGCGGAGGTCGACCTCGTCAAGGTGGTGCACGGAGAACAACGCATGACCATCCACCAACCGCTGCCGGCGTCGGCCTCCGTTGTCACCCGGGTGCGGGTCAAGGAAGCCTTCGACAAGGGCGCCGACAAGGGCGCGCTGATCCTGGTGGAATCGAAAACCACACTGCAGGGATCGGAAGAGCCGCTATGCACAGGCGTCTCGACGATCTTTGCCCGCGGCGACGGCGGTTTCGGCGGCTCGCCCGGCCCCTCCCCCGCCCCGCATACCATTCCGGACCGCGAACCCGATGCGAGTTGCACCTTCGCGACATTGCCGCAGGCCGCGCTCGTTTACCGCCTCTCCGGCGACCGCAATCCGTTGCACTCGGATCCCGAATTCGCGGCGGCGGCGGGCTTCCCAAGGCCGATCCTGCACGGGCTTTGCACCTACGGCAACGCGGGGCGTGCCGTGCTGAAAACCTTCTGCGGTTACGATCCGGCGAAGCTGACGGAAATCGACGTGCGCTTTTCCTCGCCCGTGTTTCCCGGCGAGAGCATCGTCACCGACATGTGGCGAGACGGCGATACCGTCTCCTTCCGCTGCCGCGTTGCCGAGCGCGGCAACGTTGTAATCGACAATGGACGGGCGAAAATCTCGGATTGAGTAATCAGGCGGAGGTCGCCAGTCCGGCCTGCTTCCATCCCATGATGCCGCCGGACATGTTGTGGACGTCGGCGTAGCCCTGGGCGGCCAGGAACTGGACGACCTGTGCGCTGCGCATGCCGGTGGCGCAATGGACGACGATGCGCTGATCCCAGGCGAATTCCGCGGGGCTGAAGCGGGACATCGGCATCAGCGATGCACCGCCGATATGCTCCCGCGCATGCTCATGCGGCTCGCGTACGTCGACCAATAACGTCGAACCAGCTTCAAGCCAGCTTGCCGTCGTTGCCGCGTCGATTTCCGGAACTCTGTTCATCGTTATCCCCTCCTGATTTCGGCCAGCCGTGTTGCCCGCCGGCGCCATCCAAATGCTGGGGAGTATATATATTAGATAATTCTAATATTCAAGAGAAGATCAATGCCTAGGCGGTTTTTTCCGCAATCACCTCCACCGGGGCGATATTTCCGGCGGTTAGACTGGCGACGAGGTTTTTGACTTTGGCGGCCGCGGTTTCGCCCAAGACGATATGCATGCCGATGGGCTGTGGTCCCGCAGTTGCAGCGGCAACACGTAGTTCCTTGAAAAAGCTGAGCGCGAAATCGCCGCGATCGTTCTGCGCCACAATTTCAAATCCGGCGCGCGACAAGGCCTGCTCGTAATCCTCGGGCGCGGTAACAAAGCTGGCATTTGCCTCGCCGGCCCAGGGCAACGGATACGACAACTCGCCGCCGCCCGTCCGCATCACGTCGTAAATGCCGAACCTGCAGCCAGGCTTTAGCGCGCGATGGACTTCGGCGAACAGATCCGCCTTCGCCTCGATGTTCATGCCGACATGCATCATGTAGCCGCCGTCGAAGCTGTCACCAGCGAACGGCATGTCGAGAGCGCTGCCTTGATGCAGCTGAACGCGGTCTTTCAGACCGACCCAGCCGCAAATGGCGTTGCCCGCCTCGACGAATTCCGGCGTTAGGTCGAGACCGCTGACGCGGCTGCCGTAGCGGTCGGCGGCAAACCGTGCGGTGCCGCCGATGCCGCAACCGACATCCAGGACATGATCTGCGGGTGAAAATTCGAGCAGGTCGATAAGATGCACCGAGGCCCGGCGCCCGCCGACATGAAACTCGTCAGCCGGCGCCAGGTCATCGATGGTTACGTCGCGCGTCGTTTTGCCCGCCGCCCGGACGGCGGCCTCGAACGCCGCCAACAGGCCGCCATGGGCGTAGTGGTCCGTGACGGGTTTGTCGTCGGCCGAGGACATATCGCGCCGGCGGACCGCCTCCGTCTAGTGGATCAGGCTGGAGAGCTTCATGGCGACCGACATGTCGCCGTCGACCTTCAGTTTGCCCATCATAAACGCCGTCGTGGGATCGAGGTCGCCGCCCAACATGGATTCGAAATCCTCAAGGCTGATGGTGATGGTGCAATCGGCCTCGTTGTCGTCATTGCTGACAACGTTGGGCACGGTCACACCATCCAGAAACAGCATGCCGTCGTCGCCGAAGTCGAATTTGACCGTGGCGCCGAAGCCGCTGTCTTCATCCATGTTGCCGCGAATTTTGTCGGTCACGGATTCCAGGCTCATATTGTTCTCTCCAGTTTTGTTCACGCCCAGTCCAGTGACTTTGAGGGCCGGTTCGTTGGGATCGCTGCGAGTCAGCTTGACGTTAACGTAAACGTCAATCTAGGATACTGTCAACGCAGTCGGCCAACGGATCCCCCAAAGGCCGCCTTTTCGCGTCCCCTTGAGGAGGCACATGACCTATCGGTCGGTCTTTCGCCCCGATCTATTTTCGGGTCAAACCGTTGTCGTGACCGGCGGCGGCAGCGGCATCGGCCGCTGTACCGCCCACGAATTGGCGGCTCTGGGGGCGCATACCGTCTTGGTCGGCCGCAACGAGGAAAAACTGGAGACCGTCGCGGCGGAAATCGGCGAAGACGGCGGCCAGGCCAGCTGGCGCAGCACGGACATCCGCGACGAAGACGGCGTGCGTGAGACAGTGGCCAGCGTCATTTCCGACCGGGGCCCCATCCACGGTCTGGTCAACAACGCCGGCGGCCAATTTCCCAGTCCGCTGGTCGGCATAAGCAAGAAGGGCTTCGATGCGGTTGTTGCGACAAATTTGACGGGCGGGTTCATGATGGCCCGTGAAGTGTTCAGCCAATCCATGGCCGACAACGGCGGCGCCATCGTCAACATGATCGCCGATATGTGGCGCGGCATGCCGGGTATGGGTCATTCGGGGGCTGCACGCGCCGGCATGGAGAACCTGACACGCACGATGGCCTTCGAATGGGCCGCCGCCGGCGTCCGCGTTAATGCCGTGGCGCCCGGCTGGATCATTTCATCGGGCATGGATACCTATGACGGCGCCGTCAGGGAACTCATTCCCAAATTGCCCGCCGAAGTACCCCTCAAGCGCGTCGGCACGGAATCGGAGGTCAGTGCGACCATCGCGTTTCTGCTGTCGGAGGGAGCTTCGTTCATTACCGGCAGCACGGTGCGCATCGACGGCGGCGTCATTCTCGGCACGTCACTATGGGAAGCCGTCGATCATGACCGCTCGAAGCCCTACAACGGATTTCATCGTGCGGAAAATCCACGGGTCCTGGATCAAGAGGAGTAGAAATTGGCGGTACTGGAAACATCATTGGATCCGGCGTCGGAGGAATACGCGGCCAACCGCAGCGCCATGCTCGACCTGATCGAGGAATTCCGGGGGCTCGAGCAGAAAGTTCGGGATAATTCCGCCAGCCGCAGGGAGCGCTTCCATCAGCGCGGCCAGTTGCTGCCGCGCGAGCGTGTTGCCCTGCTGTTGGACCGCGGTGCGCCATTCGTCGAGCTCTCGACGCTGGCCGGCTACAAGATGCACGACGACGATGGCGACAAAAATATCGCCGGCGGCAATAACATTGTCGGCGTCGGTTACGTCTCCGGCACGCGCTGCCTGATTACGGCGAGCGATTCGGGCATCAAGGGCGGCGCCATCACACCGATGGGTCTGAAGAAGAGCCTGCGCGCCCAGGAAATCGCGTTGAAAAACAAACTCCCGGTCATCAACCTGATCGAGAGCGCCGGCGCCAACCTGCTGTACCAATCGGAAATCTTCGTCGAAGGCGGCAAGATCTTCGCCAACCTCGCCTATCTCTCGGCGGCCGGACTGCCCATCATTACCGTCGTGCACGGCTCCTCCACCGCCGGCGGTGCCTATATGCCGGGCATGTCGGATTACAACATCATGGTGCGGGGCCGGGCCAAGGTCTTTCTCGGCGGCCCACCGCTG
This sequence comes from uncultured Rhodospirillaceae bacterium, assembly GCA_964401845.1. Lineage (GTDB taxonomy): Bacteria > Pseudomonadota > Alphaproteobacteria > UBA2966 > UBA2966 > CAYFKJ01. The sequence continues at coordinate 8,230 of CAYOAD010000084.1, read as the reverse complement.
GTGAAGGCGGCGACGGGCGAAGAAACCAACGACGAGGATCTCGGCGGCGCGGAGATGCACGCCACCCTGGCCGGCACGGCGGAATACATGGCTGAGAACGACGCCGACGCCATCGCCCAGGCCCGCGAGGTTGTCTCCCGACTCAACTGGAACCGCGACGTCGGCGGGCGCAGGGCGCGGGAGTTCGCCGATCCGGTCCACGACATTGACGAATTGTGCGGCCTGGTGCCGGTCGACTACCGGAAACCCTATGAGGTCCGCGAACTGATCGCGCGGCTGGTGGATGGTTCCGACTTCACCGATTTCAAACCGCTTTACGGCCCCAACACGGTCTGCGGCCACGCTCGCATCGAGGGCCACGCCTGCGGGATCATCGGCAACAATGGCCCGATCATGCCAGACGATTCGGTCAAGGCCACCCAGTTCATTCAGCTGTGCAGCCAGTCCGACACGCCGCTCGTGTTCCTGCAGAACACCACGGGCTACATGGTCGGCCAGGATTCGGAATCGGGCGGCATGGTCAAACACGGCTCAAAGATGATCCAGGCCGTCGCCAACGCGCCCGTGCCCAAGGTCACGTTGATGACCGGCGGCTCCTTCGGGGCGGGCAACTACGGCATGTGCGGCCGGTCCTACGATCCGCGTTTCGTCTTCTCCTGGCCCAATTCGCGGATCGCCGTGATGGGCGGCGAGCAGGCGGCCATGGTTATGGAGATCATCACCCGCGCCAAGTTCGAGCGCGACGGCCTCGAGCTCGACGAAGACGCCGTTAAGGCCATGGGCCAGTCCATCATCGATCGCACGGAAAAGGAAAGCGGCGCCCTGGCCGCAACGGCGCGCCTTTGGGACGACGGCGTCATCGATCCCCGCGATTCGCGCCGCGTCATCGGCTTCGCCCTCTCGGTCGCGCGCGAGGCCCAGATTCGCGCCACCCGCCCCAATACTTTCGGCGTCGCCCGCGGTTAGGAGTACCAAATGCAATTCACCACCGAACACGACGAAATCCGACGCTCCGTCGCACGCTTCGTCGACAACGAGATCAATCCGCACGTCGACCAGTGGGAGGAAGACGAATTGTTCCCCGCCCACGAGCTGTTCAAAAAAATGGGTGACGCGGGTTTATTGGGCATTACCAAGCCCGAGGAATACGGCGGTTCCGGCCTCGACTACTCCTACGGCATGGTGATGACGGAGGAATTGGGGCGCGTTCGCTGCGGCGGCGTACCCATGGCCATCGGCGTGCAGACCGATATGTGCACCCCGGCCCTGGCGCGCTTCGGGTCCCACGCCATAAAGGAGGAATTCCTGCGCCCAGCCATATCGGGCGACGCCGTCGGCTGTATCGGCGTCACCGAACCGGGCGCTGGCTCGGACGTTTCCGGCATCAAGACGAAGGCCGTCAAGGACGGCGACGATTACGTCATCAATGGATCGAAGATCTTCATTACCAATGGCCATCAGGCCGACTGGGTCTGTCTCCTGGCGAATACATCCGAGGGCAAACCGCATCAGAACAAGTCCCTGATCATGGTGCCCATGGACAGCCCGGGTGTAGTGCGCGGACGCAAGCTCAAGAAACTGGGCATGGCGTCCTCCGACACCGCCGAGTTGTTCTTCGAGGACGTGCGGGTGCCACAAAGCAACCGCATCGGCGATGAGAATGCGGGCTTCATGTACCAGATGCTGCAGTTCCAGGAGGAACGCCTGTGGGCCGCGGCGGCCAGTCTCAAAGCCATGGAAATGACCATGGACATCACCATCGACTACACCCGCAACCGCCAGACATTCGGCCAGCCCATCCTCGACAACCAGGTCGTCCACTTTCGCCTGGCCGAACTGGGGACCGAGGTCGAGAGCCTGCGCGCCCTGGTCTACCAGGCGGTCGAACAATACATCGGCGGCGAAAACGTCACCCGCCTCGCCTCCATGGCCAAACTCAAGTGCGGCCGCCTCAGCCGCGAGGTGGCCGACGCCTGTGTCCAGTTCCACGGCGGCATGGGTTACATGTGGGAGAGCGACGTTAACCGTTACCTGAGGGATTCGCGGCTCGGCTCCATTGGCGGCGGCGCCGACGAGATCATGCTCGGTATCATCGCCAAGCTCGACGGCACCCTGCCCGGCAAGGGGAACAAAAAACGTGACTGATGCGCCCCCCCTCCCCGACTGCGAGACGCTGGACCTAAGTCTCAATGAGGACGGCGTTCTGTTCCTCACGCTGAACCGCCCAAAGTCGCGCAACGCCATGAACAACGCCATGGTGAACGAATTGGAAGAGGTATTTGCCAGCCTCGCCGGCCTCGGCGTCCGCACCGTCGTCATGCGGGGCGCGGAGGGCAATTTCTGTTCCGGCGGCGACATCAAGGACATGTCCTCGGCCCTGGCGCCCGCCGAGGGCGAGGACGATTCCCTGCAAGCCTTCAACCGGCGTTTCGGCCGCATGATCACCGCCGCCAATAACGCCCCGCAAACCGTCGTCACGGTGGTCGAAGGCGCGGTGCGGGGTGGCGGCTTCGGCCTGGTCTGCGTCTCCGACATCGCCCTGGCCCACGGCGGCGCCAGTTTCGCCCTGCCGGAAACCGGCCTGGGCCTGCCGCCGGCCCAGATCGCCCCGTTCGTGGTGCAACGCATCGGCCTGACGCAGGCCCGGCGGTTCGCCCTCAGCGGCCTCGCCATCGACGCCGAAGTGGCCTGCGAACTGGGCATCGTCCACGAAGTCCATGACGGCGACGACGAATTGGAGGCGGCCCTGACCGCGACGCTCAAGCGTGTCGCCCGCTGCGCCCCCGGCGCCAATGCCATGACCAAGCGCTTGATGCTGGATGTCGGTATCGGACCTTTGGAGCAGTTGTTGGACGCCGCGTCAGAGATGTTCGCCCACTCGGCCCGCGGGCCCGAAGGCACGGAAGGCATGCGCGCCTTCATCGAAAAGCGCAAACCGGACTGGAATTCGAGCGGCGAGGGAGCCTGAACGCGTGGCCAAACAGATCAACACACTACTCGTCGCCAACCGGGGTGAAATCGCCGTCCGCGTTTTTGCCACGGCCCGCGCCATGGGCATCAAAACCATCGCCGTTTTCAGCGAGGCGGACGCGGGCGCGCCCCATGTCCAGGCCGCCGACAACGCGGTCTGCATCGGCCCGCCGCCGGCGCCTGAATCATACCTCGCCATCGACAACGTCATCGCGGCGGCCAAGTCCGCCGGTGCCGATGCCGTGCATCCCGGCTACGGCTTCTTGGCCGAAAACGCCGACTTCGCCGAAGCCTGTGCGGACGCCGGTCTGACCTTCGTCGGCCCGCCCGCTGACGCCGTGCGCCTGATGGGTAACAAACGCCTGGCCAAGATCAAGATGGCCGAAGCGGACGTGCCGTGCGTGCCCGGCTATTCGGGTGAGGACCAGTCGGATGACGCGCTCACGAAAGAGGCGGGCGGCATCGGCTATCCCCTGATGGTCAAGGCGGCGGCCGGCGGCGGCGGACGCGGTATGCGCCGGGTCGACGATGCCGCAGACCTGGCGGCGGCTCTGGCGTCTGCCCGATCCGAATCGCTGGCAGCCTTCGGCTCCGACGAACTGATCCTGGAAAAGGCCATCGACCGGCCACGCCACGTGGAAATCCAGGTCTTTGCCGACGGCCAGGGAAATACCGTGCACCTGGGTGAGCGTGATTGCTCGGTGCAGCGCCGCCACCAGAAGGTTATCGAGGAAGCCCCCTCCCCCGCCGTCGACGCCGACTTGCGCGCCCGCATGGGCGAGGCGGCAGTCAAGGCGGCCCAGGCCATCGGCTACGTCGGCGCCGGGACGGTCGAGTTTCTGCTGGGCGACGACGGCGCGTTCTATTTCATGGAAATGAATACCCGCCTCCAGGTCGAGCACCCGGTGACGGAAATGATCACCGGCCTCGATCTCGTCGAGTGGCAACTGCGCGTGGCGCGCGGCGAAGATCTGCCGCTGGACCAGGACGACGTAAAATTCGACGGCCATGCCATTGAGGTGCGCCTCTATGCCGAAGATCCTGCGGCCGATTTCATGCCGCAAACCGGCCGGGTCTTGAACTGGTCGCCACCCGAAGGAAACGGCGTGCGCACCGATCACGGCGTGGCGGACGGCATGGAGGTGACACCGTTCTACGATCCGATGATTGCCAAGATCGCCGCCTTCGGTCCGAGCCGTGAGGACGCCCGACGCAAACTGATCCAGGCCTTGGCGGATTGCACGCTTCTGGGCGTCGGCACCAATCAGGTGTTTCTCGCCCGTTGTCTCGGCCACCAAACCTTTGCCGACGGCGGGGCGACCACGGCCTTTATCGAGGACTGCGGCGACGATCTCATGGCGGGTACGGACCAAGCCGCCGTAACCTGCCTGGCCGCCGCCCTGTTGGCGACCCGCGACGCCGGCGCCGAGGCGCCATGGTTCAGCACCGGCGTCTGCGAGTGGCCGCTGCGTATTGAATTCGGCTCCGCCGACGCCGTCGAGGTCGACGTGACGATGCGGAGCGATGACTACACCGTCGCCCGCGAAGGTAGCGAACCGGCCATGATCCGAATCCTCGAACGCAGTATCGACGCGGTGCGCTACGAGTTTGCCGGCGTGGAAGGCAGCGCCGTTTGGATGCGCGACGGCAACGCCGTCCACGTCTCGGCCGGCGGCATAACCGTTTCCGCCGCCGAAGCCGCGCCCGAGGGCTCAGCCGGTGCTGCCGGGGGCGACGGCCGTCTCATCGCGCCCATGCCCGGTCGCGTCGTGCGTGTCAACGCCGCCGCCGGCGCTTCAGTTGCGGCCGACGATATCCTCGTCGTGATCGAAGCCATGAAGATGGAACACGAGATCGGCGCCGGCGTCGACGGAACGGTTACGGACGTCGCCGTGGCCGAAGGCGATCAGGTCAGCCCGCGCCAACTGTTGATGCTGGTCGAACCGGACGCCGTCGCGGAATAGGTCAAACTGGAGCCAGCAATGAACGCCATGTCGCAGTACTACACCCAGGAACACGAGGCCTTCCGCGATCAACTGCGCCGCTTTGTCGACAATGAGATCATGCCCAACGTCGACGCCTGGGAGGAAGCCGGCGAAATCCCCCGCGAGTTCTTTGCCAAGACGGCCGAGATCGGCGTGCGCGGCATGGGCTATCCGGAGGAGCTGGGCGGTGTCGATACCGACCTCTTCCACCAGATCATTTTCCACGAGGAAATCGGCCGCACCGGCGCCGGCGGCGTCAGCGCCGCGCTGGCCGCCCACAATATCGCGACGCCGCCCCTGGTGGCGCTGGGCAGCGAGCGGATCAAGCAGACCGTCGTTCCGGAAATCCTCTCGGGACGCAAGCTGGCGGCGCTCTGCATCACGGAACCGGGCGGCGGCTCGGACGTCGCCAACCTCAAAACCCGCGCCGTGCGGGACGGCGACGATTATATCGTCAACGGCTCCAAGACCTTCATCACTGGCGGCTTCAATGCGGACTATTACACCGTCGCCGTGCGCACCGGCGGCGAAGGCATGGGCGGCGTCTCGTTGTTGCTGATCGAACGCGACACGCCGGGCTTCACCCGCACCAAGCTGGAGAAAATGGGCTGGCATTCGTCGGACACCGCGACGCTCTACTTCGACGACTGCCGGGTGCCGGCGGACAATCTGGTCGGCGCCGAAAACGCCGGGTTTTCCGGCATCATGCTCAACTTCAATTCCGAGCGCTTCGGCATCGCCGGCATGGCTTACGGCATGTCCAAATGCGCCTACGAGGAATCGCTCGAATACGCCCGGCAGCGCGAGACCTTCGGCAGGCCGTTGATCAAGCACCAGGTCATACGCCACAAGCTGGTGGACATGGCGACCCGGATCAACGCCCTCAAGGCCTACCTCGAGAGCATGGCCTGGCGGTTGGACCAGGGCGAACACGCCATCGCCGAAATCTGCATGCTGAAGAACCTCGCCACCGAGACCATGACGTTTTGTGCCTCGGAAGCCGTACAGATCTTCGGCGGCGCCGGCTACATGAAAGGCACCAAGGTCGAACGCATTTTCCGCGAAACCAAGGTGTTGGCCATCGGCGGCGGCACCGAGGAAATCATGAAGGACCTGGCATCGCGGCAATTGGGCTGGTGAAGAGGTCGACGCTCAACAAAAAAGAAACCTGGATTCCCGCTTTCGCGGGAATGACGGCCGGCGGAAACCGTTTGCCTGGACGTCATCCCGGACCTGACCCGGAATCCACTTTGTCTTTTTTCGTTTCACACAAATCTCTGAAAAAAAACAAGAAAAATGGATTCCCGCTTTCGCGGGAATGATGATACCGCGTTTTGGCTAGGAAGGCCCATGAAATATTAAACATTGTTCATTTATTATATCTATGTTTAATTCTGCTCCATCATGCCAGCCAAATCCCCGCGCCGCCGGGCCTTGAGCGATCACAAACGCGCCGGCATTCTCGACGCCGCCCGCCGCGTCATCGCACGCAACGGTCTTGACCGCGCCACCATGCGGGCCATCGCCAAGGAAGCGGACTACACCCCCGGCGCGCTCTACGCCCATTATCCCTCGAAGGATCATTTACTGGTGGAACTGGCCGGCAAGGCGCTCGCCCTCGCCGCCCGCAATGTCCGGGCGGGCGCGGCACGGGCCGGGAGCGACGGGGCGCTGGCCCAGTTCAGCGCCTATTTCAGGGGCAAGCCGGAAGATCTCGATCTCTTGCTTACGGTCCTTCAGTCGAGCCGGTCGCAGGTCATAACTGGCGATTTGGAACGCACTTTCACAGGGCAACTCATCGCTGCCCTCGCCCCGATCTCTTCGGCGCTGGTTGACGAGGGCTTGAGCGCCGACGACGCCAATGCCGAAGCGCTCGACAGCGCCGCCCTTGCGTTGGGGCTCCTGATGCTTGGAAACTCCGGTCGACTGACCGCGCTGGGTGTGGATCGGGGTCGGTGAGGGCACGTCGAAAGACGTGCCCCCTTCGGAATCCGTTACGCCGCCTTGCTGGCGGCTTCCGTATAGAACCCGCGGCCTTCGGCGGCCATGTCGCGCAAGGATTGCGGCGGCGTGAAGCGTTCGCCGTAGGCCTGGGCCAGGCGGTCGCATTCGGCGACGAAGTCCTCTATGCCGACGCTGTCGATCATCGAACAAGTGCCGCCGTGGAAGGGTGCGAAGCCCCAGCCAAGGATGGAGCCGACGTCGGCGTCCTCGGGCGACATCACGACGTTTTCTTCAAGACAGCGCGCCGTCTCGACGGACTGGACGTACATCATGCGTTTGACGATCTCGTCGACCTCGGGCTGTTCGTCGGCCACCGGGAAGGCCTCCGCCAAACCGGGCCAGAGCGATTTTTTGCCGTCATCGGGATAGTCGTAAAACCCCTTGCCGGCCTTCTTTCCCAAACGCTCCAGGTCCTCGACCATCTTGGTCGTGACGTCGTCGCCGGGACCGGCACGGTATTTGTCGCCCAGGTCGGCCTTGGTCTGTTCGCGGATGTGGTGCATCAGCGACAGCGAAACCTCATCGGCCAGGGCCAGCGGTCCCACCGGCATGCCGGCGATGCGGCCGGCGTTCTCGATGAGGGCCGGTTTGACGCCTTCGCCCAGCAGCGCGATGCCTTCGGCGACGTAGGTGGCGAAGACGCGGCTGGTGTAGAAACCGCGCGAATCGTTGACCACCACCGGCGTCTTGCGGATGCGCTTGACGTAGTCCATGGCAACCGCGAGTGCCTTGTCGGAGGTTTTTTCGCCGAGGATGATCTCGACCAGCGGCATCTTGTCGACCGGCGAGAAGAAGTGAATGCCGATGAAGCTCTCGGGCCGCACACTGGCCTCGGCCAGGCCCGTGATGGGCAGGGTCGAGGTGTTGGAGGCGAAGATCTTGTCGTCCGCGATCACGGCTTCCGATTTGGCGGTCACGTCTGCCTTGATGGCGCGGTCCTCGAACACGGCCTCGATCACCAGATCGCAGCCTTCAAGATCGGCGAAGTCGGTAGTCGGTTTGATCAGGCCAAGGGTGGCGTCGCGCGCCTCTTCCGACATGCGCTTGCGGCTGACGCGCTTGGCCAGCAAGCCCTCGCTGTAGGCCTTGCCTTTCTCCGCCGTCTCCTGATCGGTATCGAGCAGCACCACTTCGAGCCCCGCCATGGCCGTCGAATAGGCGATGCCGGCGCCCATCATGCCGGCGCCGAGGATGCCGGTCTTGGTGAACTCGGTCTCCTCGACGTCCTTGGGCCGGCGCTTCAACTTGTTGGCATCGCCCATGGAGAAGAA
>CAYOAD010000083.1:0-16180 GCA_964401845.1 uncultured Rhodospirillaceae bacterium | reverse complement strand
ATGTAGTCGTGGCCCGGATAGATCAGGGCCTCATCCGGCAACTGCGACAGGAGGTTGGCGAATGTATCGTAAAGTTCGTTGGGATGGCCGCCGTTGTGGCAATTGCCGGCCCCCGCGTTGAACAACGTATCGCCGCAGATCAGCGCGGGCTGATCGGTCCGCGTTAGCAGGCAGATATGGCTCATGGTGTGCCCAGGGGTATCCAGCGCTTCGATCTCTATCGTCTTGCCGACCCGGATGACGTCACCGGCATCCAGTCCCCGATCCATCCCCGGGATCTTTCCCTGGGCATTGTGATGGGCGAGCAACGCCGCACCCGTTGCCTCGATGACTTTCGAATTCCCGCCGGTATGGTCGCCGTGCTCATGCGTATTCAGCACCTGCGTAATGTTCCAGCCCTTGTCCTTGGCCAGGCCCAGGCATTTGGCGTGATCGAGCGGATCAATGGCCATCGCCTCGCCGGTTTCCGGACAGGCGATCAGGTAGTTGAAGTTTCGGTAGGCGTTTCCGGTCCAGATCTGTTCAACAATCATCCGCTCCACCCTCGTTATGATGTGCCGGCAAACTCTATCCGGCGTTGGCCCGTTCGATCATGGCCTGCAGAAGAACATTGCAACCGGCCTCAAGATCGTCGGGTTCGGCCGATTCGATTTCGTTGTGGCTGATGCCGTTGAGGCAGGGCGTGAAGATCATCGCCGTCGGCGCCACACGCGCCACGTAACAGGCGTCGTGGCCGGCGCCGGAAACGATATCCATGTGGGGGATGCCGCTGCTCTCCGCCGCCGCCCGCACGGCCGAGACGCAGTCTTCATTAAAGGCGACGGGCGGCGAATACCAGATTTCCTCAAACTCCATTTCCAAACCGATATCCTTGGCGATCGCGTCCGCCACTTCGCGCAATTCGGCGTCCATCTTGGACAGGACTTCGTCGGTGGGATGGCGGAAATCGACGGCGAAAAAGACGCTGCCGGGAATGACGTTGCGCGAATTGGGCGTGACCTGCATCAGACCGACCGTGGCGCAGGCGTAAGGCTGGTTCTCAAGGCCGATGCGGTTGACCTCCGTCACGATGCGGGAAGCCCCCACCAGAGCGTCGCGGCGGGTGTGCATCGGCGTCGGACCGGCATGGGCTTCCTGGCCGGTCAGCGTTACTTCGTACCAGCGCTGACCCTGGGCTCCGGTGACGACGCCAACGGTCTTCTCCTCGTCCTCGAGGATCGGTCCCTGTTCGATGTGCGCTTCGAAATAGGCGCCGACTTCGCGCCCACCGACATCATCATCACCGGCGTAGCCGATGCGCTCCAACTCCTCGCCCATCGTCTTGCCGTCGAGATCGGCGCGGGAAAGCCCGTAGTCCAGGTCGAAGACACCGGCGAAAACGCCGGAGGCCACCATGGCCGGAGCGAAGCGTGAACCTTCCTCGTTGGTCCACACCGCGACCTCGACCGGTGCCTCGGTTTCGAGGTTGAGGTCGTTGAGCGTACGCACGACTTCCAGGCCGGCCAGAACGCCGTAGACGCCGTCGTACTTGCCGCCGGTAGGCTGGCTGTCGAGATGGCTGCCCGTCATGATCGGCGGCAATTCGTTGTTCTTGCCCGGACGCCGGGCAAACATGTTACCCATTTTGTCGACCCGGATGGTGCATCCGGCGTCAACACACCACTTGGAAAAGAGATCCCGGCTCTCGCGGTCAAGATCGGTCAGGGCCAGACGGCAGACGCCGCCTTTTTCGGTCGCGCCGATCTGCGCCATTTCCATCAGCGAATCCCAGAGCCGCTGACCGTTTACGCGGAGGTTGTCTCCACGCGACAAAGCTTCACTCACTTGGCCTATTCCTTCTGTTATCCCTGACTGCCTTTACTCGGCAGCCTGGCGGTGCGGATTGCGGGGGTCTTCCGTCCAATTCATGTAGGGCTTGTCGTTCTCGACCTTGCGCATCGTGATGCAGTTTTCCGGGCACACGTGCATGCAGAGATTGCAGCCGACGCATTCCTCGTCGATCACCGAGTAATGCCGCTCACCATCACGGCGTTCGGCGGCCACCGCCTGGTGCGAGGTGTCCTCACAAACGATGTGGCAGAGACCGCACTTGACGCATCTCGTCTGGTCTATTTCGGCGACGATCTCGTAGTTCATGTTGAGCGACTGCCAGTCCGTGACGTTGGGCACCGCCTTGCCCTGGAAATCGGAAAGTTTGGCGTAGCCCTTGGCGTCCATCCAGTTGGACATGCCGTCGATCATGTCCTCGACGATCTTGAAGCCGTAATGCATGGCGGCGGTGCAAACCTGTACGCTACCGGCGTTGAGCGACATGAACTCCGCCGCGTCGCGCCAGTTCGAGATGCCTCCGATGGCTGATATGGGCAGGCCGGCGCATTCGGGGTCGCGGGCGATCTCCGCCACCATGTGCATGGCAATGGGCTTGACCGCCGGCCCGCAATAGCCACCGTGGGAGCCCTTGCCATCGACCGTCGGCGTCGGCGCCATGATGTCGAGATCGATGGAGGTGATCGAATTGATCGTGTTGATCAGCGACACGCCGTCCGCGCCGCCCTGGTGCGCCGCGCGGGCCGGGCCCAGCACATTGGTCACGTTGGGCGTCAGTTTCACCAATACCGGCATGTTGGTGTGGGCCTTGCACCAGCGCGTCACCATTTCGACATATTCCGGCACTTGGCCGACCGCCGAGCCCATGCCACGCTCGGACATGCCGTGGGGGCAGCCGAAGTTCAGCTCGACGCCGTCGCATTCGGTGTCCTCGACCTCGCGCAGGATCTTGATCCAGGCTTCTTCCTCGCACGGCACCATCAACGAAACCACAAGGGCGCGGTCCGGCCAGTCCTTCTTAACCTGCTTGATTTCCCGCAGGTTCACTTCCAGTGGCCGGTCGGTGATGAGTTCGATGTTGTTGAGACCGAAGATGCGCTGTTCGCCGATATGCACCGCGCCATAGCGCGACGAGACGTTGACGACGGGCGGCCCCTCCTCGCCCAAGGTTTTCCAGACCACGCCGCCCCAGCCCGCCCTGTAGGCGCGGACGACGTTGTATTCCTTGTCGGTCGGCGGCGCCGAGGCCAGCCAGAACGGGTTGGGTGACTTGATACCACCGATCGTGCACGAGAGATCAGCCATCATTCGTCTCCAATATCTATTGCGAGAGCCGGCGGTGAATGGATTCCGCCGCCAACTTTCCGTCTTCAACCGCACTTACCGTTAAATCCTGTCCGGGAACGCAGTCGCCGCCGGCCCAAACGTCGGGTAGCGAGGTTTTACGTTCCTCGTCGATCTCGATGCGTCCACCGGTCATCGCGGGCTCTTCGCCGCCTGCCAACGAACCGCCTTCGAAAGTTTGTCCGATCGCCCTAAAGATTTGATCGGCCGTCAGATCAAAGCCGCCATCTGCGTCTTCCAGCTTGCCGTCCTTGCCGAGCTGTGTGTTTTGAAAGCTGATCCGGGCTGCCGCACAGTTGCCGCCCGAGATGCCCGCAGGTTTGGCCCAGTGCCGGATGATGACGCCGCTGGTCTGCGCCAGCTCCTGTTCGAAATCCGTCGCACCCATTTGCTCCGGCCCCCGCCGGTAAACCAGGGTTACCTCGTCAGCGCCCAGGCGCTTTATCTGAACCGCGATATCGATCGCCGTGTTGCCGCCGCCGATAACGACCGCGCGGCCACCGACGGGCAGGTCGGCGAGGTCGCCGGCCTGACGGATGTCAGCGATGTAGGAGACGGCATCGAGTACGGCGTCATCGTCCTCACCGCCAACGCCCAGGGCGTTGACCCCGCCCAGTCCGATACCGATAAAGACGGCATCGTAGTCGTCACGAAGCTGGTCCAGGGAGACATCCGATCCGAGCGCCCTACCCGTTTCGATGTTTATCCCGCCGACGCCGAGAATGAAATTCACTTCTTTTTGGGCGATGTCGTCCGGCATCTTGTAAGCGGCTAAACCGTACTCGTTCAGACCACCCGGTTTCGCCCTGGATTCGAGGATCGTGACGTCGTGACCATAGGTTGCCAGACGGTGGGCGCAGGCCAGTCCCGCCGGCCCCGCTCCGACAACCGCAACCCGCTTGCCGCTTTCCGATTGCCTGGAATATGGCTGCTTTCCGGTGGCCATGAGGGCATCGGTGGCGTGGCGCTGAAGCTGCGCGATGGTGACGGGTTTGTGTTCGCCTTCATTGCGCACACAGACCTGTTCACAAAGCTCTTCCACGGGGCAAACGCGGGCACAGGTGGCGCCCATGATGTTGGCGTCCAAAATGGTCTTGCCGGCGCCCACGGCGTTATCGGTGGCGATGCGGCGGATAAATCCGGGAATGTCGATGACGGTCGGGCAGGCCTCGACGCACGGGGCATCGTGGCAGTAATGACAGCGGCTGGCTTCCACCGCCGCCTGCCTGTCCGTCAGCGGTGGATGCAGATCCGAGAATGCCTCGGCGTATTCCGCCGGGCTGCGGCGCCCCGTCGCGACATCGCGGTTTTGGCTCATTTCACCCCCTATGCGCCCCATAAATTGCCAGCGTACAAATTTCTCCGCCGCCGGACTATATTGTTGATCAAAGCTAATGTAAGTTTGACCAATTGGTCAAGTTTAATAGGCTGATACAAGGGGTGCGCATGGCACGTACGGGACAAAACGTGAAGACCGCCAGGTCTCCGCGCAAAGGTGGTGCGGGCGACGGCCTCAGCGGGCTGCCGCCGGCCAAGCGCGCGGCCAACCGCCGTGCCAATGAAGCCCGTATTCTCCGGGCGGCGGAGAGTATCTTCGCCGACCGGGGGTTTGGCGGCGCCACCACCGCTGCTATCGCAGCAGCGGCTAAACTTCCAAAGGCCAATATCCATTACTATTTCGGCACCAAGAAGCAGCTCTACCGGGCGGTGCTGGACAACATATTGAGTTTGTGGTTGGCGCCGATGGATGACATCCACACAGAAGCGGACCCGGCGGAAGCCCTGACCTCCTATATCCGAACTAAAATCTGGTACTCCAAGACACGTCCAAGCGCGTCGAAAGTGTTCGCCAATGAACTTCTGCACGGCGCGCCGCAACTGGACGGTTACCTCGGCGGGCACCTGCGCGATCTCGTGGAGGAAAAAGCCGCCGTACTCAACACCTGGATCAAGGACGGCCGTATGGCGCCGGTCGACACCGTTCATCTGTTCTTCCTGATTTGGGCCTCGACCCAAACCTACGCAGATTTCGAAGTCCAGGTGGCGGCCGTCCTGGGCAAGAAACGCCTGGGCAAGGCGGACTACGATCAAGCCCAGGCGACCGTCACGCAGATGGTGCTGGCGGCCTGCGGGTTGCAAGCGCTGAAGAGATAGGAGGCTGTACCATGTGGCGCTGGCCACCGCTGACAACATTCGGGATTTTACCCCTGGCCGGTCTGGCAGCCGGGCTCATGCAAGCCGGCCCCGCGCTCGCTGATCAGGCGGCGGCGAAGGCCGTCCTGGAGACCTATGTGGACATCGCACACGCCGTTTACGATGATTCCCTTGAACAAGCCAAGGGTCTCGAGGCGGCTGTTGACCTATTGATCGAAAGCCCCACCGAAAAAACGCTTGGTGCTGCCAGACAGGCATGGTTGAACGCCCGCGTCCCCTACCAACAGTCCGAAGTATTCCGGTTCGGCAATCCGCTGGTCGATGAATGGGAAGGCAAGGTAAATGCCTGGCCCCTGGACGAAGGCCTGATTGACTATGTGGACGCGGATTACTACGGCGCTGAATCGGACGAAAACGACCTTTACACGGTCAACGTGATCGCCAATCCGATCCTAAAGATCGACGGCAAGGAAGTGGATGCCAGCCGAATTACGCCGGCCCTGCTCGCCACAAAACTGCATGAGGCAGGCGGCGTCGAGGGCAATGTCGCAACCGGTTACCATGCCATCGAATTTCTGCTCTGGGGACAGGACCTGAACTTCACCGGGCCGGGCGCCGGCGACCGTCCGGCCAGCGATTACGACATCGGGAACTGCAGTAACGGAAATTGCGACCGACGGGCCGCCTATCTGAAAGCGGCAGCCCAATTACTGGTGTCGGATTTGAGTTACATGAGGGACGCCTGGGAACCCAACGGCGGCGCTGCTCGAAACGATCTCATGAACAGGTCCGCGGAGCAGGGCCTCGCGCGCATGCTGCTTGGGATGGGATCGCTGACCTATGGGGAACTGGCGGGAGAGCGCATGAAGCTTGGCCTCCTGCTGCACGACCCCGAGGAGGAGCACGACTGTTTCTCCGACAACACGCACCATTCCCACTACTACGATGCACTGGGCATCCGCAATGTCTATCTCGGCCAGTATCGCCGTACCGACGGATCGCTGGTTGAAGGCCCAAGTCTTTCGGGGCTTGTCGCAGCAAGGAACAACGTTGTGAACGCCGAACTCATCGCCAAGTTTGAGAGAACCCAGTCCGCCATGGCCGCCATCGTGGACCGTGCAATGGCCGGCGAGGCATACGATCAGTTGATCCGTGAAAAAAACGGCGAGGGCAACGCCCTGGTACAGCAGGCCATCGACGCCTTGGTCGATCAGTTTCGCTCAATAGAAAGGGTCGTTTCCGTGCTCGGCCTGGGTAGTCTGAAGCATGAGAGATCCGATAGTCTCGACAACCCTGGCGCAGTGTTCAAGTAATCGGCGGTTTCGAACAATGGTTTTTTTGGGTCGATTGGCATGTTTCCTGGCGATCATTGCCGTTGCCATCCCCGTCGACCTGACGCGGGCGCAGGGCGTTTGCCCTCCCCACTCACGAGCCGACCTGAGCAACACTGATCAAAAACGTGTCGATGCAGTGACCCGGCCGACAGACGATTTTTCCAAGGCCGAGCCATTTGAGAAAAATTCGGCCGGCGCCGGCACATCGTTACGGCGGCCCAACCACAACGCCTTCTCTCATCCGCTGACCAACCTCAGCGGCAAGGGCGAACGGGATTTCAAAATCGGCAATGGTCTCTTTCGAAAGGTCTGGGTGTCCGCGCCCGCATCGACCAAGGCATCGGATGGACTTGGCCCTCTTTTCAATGCCCGCTCCTGCCAGCGCTGCCACCTCAAGGACGGCCGTGGCCACCCACCCGAGAGTGCCAAGGATAGTGCGGTCTCAATGTTCCTCAGACTATCGATACCGCCGCAAACAGCCGCCGACCGGCAGGCGCTGGCGGCTAAAACGGTGATGAGGATCGCCGAACCCACCTACGGCGGGCAATTGCAGGACTTGGCCGTTCCGGGGTTAAGGGCCGAAGGGCGCATGGGGATCAGCTACGAGGAGATTGAGGTCAAGCTGGGCGGCGGCGAAACCGCCTATTTGCGCAAGCCCCGATACCGCATTGACGATCCGGGTTACGGGCCGGTGCATCCGGAGATACAACTTTCCCCCCGGGTTGCGCCGCAGATGATCGGGCTAGGTCTCATTGAGCAGATCCATCCCCACGACATTTGCGCCAACGCGGATCCTGAAGACCGCGACGGCGACGGCGTCAAAGGACACCTGAGCACGACCCGCGACGCCAAAACCGGAAAACTGGTCATCGGACGATTCGGGTGGAAAGCCTCAATGCCCTTCATCGACGCCCAGTCGGCCGGCGCTTTTGCCGGAGATATCGGTATCTCAACGCCCCTGGTGCCTAACCCCTGGGGCGACTGTACCCGGAACCAACCGGAGTGCCTCGGCATGCCGGCGGGAATGGAGAAAAATACGGCAGCCACGGAAGCGCCGGACCCCGTCCTGCCCCTGGTGGTCCACTATTCCCGCAACCTGGCGGTACCCGCCCGGCGGGATGTTGATGATCCCGTAGTTTTGCGCGGTAAGAAGATCTTCTACGAGGCGGGCTGCGTCGCCTGCCACCGGCCGAAATACGTAACCCGGCGCGACGCCCCCAACAAGGCCCATCGCTTCCAGCTGATCTGGCCCCACACGGACCTGCTGCTGCACGATATGGGCGAAGGCTTGGCCGACCACAGGCCCGTGGGCGACGCCTCCGGCCGCGACTGGCGGACGGCACCGCTGTGGGGCATCGGCCTGACCGAGACGGTGAACGGACACACGTACTTCCTCCATGACGGCCGGGCCCGGAACCTGCTGGAAGCCATTCTATGGCACGGCGGCGAAGCGAACTCAGCCCAACAAACGGTGGTTGATTTACCGCCTGCGGACAGAGCCGCCCTGATCAGGTTCCTGCAATCGCTATGACCCGGCTTCGCGACGTTCCGAATAGGAGGGCCGTTCTGGGCATGCTGGCCATGACCGGAGGCGTTGGGTTGCTTCCCGGTATCTCAATTGGCGCCGAAGGACCGAGATATCTTTCCGCCTGCCGAAATAAGGATGGCAGCTACGCCGCCGCCCTGCTGGACGGAAACGGAAATATCGTATTTTCGGCAGCGCTGCCTGGACGAGGCCACGGATTTGCCATTGACCCACCTGGGTCAAAGGCGGTTGTGTTTGCCCGCCGCCCGGGTGAATTTGCCTTGGTTCTGGACATTGAGCGCAGGACGTCAACCAGCACGATCCAGGCGGTGGCGAACCGCCACTTCTACGGCCATGGTTTTTTCGCCCCTCGGGGAGACCTCCTCTACGCTTCGGAAAATGCCTATGACGTTTCCCAAGGCAGGATCGGCATCTACGAGGCGGCGTCGGGCTTCAATCGCCTGGGAGAGATCCCGACGGGTGGTATCGGACCGCACGAGGCGCTGTTGTTGCCT
Source organism: uncultured Rhodospirillaceae bacterium (assembly GCA_964401845.1). Taxonomy (GTDB): domain Bacteria; phylum Pseudomonadota; class Alphaproteobacteria; order UBA2966; family UBA2966; genus CAYFKJ01. Next base: position 7,481 of record CAYOAD010000083.1, on the reverse strand, counting down.
GATGGTGAAACCATCGTGGTGGCCAATGGCGGTATTCTGACCCATCCGGACTTCAGGCGGCAGAAGCTTAATCTGCCGATGATGGAGCCATCATTGGCCTATCTGGATCGCCGCAGCGGTCGTATCGTCGAACAGGTCGCCCTTCCCGCCCATCTCCATCAGCTATCGATCCGCCATCTCTGCCTTGACCGCCGAGGGGTAGTCTGGTTCGGCTGTCAGTACGAGGGTCCAGCGCACGACGTGGTGCCCCTGGTCGGGTACCATCGCAGAGGCCGGCCTCCGGAACTAATTGAACTGCCGCCCGGGACGACGCGGGCACTGCGAAATTACGTCGGTTCCATTGCCGCCGATCGGTCGGGCTCCCTGATCGGCGCCACGAGTTCCCGGGGCGGCACCGCCGTGGTGTGGGACACCCGATCACATCGCATGATCAATCAATTCAGATTTCCCAGCGCGACCGGAATTGCGCCTGGGCGCAGTGCGTCGTTTATGGTGACCAGCGGAAGGGGTAGGTTCCTGGACGCATCGAGTGCCACTCCCAAGCAGAGCAAGGTCCGCTGGGACAATCATTTGACCGGATTATCGACATGAAGGCTGTCCGCTCCCTGCTTCTGGCAATTGCACTGGTCTGGTTACCCAACTCGATCACGCTTGCCCAGGACGACGAACCGCCTGAATTCAAACACCCCGATGTCATTCGCCGTGCGGTCGAACAATTCTACGTTCCCGCCTACGGGGAATTCGTTCGTGAAGCCCGCCGCATGCAAAACGAGATGGCGGATTTCTGCAAACAACCAACCCCAACCTCGTTGAAGACCGCGCGTAATGCGTTCGCCAGGCTGGTCACCGTCTGGTCACGGGCGGAGGTTATCCGGTTCGGCCCCGTGCTCAATTTCGGCCGGCTGCAACGCATTGTCTTCTGGCCCGACGTGAGGGGAATCGGCGCCCGACAGTATCGCCGCCTTATGAGATCCCGAGACCCCGACGCCCTGAACTTCGAAACTCTGCGGGAAAAAAGCGTGGCGGTTCAAAGTATGACGGCACTGGAACGCGTGCTGTTCGGTAAGTCCTCCGAAAATCTGACGTCGAAAACGGATTCGGAGGGCTACACCTGCGCTTACGGAACGGCGATTGCGGCGAACGTCGCCTATCAGGGAAAGCGGGTGTTCGACGAGTGGTCCAAAAGCCCGTCCTACGCCGAGTACATGCTCAAACCCGGCTTTCACACGCCGATCTACCTGGACAGCAACAGCGTCGCGGCAGCCTTGATCGGTACCTTCACCTTCGCCCTGGAGTTCCTCAGGGACAGCAAGGTATACGGACCGCTGGGCCGGGAGCCCGGTCGCGCCAAACCGAAACGGACACAGTGGCGGTTGAGCGGTCAGGGATTGCGTTCCCTTGTCATCAACGTTCAGGCGCTGAAGGATCTCTACGTGATTTCCGGCCTGGGCACCGTCCTGCCGGAGAAAGACCGCTGGATCGCCTCGTCCACACTCGCAAACTTCGAATTGGCGGCCGAGGTGATTGACGATTTGGGCCCCTCCCTGCCCGATGCCGTGGGTGATCCGGCCTATCGGGATCGCCTGATCTACCTCGGCAAGCTCATGCGCAACCTGCAACGCCTTTTGGGCGAGGAGACACCGCGCGCCCTCGGCGTCGTGCTGGGATTCGAGTGGGTGGACGGCGATTGACCGATTAGGGTTCTATCCGCTCAGGCGTGGTAGGGGTTCGCCAGTTCGTCGTACATTTCCGGCCGGCGGTCACGGAAGAACTGCCAGAGATCGCGCACTTCCCGCACCATGTCCATGTCCATGTCGGCGGTGATCAGTTCGTCCTGATCCTCGCTGGCCTGGGCGATGATCTTGCCGCGCGGATTCACGAAATAGCTTGAGCCGTAGAACTTGCCGATATTCCACGGCCCTTCTTCGCCGACCCGGTTGTTGGCGCCGATATAACAGCCGTTGGCGACGGCACTGGCAGGCTGCTCCAATTCCCAGAGGTATTGCGACAGACCGGCTACGGTAGCCGATGGATTTACGATATATTCGGCGCCATTCAGCGCCAGGCCGCGCCAACCTTCCGGGAAATGCCGGTCGTAGCAGATATAGACGCCGAGCTTACAGTAGGCGGTCTCGAACACCGGCCAGCCGGTGTTGCCGGGCTTAAAGAAGAACTTCTCGTAAAAACCGGCGACCTGGGGAATGTGCGTCTTGCGGTACTTGCCGAGATACGTGCCGTCGGCGTCGATAACAGCCGCCGCGTTGTAGTAGATGCCGGTCTGCTCCATCTCATAGATCGGCACGACAATGACCATGTTATACTTCTTGGCGTACTCCATCATCAATTGTGTCGTCGGGCCGTCGGGGATCAGCTCGGCGGAGGCGTACCACTTGGCATCCTGGCTCGGGCAGAAATAGGGTTGCGTGAAGACCTCCTGCATTGAAAGCACCTGGACGCCGTCCTGACCGGCCTTTTCGATCAGAGGGATGTGGGCCTCGATCATGGCGTCGCGGATGGTCTCCACGGACTCGGACGTATCGGCCTTCAACGACATTTGGATGAGGCCGCCCTTGAGGTTGTTCATCGTCTTCCCCCCTTGTTGTCGGCGCCTACTTCAGCACGGGCATGGTGAACTCGGCGCCCGCGCGGATGCCGGTCGGCCAGCGCGAGGTCACGGTTTTCAGCTTGGTATAGAACATTACGCCTTCCGGCCCATGCATGTGAAGGTCGCCGAACAGCGACCGCTTCCAGCCGCCGAAGCTATGGAACGCGAGCGGTACCGGGATCGGCACGTTGACGCCGACCATGCCGATCTGGGCCTGGTTGGTAAAGGTGCGGGCGGCGTCGCCGTCACGCGTGTAGATCGCTGTGCCGTTGCCGAACTCATGGTCGTTGACCATGCCCAAGGCGCTGTCGAAGTCCTGCGCCCGGACCATGCTGAGCACGGGACCGAAGATCTCCTCGTTGTAGATGCGCATGTCCGTGGTGACATTGTCGAAGATCGACGGGCCGATGAAGTGACCGCCTTCGTAGCCCTGCGGCGGCGTGTAGGTCCGGCCGTCAACAACTAGATCGGCGCCTTCTTCGACGCCGAGGTCGACGTAGCCGCGAACCTTGGCTGCATGTTCGCCGGTGATCAGCGGCCCCATTTCGGATTGCGGGTCCATGCCGGGTCCGGTCTTGAGCGCCTCGGCAGCCGGCACCAGGCGTTCCAGCAGCTGTTCGCCGGCATTGCCGACGGCGACGGCAACCGACACCGCCATGCAGCGCTCGCCGGCCGAACCGTAGGCCGCGCCCATCAGCGCGTCGGCGGCCTGGTCCATGTCGGCGTCGGGCATGACGACCATGTGGTTCTTGGCGCCGCCCAAAGCCTGCACGCGTTTTCCATGGGCCGTGCCCGTCTGGTAGACGTATTCGGCGATCGGCGTGGAACCGACGAAGCTGACGGCCTTGACGTCGGGGTGTTCCAACAAAGCGTCGACGGCGACCTTGTCGCCATGCACGACGTTAAACACGCCATCCGGCAGGCCCGCTTCCTTGAGCAGCTCGGCCATTTTATTGGCCATCGTCGGATCTTTTTCCGAGGGCTTCAGCACAAACGTGTTGCCACAGGCGAGCGCGATGGGGAACATCCACATCGGCACCATAGCCGGGAAGTTGAACGGCGTAATGCCGGCCACCACACCCAGCGGCTGACGCAGGCTGTGCATATCGATGCCGGCGGCGACGTCATCGGAAAACGCTCCCTTCAGCAGATGCGGAATGCCGCAGGCGAATTCGACAATCTCGATGCCGCGCGTGATCGAGCCCTTGGCGTCGGAATGGACCTTGCCGTGTTCCTCGACGACGATATCAGCCAGCGCATCGATGTTCTTTTCCATCAGCGCCTTGAATTCGAACATGACGCGCGCGCGGCGCAGCGGTGACGTGGCCGCCCATTCGGGAAAAGCCGCCTTGGACGAGGCAACGACGGCCGCCACTTCCTCGGCGGTGGCCAACGGCACCTGGGCGACGATTTCGCCAGTCGCGCTTTCATCAACTTCTGCGAACCGCCCCGACGTTCCTTCCACGGACTTGCCGTCGACGTAATGGGTAAGCGTTCTGGTCATCGTCTTTTGTTCCTTGTGTAGCGGGGTCCGTTCAAAATCAGGCGGCGAGAACTTGATCCGCCGGAACGTACGGCAAATCCTGATCGCGCGCCACCGCCTCATAGGTGAGGCTGCCGGTGTGCACGTTCAGTCCGGCGCAGAGGTGGGGATCCCTCAAAAGCGCTTCGCGATACCCTTGGTCGGCCAGGGCCAAAGTAAAAGGCAGCGTCGCGTTGTTAAGCGCAAACGTCGATGTTCCGGCGACCGCGCCCGGCATGTTGGCGACACAGTAGTGGACGACGTCATCAACGACATAAGTCGGCTTGTCGTGCGTCGTCGGCTTGCTGGTGGCGAAGCAGCCGCCCTGGTCGATGGCAACATCGACGATAACCGAACCCCGCTTCATCGCCTTGACCATGTCAGCGGTAACGAGGTGGGGCGCGGCGGCGCCGGGAACCAGAACGGCGCCGACGACGAGGTCGGCGCTCAGCACCTGTTCCTCGATATTGCCCTTGGTGGAATAGATCGTGTTGATACGGCCCCGGAACATCTCATCGAGCTGGGCCAGGCGGTCGAGCGAACGGTCGATCATCACGACATCGCATTCCAGACCGACCGCCATGCGCGCCGCGTTGGTACCGACGACGCCGCCGCCGATGATGACGACCTTGCCCGAGGGCACGCCGGGCACGCCGCCCAGCAGAACACCGCGGCCACCCTGGTACATCTCGAGGCAATGAGCGCCGGCCTGAACGGCCATGCGGCCGGCCACTTCGCTCATCGGCGCCAGCAAGGGCAGATGTCCACGGGGATCCGTCACCGTCTCATAGGCGATGCCGATACAGCCGCTGTCGAGCAGACCTTTGGTCTGTTCGGGATCGGGCGCCAGATGCAGGTAGGTGAACAGGATTTGGCCCTCGCGCAGCATGGCGATTTCCGAAGCCTGCGGCTCCTTTACCTTGACGATCATATCCGCCGTGGCGAAGACGTCGGCGGCGTTCCCGGCGATATCGGCGCCAGCGGCGCGGTAGTCGTCGTCCTCCATGCCGATGGCCTCGCCGGCCTTGGTCTGTACGGTCACGCTATGGCCGTGCTCGATTACTTCGCGAACGCTCGCCGGCGTCATGCCGACGCGGTATTCGTGGGTCTTGATTTCCTTGGGCACGCCAATGTGCATGGGGGGCACTCCTGGTATTCTCGTCAGTCTAGTTCTTTGAGAATGCCGGCAAGAATGCCGAACATCTCGTCGATGTGTGATTTTTCGATCATGAGCGGCGGCGACAATGCGATGATGTCGCCGGTGGTGCGGACCAGCAGGCCCGCGTCGTAGGCCTTTAGGAAAGCGGAGAAGGCCCGTTTGGTAGGCTCTCCGGCGATGGGTTCGAGCTCGATGCCCGCGATCAGGCCGGTGTTGCGCAGGTCGATCACGTTGGGCAGACCCTTGAGGCTGTGCACCGCCTCCTCCCAATAGGGCGCGATCTCGGCGCAGTGTTCGAACATGCCGTCGTCACGGTAAACATCGAGCGTAGCCAACGCGGCGGCGCAGGCCAGCGGGTGGGCCGAATAGGTGTAGCCGTGGAAAAGCTCGATGGCGTTTTCCGGGCCGGTCATGAAGGCATCGTAGATATCGCCCGACGTCAGCACGGCACCCATGGGCACGGTGCCGCTGGTCAGTCCCTTGGCCAGCGTCATGATGTCGGGCCGCACGCCGTAGTGCTCGGCGGCGAACGAGGAACCGAGCCGGCCGAAGCCGGTAATGACCTCGTCGAAAATCAACAGGATGCCATGCCGGTCGCAAATCTCGCGAAGGCGCTGGAGATAACCTTTGGGCGGCAGCAGGACGCCGGCGGAGCCCGCCATGGGCTCGACGATGACGGCGGCGATGGTCGAAGCGTCGTGCAGCGCCACGATGCGCTCCAGGTCGTCCGCCAGTTCGGCGCCGTGTTCCGGCTGGCCCTTGGTAAAGGCGTTTCGTTCCATATCGTGGGTGTGCGGCAGATGATCGACACCGTTCAGCAGTGAGCCGAAGAATTTCCGATTGTTGACGATGCCGCCAACGGAAATGCCACCGAAACCGACACCGTGATAGCCCTTCTCCCGCCCGATCAGGCGGGTGCGGCCACCCTCGCCGCGGGCGCGGTGGTAGGCAATGGCTATCTTCAGGGCCGTATCGACAGATTCGGACCCTGAGTTGGTGAAGAAGGCGTGATCGAGGCCGTCGGGCGACATGCCGACCAGGCGGGCGGCAAGTTCAAAGCTTTTGGGATGGCCCATCTGGAAGGCCGGCGCGTAGTCCATTTCGGCGGCCTGGGCCTGGATGGCCTCGACGATCGGCGCCCGGTTGTGGCCGGCATTGCAGCACCACAAACCCGCCGTGCCGTCCAGCACCGAACGGTCGTCGTGCGAGGTGTAATGCATGTCCTTTGCGCCCTTGAGAAGCCTGGGTGCGGACTTGAACTGGCGGTTGGCCGTAAACGGCATCCAGAATTCTTCGAGACTGTTGGGCACTTGGGACGTCGACATGGCGGCCTCCGATTTCGGGTTTATTTGTTGATTTGTTCGAAATTCAACCACAATCTAACATGGCGATGGGATAAATTAAACACCAGAATCGATTTTTCGTTTAAAATTTTAAAACTTGACCCTTTATTTCGCTTTGTGTTTAATATTTTCTACAACAAAGTCGGAAGACATTTATGACCCAAGACGTTGAAACGGAATTCGATCTCGGCGCCCGCCTCAAATCGGTGCGCCAATCCCATAACCTTTCGCAGCGCGAACTGGCGCGCCGCGCCGGCGTGACCAACGGCACGATCTCGCTGATCGAACAGAACCGCACCAGCCCCTCCGTGGGATCGTTGAAGAAGGTGCTGGACGGCATCCCCATCACCCTCAACGACTTCTTCGCCGGCGACGGTAACGTCCAGCCACAGGTCTTCTTCGCCGGCCACGAATTGACGGAAATCGTCAGCGGCGAAATTTCCTTCCGCCAGGTGGGCCGGGATCTCTCCGAACGGTCCCTGCAGATGATGCTGGAACGCTACGCCCCCGGCGCCGATACCGGCCGGGCCATGCTCTCGCACGAAGGCCAAGAAGCGGCGATGATCATCGAGGGCGAATTGGAGGTTACGGTGGGCCCGCGCCAACGGATACTGGGGCCCGGTGAGGCCTACTATTTCGAATCCAACCAGCCCCACCGCTTCCGCAATCTGGGCGACGTCGACTGCGTCGTCGTCAGCGCTTGCACGCCGCCGAGTTTCTAGTACGCTTCTATCATCGATTGGTAAATCTTTGGGAGGTCCGATGCTAACCAGAGAGCAATATGCCGACTGGCTCGACGCCTATAAAGCCGCCTGGGAAGGCCAGGACCCCGAGGCCGCCGCCAAAATCTCC